>CBAAAE010000120.1:0-8907 GCA_964658845.1 uncultured Novosphingobium sp. | reverse complement strand
CACCCGCGCGTCCGCGCCAACATCGACATCAGTCATCTTGTGCTCGCGGATTGCGGGCCGGAGAGCCTGTCGGTCTTGAAGGGAAAAGCGATCCACGTACACATCAGCGATTGCGATGGCATGGTGCACGGGGACCTGCCGCCCGGTCGCGGCGTCGTCAAATTCAGTCCATACCTGCAGGCAGTAAAAGGGCTCGAAATCGACGGTGCGGTGTCAATCGAGTTAGAGTACTCACCTGACCCCGCACGCATTGTGGAATGGGTAAGTGAGGCTTACGTCCAGACCGACCGTCTGCTGCGCCTGAATGACTTACGTGGCTGATGCGAGGCTCAGTACTTACAGAACTTACTTCGCCGCAGGCGCCTGTAGATCAGCTGGCACAAAGGCTGTCGAAAGCACCTTGTAGTTTTCTGTGAGATAGAACGTCGGGATCTTGGGGAATTGCTCTTCAACCAGTTGCAACGTGCGGAAATCGAAGCTCTGGATGGCACACCGGCCTGTCATCCCGGACTTTGTAATCATGCCGGCCAGTGTTGTAACAAACGTCTGCGGATCGACCGTGTGATTTGCGGTGAGCTCTGCGGGAATTTTTGGATCCTGTTCCGATGCGGCTGCGGGAGGCAGGATTTTCGTTTCAATGTTGAATCGAACGGTTCGCGCGTTGGCTGCACGCTCCGCTGCGTTGGGCTGCTGCCTGCCTGCGCCGGTGCTGTAGAACTGGAGGTAGAAGTCAACAAACCGGAAAAGCTGGGCGACATAGGTGGGTACGTACGGACTTGCAAGGTGCTCCTTCGCCGCAAAGGCAACCGCTACCGGGGAGAGCGCAAGGTCGTTCTTCTGATCCGCTCCGAAGTGGAGTTTGTCGCAGACAAAGGTCGCCTGCGCGTCCGTCGAGGAGATGTCACGAAGATAGACCCGGTTCTCCATTGTGTAGGGCTTACCGTCAGCACGCCTGCAGCTTTGCGGGTTGTAAAACTGGTCGTGCCAGATGAGCGAAACATGGTCGGTAGAGACGCCGGTGTCGGTCTCCAGCTCTGTCGCAAGCTGGTCCAGCCCGCTCTCAAACGATGGCAGTGTGTTCTCCGGTCGCAGGCCACGTCCACCCCTGTGCGCCGATACCACGAAGTGTTTCAACTTCGGATCGTCAGGCCGGCTAGCCCGCTCCTCTTGAAGCACTTTCTGCAACAGATCGGGACGATCGCTGATCAGCCCGTCGACACCGGTGCGGATGACAGCACGCATCTTCTCGGGATCGTTTGTGGTCCAGGGCACGACGCGGATGCCCCTGGCCTGCAGGTCAGCGACGGGCACGGCGGGCGTGTCGGCAGGCAAGCCAAACGCCGCAGGCGAGACGCTGCGATCGACCGGCGACAGCAGCGGAGTGATTGCGCCATGTGCCGAGGCATGCGCCTTGGCACGCTCCATAAGGCTGAGCCACGGGTTGGTGGGCGTGCCTGTTGCGGTCGTCGGTTGGGCCATAAGTGTCATGCCTATCAGCAAGGGAAATGCAGCCAGCAGGCGGGTATTCATGTACCTCAGCATCTCAGTAGAAAGTAAATACATCATGAATCTGGTAAGGTTCCTCTTCATACCGCGGTGCTGTCAAATTGCCCGGCTTAGTCGCTAGTTTGAGTTAGCGCGGAAGATCGGAGGCTTATGCGTTCTATTTCAACACTACGGTTTTCCTGCGCGGCCATGCTCGGGTTGCTGGTTGCCGCCGCAGTTGCTCAGGATGTTCATGTGCGTGTCTCACCTGACTCCAAGGGCACAACTTCAAGCACAACCGACTTCCCGACGATCCAGATGGCCATGGACCATGCGCCTGAACCCGGAGCGCATGGGCGACTGTATCTGCAAATCGCTCCGGGAACGTATCGAGAACGTGTCTGGGTATCGCCCGAGAGGCCGCGAACGACATTTCTCGGTACCGGCAGCGATCCATCGCAGGTTGTGATTGTCGCAAGCCAGAGCGCAAAGACATCCGGTGGAACCTTTTTCAGCGAAACCGTTCAGATCGGCGGACTGGATTTTCAGGCGGATAACATCACCTTCCAGAACGATGCCGGCCCGGTTGGCCAGGCCGTCGCAATCGCTGTGAATGCCGATCGTGCGATCTTCAAGCACTGTCGTTTCCTGGGCGATCAGGACACGCTGTTCGCCAACCACGGCCGACAACTCTATGTGGACTCATACATAAGTGGCGGTGTGGATTTTATCTTCGGCAATGCTGCCGCCGTGTTCGAACGCACTGAAATTCATATTATGCGACCTGGTTACGTGACGGCGCAGTCGCGGACTGCTGTGTCGCAGAACACGGGGTATGTTATCGATCATTCGCGAGTAACAGCCGAAGGATTAGCTGACCGGCACTTCTATCTGGGCCGACCCTGGCGAGCTTACTCCCGCGTTATATACCTCGACACGGAACTGCCTGCGACGCTCGACCCCGCTGGTTGGAACGGGTGGACTTCGAACACGCCCGATGTAACAACGCCCTTCTACGCGGAGTATCACAGCACAGGCCCAGGAGCAGCTTACTCAGGCCGAATCGCGTGGTCGCACCAGCTCACATCGAAGGAAGCCGAGGAGTTCCGTCCCGATCGCTTTCTAAGCGGCGCGGATGGATGGAAAGCGATGGAAGAAGCGGGCAAGCTGCCGTAGCGGGATCATTTACGCCGCGGCGGCTCGCCCTAGATGTCTTCCTGCTCCATGTCATGCGAGGGGACGCTAGGGATGCGCGCCAAGCCAGCGCCGAGCGCTGAAATCGGTTGCGACGCTGGCGGCCAGCAGGGCGACGCTGATGACGAGCGCGCCCGCGACCCAGCCCATCTCCATGCGTCCGCGTTGCAGGAAAAAGTCCAGAATGCCGAAGACCAGGACCAGCACTGCAGCTTCCGCGAAGAAGGACGAGCAGCGTCGCGAGGCAATGGCTACCAGCTCAGGCAACGCCGAGTAACGGCGATCAGATGCACCCTGCGTAACCAGGCGGATGGAGTTAGCTCGCTGTGCGTTGACTATCGCGGGCGTGGATGTGTCGGAGAGGGTGCTGCGGAGGGATTTTGCTGCATATTTGTGAAACATAAAAAAACCTTGTCCTTAACCTAAGCCTAGTGTGCACCGCCTGAGTGAACGCTTCGTGAATGGGTTCGAAGCCTGTATCGATCGCAGATGCTGGCGGCACAAAGGGGCTTTACAATCACGGCACTATGCCGTTCCGAAACAAACTCTGCAAGCTGCTTGTAACCAGCGTGCTTGCCTGCACTGCGGCGGGCGCGCAGGCCAAGCTGAAGGTGTTGATTTCCGTCGACATGGAAGGCGTCGCGGGTGTGGTCGGCTGGAAGACAGACGCCATGAGCAGTTCGCGAGACTACGCGTCGGCGCGCAAATTGATGGAAGGCGAGACGAACGCAGCCATCCGGGGAGCTTTCGACGCAGGTGCAACGGACGTCCTGGTGGCAGATGCCCACGGCGATTTCACCAACCTGGAGCCCGATACGGTCGACCCGCGGGTACGCCTGATCCGTGGCTTTCCGCGCGTCTACGGCATGGTGGAAGGCATCGCGAGGGATGTGGACGCAGTCGTGCTGATCGGCTATCACGCGCCTGAGGGTGTCCTGCACGGCAGCATGGCGCACACATTCACCGGCAGCATGACGTTGAAGCTGAACGGCGCCGTCGCGTCTGAGGCTACGTTTAATGCGGCAATTTGTGGCAGCTTCGGTGTGCCGGTTGTCTTTTTATCAGGCGACACGGCTGCCACGGCGGACATCCGCAGCGCAATTCCCGGTGTTCAGACAGTGGCAACGAAAGATGGGATTGTCTTCAACGCGATCAACTCCATCTCTCCAGAGCTTTCGCGCAAGCGCATTCACGATGGGGTGCAGCTTGCCCTCAGCAATCGCGCGCAGGTCAAACCTTATGCAGTCAGCACGCCGGTGCAGATGGAGATTCGCTACCACGATATCTCGCAGGCGGATTTAGTGAGTATGTGGCCGCAGGCGACGCGTGATCCGGCCGATGCGTTTACGGTGCGCATCCTGGCGAAAGACATGACGGAAGCGTCACGCGATCTGCTGGTGGCAGACATCCTCTCGGCGGTCTCACACGAGTAATCGCCCGAGCTAGGAGCCGGCGATCGTCATGCCTTCCACGCGAATACACGGTGATGCGGAAGAACCACGGAAGATCAGATCGTTGCCGACGGCGACGATGTTGAGGTACATCTCTTTGAGATTGCCCGCGATCGTGATCTCTTCGACGGCGCCGGTGAAGACGCCGTTTTCGATCCAGAGGCCACTCGCGCCCTGCGAGTAGTCGCCCGTGACCAGGTTTACGCCGCTGCCGAGCACTTCCGTCACGTAGAGCCCGTTCTGTACGTCCGCGATGATCTCGCGCGGCGTCTGGGTGCCGGCCTCCAGGTAGAAATTGCCACTGCCGATGCCCGGTGCTCCAGCCAGGCCGCGCGATGCGTTGCTGGTGCTCCTGGTGCCGAGTTTGCGCGCGGTATAGCTGTTGGTCACGTAGGTTTGCAGGACGCCTTTATCGACGATCACCTTGCGCTGCATGGGTAGGCCGTCACCGTCGAACGGGAGCGTGCCGAAGCCGCCCAGGCCTGGCTCAAGCATCATGGTGCCGTCGTCGACCACGGTGATCAGCGGGCTTGCGACCCGCTCGCCGAGCTTGTCTTCGAACATGGTGGCGTGGCGATAGACAGCTTCGCCGTTGACCGCGTCGAAGATGTCGCCGATGATGCCGCGTGCGATCTCGCGCGAGAAGACCATGGTGGCGCGCTGGGTGGGTACGCGCCGCGCGCCAAGCCGGCGGACGGCACGCTTTGCAGCCTCCAGGCCCACCTGCTCCGGTGTTTCAAGTTTGCCCAGGGTGCGCGCGCCCGAGCCCCAGCCGTCGCGCTGCATGCCGTTCGCATCCTGCGCGATGGGGGTGCAGCCGATGCCGCAGTAGCTCTTGCGATACTCGCCCGAGAAGCCCCGCGAGTTGGCGATGGCCTTGTGGGATGTCGCTGCGGTGAAGGTGCCGCCATCACTGTTCTGGATGCGAACGTCCGCCGCCATGGCCGCGGCTTCTGTCGCGCGTGCCATCTCGATGCGGTCAGTTGCAGGCAGGTCGTAAACATCGCTGAAGTAGATCCCAAGCGACTCACCACTGCGCAAATGCGAGTAGTCGCCTGCTTCCGGAAGGCCTGCGAACGGATCCTCTTCAGTGATCTTCGAGAGTTCCACCGCACCGCTGATCAACCGCTGAATCGCGTGCTCGCTCAGGTCGTTCGTCGAGGTGCTGGCAGTCCGGCGGCCATTGAAGACACGCAGGCCGATGGCCCGCGAGGTGGATTCGGTGAGTGTCTCCACCTGTCCGAGCCGCACCTTGGTGTAGAACTCATCACCCTCAACGACGACGGCCTCTGCGTCTGTCGCGCCGGCGCGCATCGCGCGATCAACCACCTCGCGAGCGAGCGTCTGCATGCCGACGGCAGCTTCAATGGTTTTCATCGTGGACATCGCCTAACGAACCGGTGATTCAGATACGCGAGCCGTGCGGCCGTCTGTCGCGGACTGGAAGTTCAGGCCTGATGGGCAGTACTCGGAATCCTGCTTGGAAGCATGCTCGACGTACGCGGGAGCGCCGTTCTGCACGCGCTGCTTGTGCAGCTTGATGCTGCCGTGGCAGTCCTTGCAGCGGAACTCCGTGTCGCCGTCGATGACGGCCTCGCCGACGTTCTTTACCTTCCAGAATGGCTCATATCCACCCTTTGCCGCGACGCGTCGACGCTTTACTTCACACTCGAAAATCTTTTCGCCTTCGACCTTGGTTGCTGCCATGCTTATCGCCCCGTTCCGCCTACCGTCATCTTGTCCAGTTTCATCGTCGGTGTGCCCACGCAAACCGGCACACCCTGCCCGCGCTTGCCGCAGGTGCCGATGCCCTCATCCAATGCAAGATCATGCCCGACCATGCTCACGTACTGCAGAGCCTCGGGGCCATTGCCGATCAGCATGGCGCCCTTCACCGGTGCGGTGACCTTGCCGTCTTCGATCAGGTACGCCTCGCTTGCCGCAAAGACGAACTTGCCGTTGGTGATATCCACCGAGCCGCCGGAGAAGTTCACCGCGTACAGACCGCGCTTTACGCTGCGCAGGATGTCTGCAGGCTCGTCCTCGCCCGCAAGCATGTAGGTGTTTGTCATGCGCGGCATGGGCATGCTGGCGTAACTCTCACGCCGGCCGCTGCCTGTACTTGGCAGACCCATCACGCGTGCCGATAGCTTGTCGCTCATGTAGCACCGCAGAACACCCTTTTCGATGAGCACCGTGTTCTGTGTGGCGACGCCTTCATCGTCCACGTTCAGACTGCCGCGCCGGTTTAGCAGGGTGCCGTTGTCGACCACGGTAACCTTGTCCGTCGCAACCCGTTGTCCCATCAGGCCGGCAAACGCGGACTGCTTCTTCCGGTTGAAGTCGGCTTCCAGGCCGTGTCCGACGGCTTCATGAATCAGCACGCCGGGCCAGCCGGGACCGAGCACGACCGCCATTTCACCGGCAGGCGCCTCGATTGCGGTCAACTGCAGGATGGCCTGCCGAGCGGCCTGATGTGCGAAGTGTTCCGGCGTCTTTTCGGTGGAATAATAATCCAGGGTGACGCGTCCGCCGCCGCCGCCGGAGCCGCGTGCCGTCGCACCTTTGCCGCCGTCGGCGTTCGGATCTTTCGCGATGACGGAGACGCTGAAGCGGCTCAGCGGCTGGGTATCGCTTGCCCACGTCCCGTCACTCGCGACGATGAAGACGTGCCGCACTTCATCGTTAAAGCCGGCGCGCACCTGCGTAATGCGGCTGTCAAATGCACGCGCGGCGCGATCCGCACGCTGCACCAGCGCCAGTTTCGCGGTAACGCCCGCGTCCAGACCCACAACGGGATACAGGTTGTGCACGGCGGTTTCCACAAAGCCCTGCACCTTGACGATTGCCGGGCCACTCGCGATGAGCGCGGCGGTCTTCGCGGCGTGCAGCAGGCGCTCTTCCTGCAGCGAGTCGGTGTAGCTGTAGCCTGTGCGCTCGCCGCTCAGCACGCGTACGCCGCAGCCGGTGCTGTTACCCTGACTTGCGGACTTGACGATGCCCTCGTCGATGCCGATCGACGTCGATGTGACCGATTCAAAGTACAGCTCGGCGAAGTCCGCACCGGCGGACAGTGCGGCTGCCAGGCAACGCTCCGCAAGGGCTGCGTCGATGCCGAAGCCATCCTGAAAAAACGGTTTGATGCGAGGCGGGGTTAGGGTAGCGAGACCACTCATTCTCTCCAGTTTACGCGTATTCGCCGGAAAGCCGCGCAGATGAGAGCTGTGCTAGCGTCAGAACCATGAGCCGGAGCGTTGCTGCGCCTTCGATATTGCCTGATCCGCGCTATCCCATCGGCCGCTGGCAGCGACCGCAACACGTGGATGCGAACATGCTTGTCGACGCGCTGGATGTGCTCGGCGAACTGCCCAATGACCTGCGTTCTGCGGTGGAACGCCTGGATGACGAGCAAGTTGGAAGCCCCTATCGTGAGGGCGGATGGACAGTGCGGCAACTTGTCCATCACATTGCCGATTCGCACATGAACTTTTCCCTGCGCATTCGTCTTGCTCTGACGGAAGATGCGCCCACGATCAAGCCGTACAACGAGAGTGCGTGGGCCGCCCTGCACGATGGTGAGGATGCTCCCGTCGAGTGGTCGCTCGAAATCATCGAGGCGCTGCACGCGCGATTGCTGATGCTTCTGCGATCGCTGACCCAGGCGCAGTGGCAGCGCACCTACGTGCACCCTGAAATCGGTGCGGTCGCGCTGGACGAGGCTGCCTGCCAGTATGCGTGGCACAGCCGTCATCACGTGGCGCACATCAATGCATTGCAAGCAGCTAAAGGCTGGTAAGTGGCAGCCATCGCCGAACAAACACCCTCCGAGATTGCGCTTGCCATCGAGGAGTTTCTCGGAGAGCATGCAAGCTCGGTCCTGCTGGAAGACGGGCGTATCCTCTTCGACATGCGGCAGGCACGCTACACGCTCTCGCAGGAGCATGGCCGATGCACGCTGCACCTGTGGAGCGAGGAACGCAACCTGGTGCGGCGTGTGATGTCCGCGGTGCCGCGCAAAGGTTCGCTGCGGTTGAATACCGTGCGCTTTGGCCAGAGCAAGCCGCAGGCGCTGGAACTGGTCACGCATCCGGATCGGCGCACACCCACGGCGCGGGATACCACGCGCAGGCGGTACGCGGCCACGCTGGAACGAGTGCTGCAACGTAATTTTCCTGAGTGGAAGACTGATCCCTTCCGATCTGCCATGGACCTTGAACAATCCTTCGGTCCCGCTTACGCGCGTGGCGTTCTGCATCGCGGTCAGGATGCATGGGCGGTCGTCGGCGTGGATGCCGAGGAGTCGACTGCGACCGTCGATGGAGTGCTGACCGTCGGCATCCTGTGGCTGCAGCTTTGCCGCGAGCGAGCGGGCGGCAAGCGGCTCTTTCGCGGTCTTCGTCTCGTGCTGCCAAAAGGCACCGCTGCGACCACGCTGGCTCGACTTGCGTGGATGCGGACGGATGCCGCGCAGTGGGAGTTGTTTGAGCTCGACGGGGCCAGCGAAGATCTCGTAGAGCGGGATGCAAGCGACACCGGGAACCTGGTCACGCGACTGCTGCATGTGCCTGATCCTGTACTCGCGCGGGAACGGTTCAGCGAATCCATTGAGCGTGCGCTGGCGATGGTGCCCACGGGCATGCAGCCGCGCGTCGAGCAGCGTCTGCGGTCCTCCAGCGAGCTTGCGCTGCTGCTGCACGGGCTTGAGTTCGCGCGGATCCGGCAGGGTGTCTCTGCCAATTCGTTCTCGCGTACCACCGAGATCACGTTCGGTGCGGGT
>CBAAAE010000119.1:0-8953 GCA_964658845.1 uncultured Novosphingobium sp. | reverse complement strand
GCCAGCAGGGCCTTGCCCAGTTCTGCCCAGTGCAATTCGCCCAGGCTGACCATGCGCTTGCGATGCAGCAGCACAGCCAGGGCGATCATGTGCGCGGCGATGCCGAGGTCGGACGCGATGACCAGCCCTCGAATGCCGTCCGCATGGAACAGCACCGCATACACCGGCAGCGACAGCACCGTAATCACCGTTCCGGACAGCATGGGCGTCAGCGTATTCCCCGCTGCATAAAACGCGCGTGCATACAGGTTCTGCGATGTCCAGAAGGCCATCGAAAGCGCGAACAGCACCAGTAGTTGGGCGGCCGCAAACGCATCCTGCCGGTGAAACGATCCGCCACGCAGGGCTACGTCGATGATCGGTGCCGACAGCGACACCATCCACGCCGTCAGCAGCAGGCTGACCGACAGCAGCCGCGACACCGCGCGGTTTACTGACGCGCTGAACTTGCTGACATCGCCGCCCGACCACAGCGTGGCAAAGAACGGCAGCGAAGCTGCGCCCGCAGCCGGCCCGATCATGTTCATGGGCGCATTGAACAGTTGGCGCGAGTAGTTCATCAGTGCCACCGCGCCCGGCACCTCGCTGGCAAAGTAACTACGGATCCACGGGTCCAGCGTCACCAGGGACTGGCCGAGCATCAGCGGCAGGCTCAAACGCAGCCACTGCCGCAGGGCAGGATGCCGCAGGTCGAACTGCGGCGACCAGCGCATGCCGATGCTGCGAGCACCGACGAAGTTGATCAGAAAAAATCCGAGAAACGCACCCAGAACCGCGCCCAGCGCCAGCGAATAAACGCCCAGCCGTGCATGCAGCAGGACCGCACCGGCGATGATGCCGCCGTTATAAAGCAGCGGCTGCATTGCCTGGTAGACAAAGATCTTCCGCACCAGCAGACGCGATCCAAACACACCGCCCGCGAACAGCAGCAACTGGTTGACCAGCAGGGTGCGCGTCAACTGCACGCACAGGTGCGCCGTTGCGGGGGAGTCGAAATCATGAAACTTGTACCGCACGTACACCGGCGCCAGAACCGCCGCGATCACCATCCCGACGGCCAGCAGCACCAGCATCACGTTCAGGATGTTGGCCAGCGCGCGGTCGCCCTCAGCCTCTCTGCCCTCCGCGGTGTACTGCGTCAGCAGCTTGACGAACGTGGTCGAAGCGATGCCGCCGATCAGCAGGTACGAAATCGTATCCGGCAGCTCAAACGCGGCTGTGTACGCATCCACCTGCGGTCCCGCGCCGAACAGGTATGCAATCAGCTTGCCCCGCACCAGGCCCAGAACGCCTGAAAGCAGCGCCGAAGTCATCAGCAGCAAGGAAGCCGAGTAAGCTGTCTGCGCCGCGCCGGAGCGCATGCGGGCGATGAGGCCAGGACCGTGTGGTGTGAGGGCGGGCAAGCCAGTCCATTCTAACGAGCGGGAGACAGAGGCGGGCAGAACGCACCCGGGCAGTCATCAGGGAAACGCTCTGCAGCCATCTCAGATCGACCCATAGACATGCGGTCGATCGGGCCTACCGGGTGTTGCCCTCGTCCACCGGGCGCGCCGATCCTTGCTGATCCGCAGAGGACTGCTTGGCGGCTCGATCGAACTGCCTGCTCTGCTCCGTCCAGGTCTTCCAACTGTCCGGCCCTTCGGCGGCGGCGCGCAGAGCGGACGCGCTTTGCGGACGCGTTGACCCGGCCCCGGATGCCACGCCCAGGCCCATGTACTGCCGCTGTCCGCAACGGGTGCAGCGGACGGGAAACTTGAGCAACAGCAGATGGGAGAGATCGCCAAATCGAAGACGCGATCGCCGGAAGCGGGGATTGCCACACAGCTCGCACACCCCGCCGCGCGCTGCCCGGTCCACCACTGGCAGATCGTCATAAGGCTGCACCAGGTGCTTGCGCCCTGTCGCCTCCGACGAGGTGACGGTGATGCGTGGATCGCTGGGTTTCGAACCAACCATGCAGCTCAAGCCTAGACCCACGCAGGTATGTCCGCAAGACGCAAAATCCTGCTGAACGAGCCAATTCCCAACTACGGAATGCGCGATACTTACGACGGCGGATCGCCCTCTGGATCGTGCGGCAGAGAGAACAGCGGCGGCGGCGACTCGGGCGCCGTACGCAACCGGGGCGGAATGTGCAGACCTCGATGCGCCGGATTCAGGCGCCGCGGAGCCGGTGAAGGACGATCCAGCAAACTGGCTATGTCGCGCAGACCGGCCCGTAAACGGCGCAACTTTGCCGCAGACCCGGCGGCTTCCCGGGCGTCAGGCACCAACTCCAGTTCTGGCTCGGGCGCGCGCAACCGGTCCTTTAGGAACTGCCGTGCCCCAGGAATGGTGTAGCCCTCGTCGTACAGCAGGCGTCGGATCTCAAGAGCTGCCTCCACATCACGCCTGCGGTACAGCCGCTGGCCGGTGCCGCCCTTGTTCGGCTTCAGGTGCGGAAACTCACTCTCCCAGAAGCGCAAAACATACGAAGGTAGGTTCAAGAGACGCCCGACCTCGCCGATGCGGAAGTACAGCTTGTCCGGGATCTCTGGCAAGGGCGCGCCAGCCTTCGACTTTCGACGAATCTCGGTTCGTGCCACAGCCGCTCCCGTCCGTGTCAAAAAGTCCGCATTCTGGTTAGCTGACAGTGTACCGCTGCAAACGCACCCGGCCGGAGGAATGTACTGCAATGCTCCTGCGATGGACGCCAGGAAGGTTCCCTTGGAAAAAAGAGGCCCCGCAGGATCACGGGGCCTTGCTCAAGCGCAGGAACAGCCAGGCTATGGAGTGCGCCAGAGAGTGACGTTGGATTGCCTCCTGCGAGTCGTCTCCCTGAAGAAAGACCCGAATCTACATCGCCAACGCTACGCATGGACACTAAGTTGCCAGCCACCCTAGATATTGGGCCACCGTTACAACAAAGTCAATACATTTTTCGCGAAAGAACGAACCCTTCACATTCTTTGAGTAAATTTCGGGAACCGAAATCGGGAACGCGCCGTATGCTCCTTCCAGTCCCATCAATGAGGTTTGACACCCATGCTTCTGCGCCGGAACGTTCTCACTGCCACTCTTCTCCTGTTGCCCCTCGCAGGCTGTTTCGTCCAGTCGAGGAAGGGCGCGGCAGGCGACAACGATGTTGCCATCTCCACGCCGCTGGGCGGCATGTCCGTCAAGACCGACAGCGCATCCGTACAGAACAAACTCGGCCTGCCCCTGTATCCGGGCGCCGAGCCGGAAAAGAAAAGCGGCAACAACAGCGGATCGGCTGATGTGGACATGAACTTCGGTGCCTTTCACCTGCGCGTGCTGGCCATGGGATTCACCTCGTCCGACAGCCCGGACAAGGTAAGCGCTTTCTATCGCAAAGCCCTCTCCCAGTACAGCAATGTGATTGAGTGCCGCCACAAGCAGCCCATCGGCAAGCCGGAAAAGACCGGCCTGGGACTGACCTGTGCGGACGATAACAACGCTCACACCCACACCCATGACGATGGCGACGATGACGATGAGACAAAACTGAAGTCCGGCTCACCCTCGCGCCAGCACATTGTCTCGTTCAAACCCAACGCGTCAGGCACCAAGTTCGGACTGGTGTCGCTGGAACTGCCGCGGGACGAGGGCAAAGGCGCCTGATAGCGGCTGCCAGGTCACGGCTTCGCCATCTGCGATAGCCTCAGAGGTGCATGAACGAGAGTTGTCCACGCTGCGGCGCGATTTTGCTATCGATTGAAGATGCCCCCCCACCCTTCTGCGCGGTCTGCGGTCTGCCGCAGATCCGGGTGTCGGGCGAGGTGATGGAAGCCGCTGCAGCGCCTCCTTTTGAGGGTGACGCCGCCAGACTGGGCTCCGGAACCGACGCTCTGGACTGGTCCCGGGCACTCCGCATCACAGCACTCGCGGCATTGCTCGGGGTAGTGCCTGCTTCGCTGTTGCCGGGTGCGCTTACCAGCGGCGAGGTGGGAGGTCTGGCGCTGCTGCTGACCCCTCCCCTGATGGTTGGCATCGTGTTTGCCTACGGCCGCGGGCGCCCGGCGCGAGCGGTAGCACCTGCGGGCGGTGTTCGCATGGGTGCCACACTGGGCCTGCTGATGGGTTCGCTTGCCGCGTGCATTACCGGCATTGCCGGCTTTGTGCTGCGCTACGGTTACCACTCGCACGCGATGGACGACAAGATCGAGCAGGCAGCGGCGCAGGTGCCGGCACAGCTTCGAACAGCCGGTCCACCTCCTCCCGAGTTGCTCTCGTTTCTGCAATCGCCGGAGTTCCGCGCGGGTAGCTTCATCTTCGGGCATGTGCTATCGCTGGTGCTGCTGGTGGCAGCAGGAGCGGTCTGCGGCTGGATGGCAGCGACCATGCTGCGCTTGCGGCGTCCGCGCTCCAGCGAGTAGCCGCGGTCGGCACTTGCGACGGTCTTCCAGCGGACCGTATCATCACCGAACGATGAGCGACACCACGAATCTCGTAGTACCCCCCGCCACCCAGCCCGCCATCCGCGAAAAGGGCCGGCTCATGTCCGCGTCGGAGATCGAGCGGACGCTGGTGCGGCTGGCCCACCAGATCGTCGAAAAACACGAAGGCAGCGGCAACCTGGGCCTGGTTGGCATCAAGCGCCGCGGCGTGCCACTGGCGCAGCGCATCGCGAAGATAATCGAAGCCATCGAGCGCGTGCCGGTCGAGACGGGCACGCTCGATATTTCGTTCTATCGCGACGACCTGTCGACCAGCGGGCCCGGCCGACGGTGCAGCCGGCGGAGATCGGCTTCGACATTGCCGGCCGCGACATCGTGTTGCTGGATGACGTGCTGTACACCGGCCGAACCATCCGCGCGGCGCTGGATGCGCTGTTCGACCATGGCCGTCCGCGCTCTGTCCGGCTGCTGGTGCTGATTGATCGCGGCCATCGCGAGCTGCCGATCGAGGCGCAGTTCGTGGGTCGCGTTGTGCCTACCAGTTCCCGCGAAATCATCGAGGTGAAGCTGAAAGAAGTCGACGGGACCGACCAGGTCCTGCTGGTTGAGCTGGCGGACTAGGCGGGGTGATCCCGGGTGCGGAACGCCCGGGCTGTCATTCCGTAACCTCTCCCACCGTCATCCCGTAACGAAAGGCTGATCTGCTTATCAGCCCGAGCCAGCGCGATTGCTGGTCCAGCCAACAAGCAGATGCCTCCGCTGCGCTGCGGATGGCAAGGCCAAGCTCAGGCGTAGCGGAAGAGCGCCTTGAACCCATAATCCATGTGCTGCTGAATGTGGCAGTGAAAGAGCGCCAGGCCGGGCTGATCCGCAGTGAAATCCACGACTGCGCGGCCGAAGTACGGCACCACGACGGTGTCTTTCACAATGCCCCCGGTCTTCTTCCCGTTGATCTCCACCAGTTCCCACAGGTGACGGTGCAGATGCATGGGGTGCGCGTCGTCACTCGCATTGCGCATGATCAGGCGGTACCGTTCGCCCTTCTGCAGCACGAATTCGCGCTCATGCGGGTAGGGCTTGCCGTTGACCGTCCACAGGTTGAACTTGCCCTGGGCGCGCGGCAGCTTCTGAAAGCGCATGTCGATGACGTTTTTCGGTGCGGGCGACCCCGGGTCGGCGTTGCCGAAGATCGTGTAGTCCCACGCGGCCTTCTTCGGGTCGACCCACTGCGGCTGCTTATGCTGCCCGGCATATTCCACGACCACCCCCAGGCCGGCTTCGCGCACGGTCTTCTCGGTCGATCCGAGGATCCAGACCCCGGGCTTGTTCATGGTGATCTCGACGTCAATGCGCTCGCCCGCACCCAGAAAAACCGAGTCCACGACCTGCGGCTTCGGTACGGCATTCCCGTCGAGCGCTATGACCTTCATGCTGTGGCCGGCCAGGGCGACGCGCCGGTTTTCAATCGCGCTGGCGTTGCAGAAATGAACCAGCAGCCGCTGCCCCTCTTTCACGCGGATGGGTTCGCCCGCGCCCAGCGCCTTGTCGTTGATGGAGTAGGTCATGGAGCCGACCTCGAGACCGTCCGGGTCGGCGCTCATCTCGGGCGGTTTTTCCAGCAGCGGACCGTCGTGGGTATCGTCGTCGTCATCGTCCATCGACGTCGTGAAGAACGGCTCCCAGTCGCGCAGCGTCAGGAAATGCTCCTGATCGTAGGCGCCCTTGTCGTTGCCATCTTCGACGAAGACCATGCCAAACTGTCCGCTGTACGCGCCCTTGCTCAGGTCGTCCATGGCCATGGCATGCGAGTGGTACCAGCGCATGCCCGCGGGGCCGGGCGTCAGCGTGATGCGGCTGCGGCCGTGCGGCGGAACGTAGGGCGAGCCCTCCTCCTCCGTGCCGTCGACCTCGGCTGGAATCAGCATGCCGTGCCAGTGCACCAATTCCGGTGTGTCGGTGTCATTGATGATGTCGACCGTGACGGGCTTGCCCGCTTTCATCCGCAGCAGCGGTCCCGGCGAAGTGCCGTTGTAGCCGATGGTCGAAAGGATGCGCGAGGGTTCCAGCTCCACCTGCACGGGCGCGATTCGCAGCTCGAAATCGGCCTTGCCGGCGGGCACGGGAGCAGCCGGGTGCATCCCCATGGCGGTTTGCGCCAGCAGCGGCAGGCGTGACGCTCCCGCCCCGGAAAGGGCGATGCCGCCGAGTTTGAGCAGATCGCGCCGGTTCAAACCTTGCTCTCCGTGTTGAAACAACGATACACAGCGGCTGCGCGGACGTGGGGCGGAAGGGTGGTCCTCTCACGTCAGAAATGTGCGGTACCAGCAAATCGCGCCGCCACTTTCGGTCCGCTGCAACAAGGTGGGGGTGCGCTTCGTCTATCCGGTAAGACGTACGCCGAATCTGATAGTCTCGCCCCACACCGCTCCGGGAAGGTCGACCGATGAAGCTGCCGCGCATTGCGTTGTTGTCCGTGGTCACTGGGCTGTGTTGTGCAGCCGTCCTGTTCTGCTCGGTGCGCATGGGCGCGTACCAGCGCGTGGCAGACTTCGGCTTCGGAAACGAGGATTCGCCCTCCAATGTGAAGTCTGAGTTCTACTGGTCGCGCCTGGCCTATACGGCGAGTATGCAGAGCTCGAGCGGCCGCGGCGGCGGGTACTGGGGACGCAGCGCGTGGTCGCGCGATTACCCCAAGGCCGACCGGCAGTTCCTCATCGCCATGCACCGGCTCACACGCATCGACGGGCGGCCAACGGAACAGGTGGTCACGCTCGACTCAGACGAGATCTTCAACTATCCCTGGATTTACGCCGTCCAGGTGCAGACGTGGAGTTTTACGGACGCGGAGGCGAAACGGCTGCGCGAATATCTGCTGAAAGGCGGCTTCCTGATGGTGGACGACTTCCACGGGACCAATGACTGGGAAAATTTCATGACCGGTTTGCGGCAGGTGCTGCCTGACCTGCCTATCGAGGATCTGGCCAGCAACGACGAGATCTTCCACACGCTGTACGACGTGGACAGCAAGATGCAGATCCCCGGTGAGCACTACATCCGCACCAATCGAACCTACGAAAAGGATGGCTATACACCGAAGTGGCGCGCGATCCGAGACAAGGACGGGCGGATCATGGTCGCCATCTGCCACAACATGCACCTGGGCGACGCCTGGGAATGGGCTGACGATCCTAACTATCCTGAGCCCTTCGCGTCCGCGGCATTTCGCGTCGGGCTTGATTACATTCTGTACGGCATGACTCATTAAGAAGAGGGCCGTACGTTTCAAAGTACAGGCAGCTTCAAGTCTTGAACCAGTCTTAGAGATCGCAGCCAGAGCCCTCGAAACAGCATCGACGAAGCGACCTGAACGCCTGCTTTGTCCAGAACCGAAGTATCAGGATTGATCGAGGCGCTCCGCACCCTCATGTTTCCGCTGTTGTTCAAATATCCGAGCCCGGTCTTTACCAAGGGACACCTCGTGTTCCTCAGCAGTTGGCCGGTCTGGCTGCTGCCGGTGTTGATCGTGGTCACCGCAGCGGGGCTTGCGCTCCTGATCCAGGCTCGTCTGCGCAGGATTCCGCCCAGCCTGCGCGGTGATGCCGCCCGCCTGAGCAAGAGCCGCTCTTGGGCCATATGGGGTGTGCAGTCGGCGCTGCTGGCGCTGCTGCTTTTCCTGCTTTGGCAGCCCGCCATGTCGGTCGCAGAACTCAGCTCTCAGCAGAACATCATCGCGGTGGTCGTCGACGATTCAAAGAGCATGGCGACTCCCGATGTGAACGGCCAGCCGCGCGAAGCAGCCGCCCTCACCGCCCTGCAGAGTGGCGTATTGGACGGCTTGAACAAGCGCTTTCGTACGCGTCTGTACACACTGGATGGTCTGCTGACAAAGGTGGATTCGCTCAAGGGTGTGGCGCCGGGTGCGTCCGCAACCCACATCGGCGACAGTCTGCAGCAGCTTGCCGGTGAGACGAGCGACCTGCCGGTTGGCGCTGTGGTTTTGCTGACGGATGGCAGCGAAAATGCCGCAGGCGTTGGCTCCGGATCGGCGATCGGGTTAACCGCAATGCAGGCGTTGCGCAACCGCAGGCTGCCCGTTCACACGGTCAGCTTTGGGTCGCCCGAGCAGGCGCACGATATCGAGTTGGAAGATGTAAGCGTCGCTCCCAATGTCGTTGCTAACGCGCGCATTGCAGCGACCGTAAGCTTCACGCAGCACGGCTACACCAACGGCCACGCCACGATCACGGTGCGCGATGGCGCCCGGACCGTGGCCTCGCACGAGGTGACGCTGGGGGCAAATGGTGCCATTCAGAGTGAGTCGCTCTTCTTCTCCGCGGGCAGTGCCGGTGCGAAGACGCTGCGGTTCGCCGTGGAGCCGCTCCCCGGCGAACAGAACCTGAAAAACAACGCACTGACGCGGCCTGTTCTGGTGGGCGATGCGAAGCGCCGCATCCTTTACGTGGAAGGCGAGCCGCGCTGGCAGTTCCGCTTTCTGCGCCGCGCGGAAGAGGACGATCCCAGCGTGCAGATCGTCTCCATGCTGCGCACCAGCGAGA
>CBAAAE010000118.1:0-8983 GCA_964658845.1 uncultured Novosphingobium sp. | reverse complement strand
AAACTCCTGCGAGGGAAAGCCGCCCCACTTGGGATTCCACATCCACTTATGCCCAAGCGCGCAGACGCTACGCTTCGCCTCGCCCGGCGAACGAACACCGCACAGGGTGGCTGCCACCATATCGCAATGCTCGAAGGCGGACGCAAACTGGTCACGTTTTCCGGGATTGTTACGCAGCCAGTGCAGCAGCTTGGCGAAGCCCCACTCGTGCGAATACACACCTCCACACCACTCGATCGCTTCCAGGCTGTGTGCATGCGCGAGAGAGGTAATCTCCTGCGCTTCCTTGAGCGCGCGGTGGTCACACCACAGGTAGTAATCGTCCAGCGGCTGCATGTCGCCGTTTACAGGAACAACGCTGGATCCGGTGGTGTCAAGCGCGATGGCTTCAACTGCACCTCCGGCCACGCCAGTCTGCAGCAGCACGCCTTGCATGGCCTGCACCAGCGCCGACATCTGGTCTGCGTGCGATTGCGTTGCGAAGTCCGGCTCCTGACGCTTGCGATGCAGCGGATACGTCGCGGAGGCGGTACCGAGGCTTCCACGCTCGTCATCCAGCAACGTCACACGCACGCTCAGCGTGCCAAAGTCTACACCTGCCACCACTCGCATGTTGAGGTTGTCCTATCTGTTCGAGCGGCGCGAACACGCTGCTGCGCCGGTCCTTGGCATCCTAACGCGAAGAGAAGACGGCGCGCCCGGAAGCATCTTCCTTGCTGCCGTACAGCTGCCGATACATCTCGCGATTGCGCAGGATCGACTGCACATACTCACGCGTTTCCGTGTACGGGATGGACTCGACGAACTCCGGCAGGTCCTTGTAGTTGTTCTCGGCCATCCAATTTCGGATGGGCACATCGCCTGCGTTGTAGGCTGCCAGCGCGTACTCCGGCGTGCCGTTGAAGCGGTCCAGCACCTGCCTGAGATTTGCCGTGCCAAGGTGCAGGTTCACGGAAGGATTCAGCAGGCTGCCAGCAGAAAACCCGCGCATACCCACACGCTTGGCCTGCGCCTTGCCCACGGCCGGCAGTAGCTGCATCAGGCCCATCGCGTTCGCGCGAGACACTGCGCCCGGGTTGAATTCGCTCTCCTGCCGGATCAGCGAAGCCACAAGGTAAGGATCAAGTCCCTGGCTTTGCGCGTCGGCCGTCAGGTCGCTCCAATACGGCTTGGGAAACAGCAGTTGCCAGTACTCGTTCGGAACTTCGCTGACGGGTAGCGTGTAGAACGAGAGTCCGCTGCGCTTGATCGCCTGTAGCGCGCGCACGTTCTCCCCATAGCTGGTGTAGATTTCCGCTTCAGCAAGCGATCCCCACTGCGAACTGGTCCCGCTCGCCTGAATCTCCGGTGCAATGTACTCGTTCAACGCGGCATTCGCCAGGAGTCGCGCCTTGATCAGGTGGGGGTCGTTCTCAGGCAGTGCAGCCACCAGCGTTGGCGGCGCCGGTGCGCGGACGGAAGCCAACGCATCAGCAGGGTCGACCGGCTGCTGAGGACCCATGGCAGCCAGTCGCTGCCGCGCAAGGTTGGCGTAATAGTAGTTTCTGTAGGTGGTCGAGAGGGCCGTGTAGAAGTTCGCGGCCTGGGCGTTATTCTTCTCTGGATCCTCATAGAGGCGACCGCGCCAGTACAGCGCCGTGGGTGCTTCAGCACTGGTAGGATACTTTGTAACCTGCTCCTCCATTAGTCGCGCCGCCTCAGGGTAGTTGCGCATGCGATAGTTCAGCCATGCCGTCCGCCAGTGTGAAGAAGGAGCGTAGGTACTGTTCGGAAAGTATTCGACCAGCTTGGAGTAATGATCGATCGCCTGCTGCGCGTTGCGCTTGATCAGGTACATGTTGCCGCCGGAATAGAGCGCTTCCTCGAGCCATCGGCTACGCGGAAACTTTTGCTCCATCTGCTCCAGGATCGAGTTATGACCCGATTGATCACCCTCTGTCCGCGAGATCTCCGCCAGGATGTAGAGTTTCAGAGCGGCGCTGTCATCTCCTGTGTCGGGCAGACGCTCTGCCTCGCCACGCGACAGATGCTTCAAACGCAGATCGCACACTGCGGCGTAAATCTGCAGGGCATTGCGGTCGGCCTGTGACAGGGATGAATCACTGCGCTCGATCGCGTGGTATTCATCACCTGCCTCGGCATATCGCTTTGCGTTGAACAGCGCGTCGGCGTGCAGCTTGCGCTCACCCGCGGTTGGCCCCGAGTTCATCGCCTGCAGGGCGGTGCGCGACTGCGCGGCCTCAGGCGAAAACGGCAGCCGCACATAGATCTGCCGGTAGATCGCCGCTGCCGCTGTGTTATCACCTGCTGCCTGGTGAGCCTTCGCCTCTGTCAGCAGGTAGTCCGCACTTTGCGAGCGCTTCTGCCCGGCCAGCAGGGCCAGCGCCGTCAAGGCGTTCTGCGGGTCATTGTTCAGCAGGTAGGCGTTGGCCAGCGTGACCGGTGCGCTCTGTACAAAGATGCTGCCAGGGTATTTGTCAGCAAAACCTGTGAGCAGCGTAATTGCGGTGGTGCCATCGTGATTCAGCAGAGCAGCCTGCGCTCCCAGGTAGTCCGCGTAATCGCGCAGCGCACTGCCGCTGCCTGCCTGGCGATAGGTGTTCACCGCCTCACCATAGCGTCGGTCTGCAGCATAGGCGTGCCCCATGGCCAGGTACGCTGCCGATGCCACTTCACCGGGATGCGCCGCGGCGTAGCTCTGAACACCGGCAAACGCGGCGGGAGACCTGGACAAGGCGAGTTGCTGTGCCATCGGCCGGAGCGCAGACGTCTCGACGAACACGGAGATCAGCTTGCGGCTTTGCGGCGTCGGTTCCGACGCAATGTGTACCGCGCGAACGTGTGTGGCGTAGCGGCCTGTTGCTTTCCCAGAGGCTTTCTTGCCGCGAACCAGCGTCTTGCCCTTCGAAGCGCTGGCCGAGCCACGCTTCGCGCTGCCCTTCACGGGTCCGCGGGCTGCGGATGACTTAGCGGACTGGCTCGTCCCTTTCTTTGCAGGACTCGCGGCATGTCTGGCAGGCGCAGCACGGCACACCGAAGCAAGACAGACAAGCATCACGAGCGATGAGAGAAACGGCTTCACGTCTTCACTCTAAGACGTAGCGGAAGCTCCGACGTATCGCGCACACCGATTTCCGAACCACGCTTGGTAACGAGCAGGCGCATCGTCACACGTTTTGCGGCATGACAACACTCAGAACGGCTCCGAGTCGGATTGCATTGCTCTTGCTTCATCCCGGAAGTACACTAACCGGAGAGCATGCCTGTTATAGAGCAGACCGGAACAGAAGAAGTCCACCCCGACGTCGCCCTTGTAGATGCCGCCCGCCATGGCGACACCAAGGCCTTTGAGAAACTGGTCCGGCAATACGACCGCCAGATCTTCAGGGTGGCACAGCACATCACGCAAAATCGCGAAGACGCCGAAGACATCACGCAGGACGTCTTCATGAAGGCGTACGGCAAGCTGGAACAGTTCCAGGGAAACAGCAAATTTTCCACCTGGCTGACCCGTATCGCCGTCAATGAAAGCCTGATGCGGCTGCGGAAACGCAAGACAAGCCGCACCGTTTCGATGGATCAGGACGTTCAGACGGAAGAAGGGTCTATCCCGCGCGATTTCGCCGACTGGACTCCCGACCCTGAGCAACAATATGGCACGTCGGAACTGCGTGGTATTCTTCAACGCACCATTGCGGGGTTATCGCCAGGTTTTCGCACCGTTTTCACCCTTCGCGACATCGAAAACCTGTCGACTGAAGAAACCGCACAGGCGCTCGGCTTGAGCGTTCCGGCGGTCAAGTCAAGATTGCTTCGAGCGCGTCTGCAGTTGCGAGAACGGCTTAGCCGCTATCTGAAGCGTAAGGACGGGAGCACCAAGCTGTGACCTGCACCGAGTTCCTCGCAAAGATGACCGACTACTTCGACGGCCCTGTGGAGCCGCAGTTGCTCGAAGAAATTCAATCGCATCTTGGCGAATGCCATCACTGCGAGATACTGGTGGATACTACCCGGCAAACCATCCAGGTGTATCGAGACCATCAGATCTACGAGCTGACGGAAGAAGTTCGCGAGCGCAGCGTGGCACGCATCATGGCCGCTTGTACGCCGCACAATAAATCGAGTTTGTAAGGGCAGAGAAAGGGAGCGGACGCACATGTGTTCGGCTCCCTTCTCTGCATCGATCTTTCCTGCGTAAGCCGGCGAGTAACTTAGCGGACTACCTGTTGGAAGAGCGGGGAGTTCAACAGGTCCGCAAACTGGCCCTCGGAAGATGCGTACGAGACCTGCAGCGTGCCTGAGCTGGAGTCGACCGAAGTATCGTTGAGTGCGGCCTTTTCCTGCGAGGTTCCCTGCGTCTTCTTCAGCATGACCATGCCCTTCATCAGTGTGGCAGCAGTCGCCGCAGTCATCGTATCGGACATGATGACCGCCATATCGAAGTGAATGCCGTTGGCAAAGTCGAGCGTATACCGCGAGCTCTTCATGCGGTTCTTCACCGTGTCATAGTCAGTCAGCGACGATGCCTCGCCGAGGACAGATTTCATCATTGTCTGCGTTCCCTTCTGGTCCAGCAGACTCCACACCGGGCGCGAATCCACCACGTTCATCTCGTTCATCATGTCGCCGTTGCTCAGCATGTTGGCTGATACGCCGTCACGCGCATCCAGGCCCGCCCGTACTGACGGAGCGTCGCCGAAGATCATGGTGGTCTGGTTCAGGAAAACCACACTCAGACCAGCCGCGCCCATGGGATAGATGCTGTAGTTACGCACCACCTGCGCCTTCGTCTTCTGCTTGGCAAAGGTCGCCAGGATCGCAGAGGTCTGAAACTGTCCCTGTGCAATGCCGACGGTGTGCGTCGTGCCTGCAGCGGTGCGGAATGCGGCGAAAGCGAGTGTGTCGGCATCGCGATCTACCTTCAGACCGCTCTGTTTCAGCGCTGCCTCAAGCCGGCGCAATTCCGGCGGCATGATGCGGTCCTTCAGATTCATGGCTGCGGGAGAAGCCTGCATGGCGCGGTAATCGACGACAATAAGTTGCTGAACGTCGTTCGGAATGGCCGACTTTGCGTCACTGCTGAGCTGCGAGGCACGCGCCACCGCCGCCACACACAAAGCCGCCGTCGCAAGGCCCATCAGAACTGCACGCGTTGCCGAACTTTTCACGCTTACCGCCTCCACATCCAGGTTAGAAGTTTCACTCGGTCAATGCCTCAGGCCATTTCATGGGCCGTTCCAGCCGACACTCCAGCACCTTGTCTTCTACCCTGAACTCAGGTATTTGACGCGCCCATTCCATAACGGTTTGACCGCCTTCGTCGGATTTACAGGCATCTTCAGGAACCAGGCCGATCAACTCGCCTTCCGCGATCTCGATGCCCGCATCAAGCGCCAGGCGTCGCACTGCAGCGTGCACCTTACCCACAGGAGTGGACCGGAAATCCGTCACATTGATACTTACCTGCGCGCGGCCATCGACCAGCACGCCCATGGCTTTTACCCCGGGCAGGCCGCCGCTTGACGCCCGGATGGCGCGCGCAATGGTACGCGCCATGTGTAAGTCGCTGCTGTGAAGGTAGATGTTATAGGCGATGAGAAAATGGCGCGCACCCAGCAGGCTTGCGCCTGCCGTGGGATGCAGATCGCACGTGCCTACGTCCGGGCAACGATTCGGATCAGTCCGAACCGACTCACGCAGACCCTCAAACTGGCCGCGTCGAACGTCCTCAAGCCGCACCCGGTCCGGCCGGCGGGCGGCAGCTTCGTAGAAGTAGACGGGTATGCCAAATCGTCGCCAGACCTGGAGTCCGGCGTGGTGCGCCAGTGAAACACACTGCCCCAGCGTGTAGTTCCGCACCGGCACGAACGGCACCACATCTCCAGCGCCCACACGTGGGTGGACCCCTGTCTGGCAGGTCAAGTCGATCAACTCCGACGCACGTCCGACACCGCGGATCGCCGCCTCTGCAACCGCATCGGGAGCGCCTGCAATCGTGATCACGCTGCGGTTATGCGCCGCATCCATGGACCAGTCCAGCAGGCTGACACCGAATACCTGCATGGAGCGTGCAATCTCGCGCACCACACGTTCATCGCGTCCCTCTGAAAAGTTGGGCACGCATTCCACAATCGGCTCCTGCATCGATACGTTCACTCAGTATCCAGATACGCGTTGGATCTGGACCTCCCGTTTCACGGCTACTTCCACCAGCTATAACCGACGGAAAACTGCACACTTGCATTCACACCAGGGTTCCGATCTCCCAGGCTGGCCGAAGAGATGTGCACGCCATTGGCGCTGAAATCGAGCGACTGCTTCGGCTTCACAAAGTAATGGAGGCCGATGCCGCCCTGCGGTGTGAAGTTCCAGACGCTGGCGTCGGCGTTCGGCCCGTCATTCCCAATGTTCACCGGCCCCTGACCGTACGCGGGGTACTTGTGATTCGTCCACAGCACACCCCCCGCCGCCTGGGCCCATGGCATGATCTTCTTGCCGCGCGTAAAGTTCCACCGCAGGATGATCGGTGTCGCCGAGACTCCGCGGAAGGTACCGCCCACCGTGTACGGTCCCGTGCAGGAGATGACCGCGGGATTTGAGGTCGGCAGGCACGAGTATCGCTGGAAGGTAGGCGTGTTCGACTGCCAGTATGGGAAGAACTCGCCGGCGTATTCAAAGTTGCCACGGAACAGGCCTTTGCCGATCTCGGGTGTCAGCACCTTGCCGAGATGAATGCCCGCCATGAAGAACTTGAAGTCGTCACGGTCGTCCGTGATGCCCTTGCCGCCCTGGAACAGGACGCCGGCCTCCCATGAGCGCGCGTTGGCTTGCGCCTCCACCGGCGACTCCTGCGGTCGGACCTGCGCACCAGCGGAACTGTGTACAAGCATCGCGGCTAACGCCGAAATCAAGCTACCTGAAAATTTCCGCATTCACCCTCATTACCGTGACAAAGCAAAGCCGCCGGTAACGGCGGCCCGCTGCTCTTGTTGTACTCCGGCCTAGGCCAGAACGTGTTCTTCGTCCATGTCGAAGTTGGAGTAGACGTTCTGCGTGTCGTCCAGATCTTCCAGCACCTCAAGCAGCCGCATCATCGCGTTAGCCTGCGAGCCTTCCAGCTTCTGGTACACGTTTGGGATCATGGTGACTTCGGCGTGTTCGGGCTTGAAGCCGGCCTTGGTCACCGCCTCGCGCACCGGCTCAAACTCCCTTGGTGCGGTCAGGATTTCCCAGCTGCCGCCCTGTTCGCTCAGGTCGTCCGCACCCGCTTCCAGCACGGTCTCGGTCAGCTTGTCCTCATCCGCACCATCTTTCGGCACGACGATCAGACCCTTCTTCGCGAACATGTACCCGACGGAACCAGTCTCACCCAGGTTGCCGCCGTTCTTGGTAAAGGCATGCCGGATCTCGCTGACTGCACGGTTTCGGTTATCGGTCAGCACGTCGATGATGACCGCGACGCCGCCCGGACCGTAGCCCTCAAAGGTGATCTCCTCATAGCTGAGACCCTCCAGCTCGCCGGTTCCGCGCTGAATGGCCCGCTTGATGTTGTCTGCGGGCATATTCTCAGCCTTGGCTGCCAGGATCGCCGTTCTGAGGCGCGGGTTGCCGTCAGGATCGCCGCCGCCAACCTTCGCCGCGACCGTAATTTCCTTGATCACACGGGTGAAAACCTTGCCGCGCTTGGCATCCGCCGCGCCTTTTTTGTGCTTGATGGTTGCCCATTTTGAATGGCCTGACATCGCTAATTCCCTGCGCTTTCTTCCGTGACTAGGCGGACCTGAGATAGCGCCCGCAACAAACGGCAGTATAGCAAGTGACAGAGCTATGATGCTTGCGCGAGCAACGCGCCCAGATCCAGCGAGGCTGTCATCATTTGCAGATCACCAGCCGCATTGACGGGCCACTCTTCGCGAGGTCGGTCCCAGTAGAGCTCCACCCCATTACCATCAGGGTCGGCCAGGTACAGTGCCTCGCTCACACCGTGGTCGGACGCGCCCTGCAAGGGCACGCCCGCAGCAATCAGGCGTCGCAAAGCGTCGGCCAGCTCAGCACGCGTCGGATAGAGGATCGCGAGGTGGTATAAACCCGTGGTCCCAGCGTTGGGTGGCTTTCCGCCGAGACTCTCCCACGTGTTCAGACCGATGTGGTGGTGGTAGCCGCCAGCCGAGAGAAACGCCGCGGACGATCCATACCGCATCTTCACCTCGAATCCGAGCACACCATTGTAAAAGCGGATCGCCCGCTCCAAATCGGCCACCCGCAGGTGCACATGGCCAATACGAACGCCGGTGCCAATGGGTGTGCTCATAACCATCCGATGCGCTGCGCTCTGGATCGGCTTCAGAGCTCTGGGTAGTCACGCGGCACAAACACGCGCTGGAACTATCGCGCGATCAGGGTATCTCCTGCGCGAACAGCTCCTCGTACGTCTCGCGCCGACGGATCAGTCGAGGTCCGGTACTTTCGATCAGCACTTCCGCCGGGCGCAGGCGGGTGTTGTAGTTCGAGCTGAGCGAGAGGCCGTACGCGCCCGCGTCCAGGATCGCCAGCAGATCGCCCTCTTCCGTTTCGGCTAGCGTGCGTGCGCGCGCGAAAAAGTCACCGCTCTCGCACACCGGACCGACGATGTCGGCCTCTTCCAGTCCCGAGCCTTCCCTCTGCAGCAGCGGGACTATCTCGTGGTGCGCCTGGTAGAGTGCCGGGCGGATCAGGTCGTTCATACCCGCGTCGACCACTACAAACTTCTTGTCGCCGTTCTGCTTGCGATAGAGCACGCGCGTGAGCAGGGCACCTGCCTGCCCCACGAGGAAGCGTCCGGGCTCAAGCAGCAGGTGGATCTTCATCTCTCCCAGCGCCGCTCGCAGGGCATGCGCGTACCGGTCCACCTGCATTGCCGCGTCGAAAGGCTGATCTGCGTACTCAATGCCCAGCCCGCCCCCGGCATCCACATAGCGGATGTCATGCCCGTCCTCCCGCAGCT
>CBAAAE010000117.1:0-9199 GCA_964658845.1 uncultured Novosphingobium sp. | reverse complement strand
GCGCGCGTGATGGCCTGGTCCACATACTGCTTCGAGACCGCCTGGATCGCAATGCTGGTCGGCAGGACGCTCGTCCGCACCGCACTCAGCGACAGGAAACCACTGCTTACCGGCACCGTCCAGTACTCACGGCTGGTCGACCCGTCATTCAGGTGGTACACCACCGTGTAGTACGTTCCAGCGGGCGTGGCGCCCGTGTTCGAGGCCAAAGACAGGCTGAGCCTGCCGCCCGCTCCCAGCGTGGTGGACGTGCTGCCCGCCGGCACACTCTGCCCACCGGCCGTGGTAAAGGCCGGCCAGCTGACCAGTACCTTGCCCGCAGCCGTCGATCCGTCGGCGTAGTAGACGGTATCGCTGATGGGCGACACCGTCACCTGCGCCGCCGCCGGCCGGCTGAAACCGGCACACAAGGCTGCCGCCAGCCATAACAACAGGCCGGCTGCCCTGCGCACCACTCGGTGGCCGCTCCCGCTCCTGCTCTTCATTTCACCCATTCGTTTCCTCGCTCCTGCAACTCTGTTGCCTTAACCGCCTGAGTCAACGCCGTCAGCGGTCGTGATACTCCGCCATGGCCCTGCGTGCGAACTCCCTGTCCTTCTTTGCCGGACCTGCGCCAGGCGATTTCCGTTCCAGTTCCGCCATCTGCCACAGCAGCTTGAATGCGCCCAGATCCTCGTTCTTCAGCGCCATGGTAATCAACGCGTGGCACAGCTCCGGCATGGCGCCTGCGATCTGCTTCCGCACGAACTGCCGGCAGCCGCCGGCCCGTGGCGTGGGTGGCAGCACGACCGGGCCGGCCGCCAGCACCTCGCCGGGCCGCGCACCGTCCAACGGCGGGGGCAGGGCATGCTGCTTCCCTGCACCCGCTCTTCCATACCCCGCGAAGGTCCCGTTCGATCTGCGATTCCGTAGGATTTTCTCTGTTCCCGTCTCCAAAAAAGGCACACGCAAAACAGCAGGGGAGGCGCCGAAGCGCCTCCCCTGCCGTTCCTTCCAAATTCGTCGAGAACCCGGTGCCTTTCGGCCCTTTTCTTCTCGCCTATTCAGAATACCAATTGGCAGGGTAATACCATGCCAACTTGTTTTTAACCGTAAACCTCTACCGGTGCATGACTTACGACCTTCGCCGTACGCTCGCCCTCTTGACAGGGATCGCCGGCGACCCTTTCCAGCAGCTTGCGCTCCAGGAAAATGGCCGTCAGTTCGTCGACCGCGTTGTGATACCTGCGCTGTACCGATCGCAGGCTCATCTTCAGCATCGACGCAGCTTCGCCAAAGGTGTATTCCTGCACACCGATGCGAAGGATCAGCCGCTGCTGGTCGGCTGACAGCAGACCGATGCAGCGTTCCACGTCGTGGACGAAGATCACCACGTCGTCGAACGCGTGTACGCGGTAGCTTGTCACCTTGCCGCGAAACATCTCGCGGCCCAGCAGCGACGGCACGCGGCCGCTCTCCAGCGACAGCACGCCGTAGCGGCGCAGCATCGCCTCTGTGTAGCTGCGGTAGAACGCCGTCTGCGGCGACAACACCACCCGGAAGACAGGTGCCGAACGCAGACGCTCCTGGGCGGCCCGTGCGGCCAGCGCCTCCTCCTCGGGAGAGTTCTCTGCGTACGCCTGTACCGCGTGTGCCAGGTTACCTTCTGTTGCCCAGACCTGCGGCAGCATTCCGCCTTCGGGGTGGTTGTTGCTCACTCGGTTCGCGTTTGTGCCGTTGTTGCGGCTCGGCATCTGTAAAAGCTTCATTCTGCACCTCCTGCATGTTGCATCGGTTGTTTGCCGTGGACAGCACGGCAAGGCCTGCCCGGATGAAGCCGTCTGCGGACCGGCAGATCAGCCATCCGCGGCCCGCAGTGCCGGCAGTACACTCCCGCAGCCAATCCGGTCCGGACCCACAAGCCGCCGCACCCCTCACATACCTTTAAATCCCTGCGCAAATAGTTCATGGTTCTGTTTTCGCCTCAAGGTCCGGTGCCCGCCTGGTTGTTCAGGTCGTGCCGCGGCCGGTTATTTCTCTGCGTTGGCTGGCTCTCTGGCCATCTGTGCCGCGACAGAAAATCTGTTGTGGTTGAGCAAGGTCTGCGTGCCTGAAAATGGCGCAGAAGGGCTGTTGCCCGCGAAAACCTTGCAGGTTGTCCGCACCGCGTGCGGTGTCTCGGTCCGTCGTTGGAGTTCCCCGAATCTAACGGTCGGGAAAACGGCCAGTCAACGTGAAATCTGGTGGCCTGTGCACCGTTGGTCTTACGCCCTTAAAACAATGAGATAGGAGGGTATAGCTCTCATCTTAGCCGTCGTTTCTTCGCCTTATATTCGCCCCAAAGGGTGCTCTGTGGCAAGTAGAATCTCGGTGGAAATCCATAACAAGACCGATTTGGGACGTGAGTCCGGCCCACCTTCGACGCCGCGGCCTTGCATGTTGTACCTGGCCGGCGATTTGCGGCCGGATCGCATGTGAGAAATTGAAAGTGTGAAGACGGCTGCCGCCATGTTGTTGTTGCTGATGGGTCTTGCCGGGGTCGGTGCGTTCGTGTTGTATGCGCCCAAGGCGCCGCCTGCGGAAGTCTTCGTCGATCTGCCGGCAGGCATCGGGACGTCTGGAATGGCGCAAAAGCTGGTCTCGGCTGGCGTCATCCGGAGCCGCTACGCCTTCTTCTTCCTGCGCGCGCGAAGAGGCGGCATCCTCAAGGCCGGCGAGTACCGGTTCGCTGACGCCGCCAGCGCGGCCACCGTCTACGAGCGCATCCAGCGAGGTGACGTCTACACTCGTGCCGTTACGATTCCCGAGGGGTTCAACCTCTACGACATCGCCTCAGCCGTGGAAGCTGCCGGACTGGGTTCGCGCGCAGCCTTCCTCGACGCTGCCGTCAAGAACACGGATGTGATCGCCGATCTGGCACCCCGGGCCACCTCGCTCGAAGGCTACCTGTACCCTGACACGTACCGTTTTGGCAGGCATGCGACCCCGCGTGCGATCCAGGAATCCATGGTTCGCCGGTTCCGCGTTGCGATCGCGAAGGAGGGCATCTCGACCGATGTCGCACGCACGGTGATCCTCGCCTCGCTCGTCGAAAAGGAGGTTCATTTCGATGACGAACGGGGGTTGGCGGCCGGTGTCTTCGAGAACCGGCTGCGGCTCGGCATGCCTTTGCAGACGGACCCCACGGTGATCTATGCCGCGCTCCGCGCCAACCGGTGGAGCGGTGTGATCCATCGCAGCGACCTCGACTTCGATTCGCCCTACAACACCTATCGCCATGGCGGCCTGCCGCCCGGGCCCATCTGCTCGCCGGGTGCTGCCGCCCTGCGCGCTGCCGCCCATCCTGCTGAAACTGAGAACCTGTACTTTGTCGCGGACAGCACCGGCCACACCCAGTTTTCAGCCGATCTGAAGGAACATACCGGCCAGGTGGCGGCGTACCGCAACAGCCTGCGCTGACCCGCGCCGGGAAACAAATGCCATCGCCATGCCTTCGGCGGACATCCAACCAGAGATCGTCACAAAAGGCGCGTGTTGTCGTTCTCTTTCAGGGGAGCGTGAGGGACCGCAGAGACGCTAGACTGGAATTTCTGGGAACGATGAACCACCTTCGAGGCAGGGCGCTTGCAGCAATCTGCCTGCTGCCCGCGTTGACCGGCTGTTTGCGGACTACGCGATCGGTCATGCAGACGCACCCGCCGGCACAGGTGCTTTCGTCCTCACTGGAGACCCTGGTGAAGGACACCACAGGCCGCTTCGACGCCATCGACACGCTGAATGCGCGCGTCGAGATGGTCGCTTCGACCGGCGGCGGCAAAGAAGGCAAGGTCATCGATTACACCTCGTTCACGGGGTACATCCTGCTGCGCAAAACCGGCGATCTGCGCTTTGTCGGCCTGGTGCCCGTGGTGGGCAGCAAGCTGCTCGACATGGTGACCGACGGCAAGACCTTTACCATCGTGATCCCACCCAAAAACCGCGCGATCACGGGTTCGAACGACATCCGCACCCCCTCCAGCAATCCCCTGGAGAATCTTCGCCCATCGATTTTTGCGGAGGCGCTGCTGATTCACAGCGCCGGTCCGCTGGAAAAGGTGTCGCTTACTTCAGACGACCGCATTTATCAGCCCGATCCCACGCGCAAGTACGTGGTCGATGAGCCGGAGTATGACGTCGGGATCTACCGTACCGTCGACAACAGCCCCGAGCTCAAGACCCTGCGCGTGATTCACATTGGCCGCGCGACCCTGATGCCCTACCAGCAAGACATCTACGACGAGTCGGGTCAGCTTGTCACCGTTGTGAACTATGACGACTACAAGCTGTTCGGCAAGGTCACCTTTCCGTCGCGGATCACCATTCATCGACCGCTGGATCAGCTCAACCTCGCGCTCACGATCACGCAGCTCGCAGTCAACCAGACGCTCGAGGACGACCAGTTCGAAACCCCCAGGATCCCCGCAACCTACCAGGTCCAGCATCTGCCTTAGGGCCTTGCGGCGTCCGACTTACCCCAACATTGTCATCCCGTCGCAACGCGGAGGGTCTGCATTTTTGTCTAATCCTCGGCGGAGTGCTGGGTACGGGCACGCATGCAGATCCCTCCGCTGCGCTGCGGGATGACAATGTGGAAGGCGTGATCGTTCTCAGTCAGATCGAATGGGACTGAGCGGGTCGCTCCCCGGCAGGTGTCGTTCCCCGCTTCTCTGAAGAAGCAGCGGGCTTCAGCCCCGCTGCATCAACGCGCCTGCGCCCTTCAGGGCCGGAGACTTCCGCGACTGACCTAGCCGTGGGTCGCGACGGCCATGGGTAGAACGGACCTGGCGCCGGCGAAGCTTCGCAGCAGCGTGAGCGCAGCGCTGCCCAGAAGGATCGCTCCCACGCCGAGCGCGCAGACGCCTGAAACCTGGTCCCGTGCCAGCATCGCCAGGCAGCCTGCCGGCCACAGCAGCAGCAGTGTGCCGGTCGCGTAATGCGCCCGGTAGCGGAAGGCCGCAGCCAGCGGAAACAGGTGCAGGCCGACGATGATCGCGATGGCCGGAACGATGTAGGCCGGCAGACGCAACAGGTTCAGAATGACGAGCGCCGTTCCAATCGAAACCCACTGAATGATGTTGACTGCGTTGAACATGCGCCGGGCGCGTGCACGGAGTTGAGGGTCTTCGCCAGCAGATGGAAGGTTGCGCGCGCGACGCATCAGCCGGATGGTCAACACCAGCAGCAGCCCGCTGACTAGCCCCAGCAGCGTAAATCCGGTACGCGACGACTGATGCGTCTGCACCAGTCCGGTAAAAACCCAAAACGATCCGAAACCAAGAAAGAACAATGCACCCGTCGCACGGCTCCTGACCTGCTCGCCACTGACGATCTCTGTTCCGCTCTGCTGCATAGGGGCTCGCTCAAGGTTGGTTTCGTTGCCACAGCTTACACCCGCCGGAGTCCTGCGGTCCTCGCGGAACAGAGCGTTGGCAGTCGCGTCGGCGAAGGGCTAATTCCATCTTGGATCGCGTGTGATTTCGATGAAGTCCAGCGGCGCTTTCCCATGTTTCTCGGTCAGGGCCTGCACCTCGATGGTATCTCCTGACTTCAGGCGAATGCCATTGGCGACGAAACGTGCCGCAGCAGCCAGCGGTGCAACGGCCGGGTCCTTGCCGGGCGGTGCCACCCAGCGCGCCTGGAAAGTTCCATTTACAAGCAGTGAAAACTTGCAGCCGGCCTGCTCGTCGATGTAGCCCACCTCGACCCGATAGACGTTTTCCGAGCCCTCAAAGGTCGTGGACACCTGGCACGCGGCAGCATCGCAAACGGCCAGCGCGCCGCCCGAAGCAGCGTCGGGGCCGGTCTTCACGACGGCATAGCCGGAGCGCTTCATCGCCTCGGCCTCGACCCGTCCGGGATGTCTGCCGACAAAGCCGGAGGCGTCAGGTTTTCCGCTTGTGCGCTGCATCCACTCGGTCGAGATCTCACGCCAGATTTCAGCCTCCGTTGCGGCGCGCGCCAGCAGAGTATGTACCGCCGTGAAGCGAGCCTCATCCACCAGGCCCCGCGTGCTCTCCCACGTATCGAGTGCGTTGGCCGCTGTTGATGCGCCCGCGAAATGCACGTCGTAGAAGCTCTGCGCCAGCGTCTTGGCATCCTTCATGGGATGGTCATAGGGCAGCCGGTGGAAGGTCAGCAGCCAGGCCTCGGGAGTCTGCGACGGATCGGCCAGACGCTTCGACAGTGCACCGGGGTAGCGCGCAATTTCGTTCGTCCCACCGGCGGTCCGATCGACGCCGATACCCGACCCATCCGCCAGCGGCGCGGAGTTCACGTACAGGTGAGCCGCCTGCGCCGGTTCAGGGCCTCCCGAGCCTTTTGCAAGCAGGGGGAGACCGAAGGGCGCACGGTTTGCGAGGCTCGCTGCCGCGCTTGCCAGCAGGATGCGCGTGGCAACGCCGTGGGCGCGCGCGTCGTCGCCCCAGGTCTGTCGCGACCACTCCTCCGTGGCCGCTTCCACACTCATCGTGGGGCACCAGGCGACACGTCCAAAGGCGTACAGGTTCGCCTGCAGCAGGGGCTGTTGCAACATGGCTTCGATGCTGCGTTCCGACAGCATGCCGACGACGCCTCCCGCCACATTACCGTGCAGCAGGGTGTACAGGCTCGAGTCGCCGCGGACCCCGGTTTCGGGGGTCTGCAGGGCGCTCTCCCACGGGGCCGCAGGATAGGCCAGGCTTTCCGCGGCTTCAGGATAGATGTCGAAGGCGGCAAGCTGCGGCGACCCGGGCAGCAGGCCGAAGTTCGCGGAGCCAAGGCCAGCAAGCGGCATCATCGGCGGCACGGCTGCGCCGAGCAGGATCACGTTTGGCTCAAGCGCCCCGCGCAGCACGTTCGCACGCTCTTCCGGAGTGGCTTCGTGAGCGCCGCCGGGTTCACGCAGGGGCGGTCCCAGCGCATCGTCCAGCACCACCGCTGCACCCGCGCGACGCAGCAGCCTGGCCTCCGCGTTTGCCTGCTGCATCGCGACCCTGAGCTCCGGCAGGCCGGCATGTTTCGGGACGCGGACCACGGTGCCGCCCAGGTCAGGCACGGTTGCAGCGAGGTCTGCGACCTGCTCCGGTGTAGACGCGGCCGTTGTACGCAGCCAGAGCCGCATGCCGTAGGGCCGGATCGCCATGGCGAGCTTTGCACCCAGGGGAGCGTCCGCCTCCACGAGGATGCCGTTGATCCCGACCGACGAGAGCAGGCGTGCCAGGCCGGTATGTTGAGGCCCATCCTCCAGCCGTGCCAGTGCCTCGGCACCATCGCCCAGGTCGACGGCGCGCAGGCCCAGCGCCGGCGTGTCCGTCATGTCCTCAGGCAGCTGCTGATCCTCCGCAACCAGCGCGGCAAAGCGAAACGCGGCCCAAAGCTCGGCACGCGGCGAACCACCCTGCAGGATGTACCACTGCCGTACCCCGCGCCGCAGGTGCACGATGCGGAAGCCCTCTTCCGGCAGCGGCTTCTCAGTCCATCCGGGCAGGCTGCGGCCAAGGCGTGCGCGATGCAGGGCGTCGGTTGTGCCCAGCACAATCGAGTCGAGTCGAGGATCGAAGCGATGCAGCAGCAGATCGGTGCCGGCGACCATGTGGCCCAGGCCGCGATCCAGTTCATCCGCCGCGGCAAGCTCCTCAGGAGCAGCCTGCCCGGCAGCGTTCCCCAGCAGCACCACGGCATGCGGCAGGTCATGGTACCGGGGCGGATCGGGTGGAATGGCATAGCGCAGCCAGGCTACCGGCGTCTGCGCCAGTGCACCCTGCACCGCGCAGGCGAGGCACAGCGAAACGGCCATCGCCAGACGTTGTAAGGGGAACAGCATCGCCCTGCTTAGACGCTTTGCAGGGGAGAACGCGCTTCGTGTCGTTGCGGGTGAGCTGTGTCTCATGCAGGGCGCTGCTGTCAGGCGTCCGCCTGAACGTGTCGGGAGGCAACGCGGATGGCGCGCATGCCCGCGCGTCCCGCGGCTTCCAGACCCTCATCCGAATCTTCAAAGACGACACAGTCTTCCGGCGGAATGCCGATGCGTCGCGCCGCCTCAAGGAACAGGTCCGGCTCGGGCTTGCCGTGCGGCACCTCTTCCACGGAGACCACAGCATCGAACAGCGGCAGTAGATCCAGCGCCCCCAGGGTGGCCTGCACGTTCGCCGCACGCCCGTTCGAGGCGACCGCCATGGGCACGCGGCCATGCCAGGCGCGTGCCGCGGCGCAGGTCTCCGGGATCTCCTCCAGCAGGTGCAGATTGCGGCTGTAAGCCTGCACCCACGCCTGCAGCAACGCCCGCGGTTCCATGGGCAGCGGTGCGATCTCGCGGGCAAAGGTCTCCATCACCAGCATGTTCGGCTGGCCGTATTTGCTGCGGCACCACTCCGCGGACACGCCCAGCCCAAACGGACGCAGCACATCCTGAAACGCCTGCACGTGCGCGGGCAGTGTCTCCACCAGGGTCCCGTCACAATCGAAGATCAGGCCGCGGAAGCTGCCGGGCGCGAGGTCGAAGCTCATTATTCAATGGTACGCACCCGGCCCGGCGCTTCACGGAACGTGAGGGAGTTCTGCCTGCAGCAAATCAGCGGAACGCGTTTGACACGTGCGGCGAACTTCCCATAGGCTTCCGTGACTGAGACGTCTCATAGTTGGTTCCGCCCCGAAATATCTGTTTCACTGAAGTCTGCATTTCGCTCCATGCGCGCAAATACAAAACAACAGCAAGAGGACAGTACATGGCATTGCAACACGATCAAGTGCAGCAGGCAGTCGAGGCCGGCGGAGGCATTCTCAGGCTTGCACCTTCATGGGTTCCCCGCTCGTTCATGATTCCAGGGCGCCGGCTGAAGCTCCACCCAGATGATCTTTATGCCTTTGGCGCGCATCGCGGAGGCATCAATGAGCGTTGGTTCTCTTCCACCACCAAAGCCGCGAACGGCCCGGACACCACGGCGGACGAGGGACTGAGCTACGTCGTTACCAAGTCCGGCGAGAAATTCCTGTTGAAGGACGCGGTGGAAATGGCCGGTGAACTGCTGCTTGGCAAGGATGTCTTCGATCGCGAAAAGGGATGGAATATTCTCTGCAAATTCTTCGATAACGAAGGCCCCATTCCGCACCACATGCACCAGAGTGATGAGTTCGCGGAACGCGTCGGTTTCAAAGGCAAGCCGGAGGCCTATTACTTTCCGCCACAGTACAACCAGACCTTCAA
>CBAAAE010000116.1:0-9243 GCA_964658845.1 uncultured Novosphingobium sp. | reverse complement strand
TGAGCGCGTCGCCCAGCGCGGATGCCTGGTGCGGCGCGCGTGTGACCAGGACGCGAAGTGGCGTGCGTTGGAGGGCGCGTTGCGCTTGAAGGTTCGGCAAGGCTACTCCGCTGCCGCCATGGCGAAGTCACCGGCCAGCAGATCGCGCGCGCCCTGGACTACCAGGTCTGCTGCAGCACGTGCGCCGAACTGTCGTGCGCTCTCGCCCGGTCTGGCGAAGAGCGTCACCGTAGCCATGGCCTCACCGTCCGGCGAGGTCACAACACTCAGCAACTTCGTACGGCTTGGTTCGACGGTGCACAGCGCGCCGACCGGCAGCGAACATCCGCCTCCAAGCTCGTGCAGCAGGGCACGTTCCGCCTCGACCGCGTAGCGTGCCGACGCGTCATCGAGCGGCTGTACCGCGCGGATCACATCTGCCTGATCGGCACGCGTTTCAACAGCGAGCGCACCCTGTCCAGGCGCAGGGCAGAGCGTCTCCGGGTCAAACCGCTGACGAATCCAATCCGATTGACCGGGGATCTCCTCGGCTCCGCCAGCATGGTCTTCCAGGTGATCGTGTTCTGGGTGGGTGACGCATTCCACGTGCGGGGGACGGCCATGCTCGGGGTGTGCCGCATCCAGTTCCACAGGTCGAAGGACGCGCGCACCCAGGCGGTCGAGTCCCGCACACGCCAGCACAAGGGCATCGCAGTCGCCACGGCCCAGCTTGCGGATGCGAGTATCGATGTTGCCGCGAATGGCTACGAAGTGAAATTCCGGATTGTGAGCGCGGAGCTGCGCGATACGGCGTGGCGACGTGGTGCCGATACGCGCGCCAGCCGGCAGTGTGTGCAGTTGCAGCCACTCCGGACACAGCAAGGCATCTCGCGGATCGGCTCGCTCGGGGATCGCAGGCAGCGCGAAGCGTGCATCCATCTGCGTCGGCAGATCTTTCAACGAATGCACAGCGAGGTCGATCTCGCCGGCTTCAAGTGCCTCTTCTATTTCCTTGATGAAGATGCCCTTGCCGTCCAGAACGGGCGGAATCCGGCCGTCCGGACCGGTGATGGTCGCAGCGAACACGGGGTCCTGCATGCGGTCGCCAGTGGTCCGGATAATGCGCACTTCCACGGTGTGACCAAGGCCGCGAAGACGTGATGCGATGTGATTCGACTGCCAAAGCGCAAGCCGGGAGCCGCGCGATCCAATGCGGAGGTGCATGCGGAGAGCATAGACCAAGGCGCGTCGCTCTGCATCTCCCAAAGTGCCCCAAAGTGAAAAGCAGCGCCCATCATCGGACGCCGCTTTCTGCCTTCAGCCGTGCTGCTTATCTGCGTTCGTGTGCCTTGCCGCTGAGCTTAGGATCCTGCGGAGGCAGATCCTCCGTGCCGGGCTCGCGTCCCTGCTTGCCATAGCCTTCGGGCGAGACATGCACCTTACCTTCGGTTCCGAGATGTGCTGCGTGCGAGTGTGCATGCGCGTCGTCGTCGTTGCCCGGAACAGCGTCGGCGTGTGCGCCTTTGACTGCTTCACTCAGCTTTTCGCCGTGCATTTTGCGCTGCTCGTCCTTGATATCTGCCACGTTCAATCCTCCTTGGTAAGCGCTTCCCTTGCCTTCGCTACCTGCTCGTCGGTGATCGGGGACGCCATGTTTACGGGCTCGTCGCCGAAGTCACGTGCACCGTAGTCGTAGTCGCCGCCGCCATCGGTGTTTTGTTTGCCTGCGGGCTGCTTTCGGCGCTGCTCTTCATTCAGTTGCCAGCCCTGTTCGTGCGCGTTCTCACCCACCAGGCCGCGTGCGTGATCGCCGAAACCACGTGGCTCATCGGGCTTATGCTCCGGCGTCTTTTCCGCTTCTTCTGCCATCTGGACTACACCTCGCTACCTGTAAGACGGGTTGCCACCTTCCGCAGTGGCTTAGGAGACGGCACGATCTGTCAGGTACGGAACACACGGGCTCGATCTTACGCCAAAAACGCGTGGCCTTTCGGCAGGCCGAAGTTTTCACTTCCGTGTAACCCCAGATGCATTGCCAACATACATTCACCGGATGTAGTGTGTGTGGGGCTTCAGGAAGAGCAATCACTCTCTCCCGGGAAGCTGTTTGGGAGTAATGCAGAAGCATGCGCAACGCGATCGTAACCGTAACAAAGGCAACCGTAACAAAGGCAGCCGTAGCAAAAACAACCGGAACAAGATCTGCCAAACTGGCAGCCGAGCTTAGACCCTCCATCCTCAGGCTGAGCCGTCATCTGCGGCGTGAAGCACAGCGCGGCGGCGGTTCGTCGCTGGATGCCCAACTGCTCGGCACCCTGCGCGAAGAGCCGGGCCTGGGAGTCTCCGAACTGGCGGACATGGAACAGATGAGCCGGCCCGCCATGAGCGCGCACGTCAAGCGCCTGATGCAATTGGGATACGTGCAGCGCGAAGGCACAAAGCTGGATGGCGACCGCCGCCGGATCGGGCTCTCCGTCACCCGGAGCGGAACCACCTACCTGCGAAGCGTAAGCGAACGCCGCGTGGACTGGCTGGCCGAACGGCTTGCGGGTCTGGGTGCCGAGGACCGCACCGCTCTCGACCGCGCGGCAAAATCACTCCGGATGATCCTCGAACTGGACGGCGATCTGCTCTAACGCAGTCGTTCAGCCACCATCCTGGCTGCCTCGGGTTGCACCAAGGGCATCCGTCCATGCATCCTAATGATAGAGGCGGCCTTCTGCGCAGGCTATATCAATTCGTGCTGATCGTTGCCCTGGTGATGAGTGGCGCGGTGTTGCCCGCCGCAACCATGCCCTGCTGCGCGTCATATGGCATGCCGGCGCATATGCGGACGGTCGATTCGCCCGTCAACGCGGATGATTGTCACGACGCCTCATCGCGCATGGAGATGCATGCCACCAGCGCCATGATGACGCCGCAGACCGCGGATCTCGCCGAGTGTGAGCATGTTGCATGTGCCCCGGCAGGCAGTCGAGCGTGGAAGGCCGAGAGCGTGGAAGCCCATGCACCTTTCCTTTCCGTGCTCACGTCCGAAGGGTACGTGACGCAGCGCGTTGCATGCAGGACGTACCGTGGCGTGCGGGTTATGGCCGCCGCTGATCCAGGTCCTGTCGCTTTTCTTCCGATGCGTGTCTAGAGCGCTCCTCGCGCTCCTGCAGCTTTGCGTCTTCGCGCGCTGCCTTCGTACACGCAACCAAATCTGAAGGGTTTCTCCATGAGCAATCGACGCAGCTTTTTGCAGCGTGCGTTCGGCCTGGGTGCGGGGCTGTTGGCCGCGCCTTCCCTGGTCGCTGAAGCAGCGACGGCACACACCACTGCGAACGCAATCCCAGCACACAACGTGCCGGTCATCACTACCGAAATCGGTGACCTGCCATTCACTCTGGATGGAAATGTCAAGGTCTTCCACCTGGTGGCACAGGTGGTGAAGCAGCAGATCGCACCGAACAAGAGCATCGATGTTTGGGGCTTCAACGGATCGGCTCCCGGGCCCACGTTCCAGGTAACGCAGGGCGATCGCATCCGCGTGATCTTCGAGAACCAGTTGCCGGAACCCTGCTCTATCCACTGGCACGGTTTTGAAGATCAGATTCAGTTCGACGGCATGCCCGGCATCAGCCAGGCACCCACCCGGCCAGGCGACCGCTTCGTGTACGAATTCAATATTCACCAGGCGGGCACTTACTTCTACCACTCGCACATGGCCATGCAGGAGATGGCGGGCATGCTGGGCGCGTTCATCATGCATCCTCGCGAACCATATCGACCGCACTGTGATAAGGACTACGTGCTGCACTTTCAGGAGTACGCCGTGCTGCCGAACAACACCGTTCCAAACACCATGGAGATGGAGTTCAACTGGCTGCTGATCAACGGCAGGGCCGGACCGGCGGCGACTCCGCTGATCGTGCGGCAGGGCGACCGCGTGCGTCTGCGCCTGGTGAACCTGGGCATGGATCACCATCCTATCCACGTGCACGGCCACACCTTTCAAACGACGGGTACCGAAGGAGGCCGCATTCCCGAGACAGCATGGTGGCCGGGTAACACCGCGCTTGTGGGCGTGGGGCAGGCTCGGGATGTGGAGTTCATGGCAAACAATCCCGGCGACTGGATGCTGCATTGCCACATGCCGCACCACATGATGAACCAGATGAGTTCTGGCGTCATGGGGACGCCGACCACGAACGGCGTGCTCTCGCAACGGCAAAATACCGCAGCCGCCAAGACAATGAACGACAGCATGAAGACCGGCACGCAGCGCGGCAGTGCCGAGCAGATGGATAGCACCATGAGCATGGACATGAGCTCTGGTGCGATGGCCGCACAGGACAGCAACATCGCAAAGAACGCGAATGATGTGCCGAACTTTCCGCAGGATGGCTACATGGAAGGCCCCATGATGAACATGGAACACACAGCCATGCTGGCGATCCCCGAGAACTTCGGTCTGCGTGCCGGCTGGAGCAGCAGCATGCAGGGGATGATGACGTTTGTGCGCGTGCTGCCCCCTGACCTTTACAGCACGGTGTTGGGCAAAATGCGCGGGGCGAAGAGGCCGAACGATCCCTACGCATCGCTGCTGGCGGCAGACCGGAGGCCGGCATGAAGCGCGGATGGATACGACACCTAACTTTATCCGCTGTGCTGTACTTTGCCAGTTCGGTAGCGAATGCGCAGATGGGTGACATGCCGGGCATGGGGATGAGTCAGGACTCATCGAAACCTCAGAACGCGACAGGTTCGTTGACGCGCGACGCCATGCATCTGCAGGAACCGGAGAACCCGGCATTGCACACCGGCGACGATCTTCCCGCACCGGATCTGTTGATGGAAGCAGCCAAGCGGACGCCGCTCCCCCTGCAGCAGTTTCAGGCCTGGGCGGAGGCAAACAATCCCACGCTGAAGCAGGCGAACGCCCTGCGCGAACGCAGCGAGCAACAGGGCCGGCAGGCCGGTCTGCCGCCGAATCCAACCGTGGGTTACAGCGGCGAGCACATCCGCGGCGGCAGCTATCATGGCGGCGAAGAAGGCGCGTTCGTGCAACAGACGGTTGTGCTCGGCGGCAAGCTCGGTCTCCGTCGTGATGTGTACCATCAGCAGGCCGTCGCAGACAGCATCGGTGTGCGGGAGCAGACCTTTCGGGTGCGCGCCGACGTGCAGCTGGCGTTTTATCGCGCGCTTGCCTCGCAGGCAACCGTGGACGTGCGTCGGAAGATGATGGCGCTGGCTGCGGACACCGTGGAAAACGCACATCGCCTTGCCAACCTGGGTCAGGCGGACGCCCCCGACGTGCTGGGGGCGGAGGTAGAACGCGAGGAAGCGAAGATTGAATTTGCCGATACGCAACGCGAATACCTGCAGCGCTTCGCGGTCCTGTCTGCTCTGTGCAACCAGCCAGGCTTGCCCGTGAGCGTGCTCGCGGGAGACCTGGAACAGGTGCCCGATCTGAATGCCGACGCGGCTGTCGCAAAGGTGCTTGCAGAGAGCCCGTCCGTGCAGCGTGCGCAGCAGGACATCGCCGTGGCGCAGGCTCGGCTGAAGCAGTCGAAACGCGAAGCGCTGCCGGACCTTACCGTGCAGGCCGGCGAGTGGTACAGCGGTGAGCGGTTGGAAGGTCTCAACAAGGCCGCAGGCTGGATGGGCTTTGCGCAGGCCGGTGTGGAAGTGCCGCTGTGGAATCGCAACCAGGGCAACACTGGCGCAGCAAAGGCAGACGTAGCGCGGGCGCAGGCCGAGGTTACGCGCACGCAACTCTCGCTCAGGCAGGAGGCAGAACCACTGGCGCAGGATTATCTTGCCGCACGCTTCCAGGCCGAGCGCTACCGCACGCAATTGATCCCCCGCGCACAACGCGCCTACGACCTATACAACATGAAGTACCAGGCCATGGCCGCGGCGTATCCGCAGGTGCTGCTGTCGCAGCGCACGTTGTTTCACCTCCAGATCGCTTATCTTCGATCGCTGGAAAACCAATGGGTGAATGTGGTTCGTTTGCAAAACTACGCATTGACCAGCGGCGGCCTGGACGAGCCCGGCGGCTCCGTGCGGAGTGCAATGCGGATCGAACCGTCGAGCCGAGGTGTTGAATGAGTGCTACCGGGACACCTGCAGAAGAGGTAAGAGAGAAAGATCCCGTCTGCGGCATGATGGTGCTGCCCGCCAAGGCTGCCGGCTCCGCCGAGTACGCGGGTCAGCGATACCACTTCTGCGGCAAGGGCTGCCTGGCGAAGTTCGAAGCTGATCCGCAGAAGTTCCTCGCGCCCGCAGCGGTTGCGCTGCCAACCGCCGAACAGCAGGGCGCAGAGTACATCTGCCCCATGGACCCGGAGGTGAGCCAGATCGGTCCGGGGAGTTGCCCGAAGTGCGGCATGGCACTGGAGCCTGCAACCATAAGCATGCACACGCGCACCGAGTACACGTGTCCCATGCATCCCGAAATCCTGCGGGACAAGCCGGGCAACTGCCCGATCTGCGGCATGGCTCTTGAGCCGCGCGAAGTGGTCGCCGAGGAGAGCCATCCTGAACTCGATGACATGACGCGCCGCTTCTGGATGAGCCTTGCGTTCACTGCGCCGTTGCTGCTGGTCATGGTCTCGGAGATGATGCCTGCGATGCCTTTGCAAAGGCTGTTCCCCGCCCCAAGGTTAGCGTGGATCGAGTTCGCGCTGGCGACGCCGGTGGTGCTCTGGTGCGGCTGGCCGTTCTTCGTGCGGGCCTGGCAATCGGTCAAGAACCACAGCGGCAACATGTTCACACTCATCGGTCTTGGAACCGGTGTGGCGTATGCGTACAGCGTCACGGCCACGTTCGCGCCGCACCTGTTTCCCGCGACGGCTCGCGATGCTCACGGCACGCTGGCGCTGTACTACGAGCCTGCCGCGGTCATCATCACACTCGTCCTGCTGGGCCAGGTGCTGGAGTTGCGTGCGCGCAGCCGTACCGGTTCGGCGCTGCGTGCATTGCTGCAACTTGCTCCGCGTACCGCTTTGCGACTTACAGGTACTGGACTTGAGGAGGCAGTACCGCTGGAACAGGTGCACGTGGGTGACCGCCTGCGTGTGCGTCCCGGTGAGAAGGTGCCGGTAGACGGCACGGTGCTCGAAGGCTACAGTTCGGTAGACGAATCGATGGTCAGCGGTGAACCGGTTCCGGTGGAGAAGACCGTTGACGCAAAGGTGATTGCGGGCACGGTCAACGGCACCGGCAGCTTCCTCATGCGGGCTGAGCACGTGGGAGCGCAGACCCTGCTGGCGCAGATCGTGCGGATGGTGTCCGCGGCACAACGCACGCGCGCGCCGATCCAGCGTGTTGCCGATCGCGTGGCCTCATACTTCGTACCTGCGGTATTGCTCGCTGCCGTACTGACGTTCGCCGTATGGTTCCTGATCGGTCCGCAGCCGCGCTTTGCGCATGCAGTGGTCAGCGCGGTGGCCGTGCTGATCGTCGCGTGTCCATGTGCGCTGGGGCTGGCCACGCCCATGGCGATCATGGTGGGCACCGGCCGTGGTGCCGGCGCCGGCATCCTGGTGCGGGATGCAGAGTCGCTCGAGCGGTTCGGCACAGTGGACACGCTGCTGATCGATAAGACTGGAACGCTGACAGAGGGCAAGCCGAGTGTCTCAGCCGTGCTGCCGCAGCCAGGCTTCGCGGAGCCCGATCTGCTGCAACTGGCCGCAAGCCTGGAGCGTGCCAGCGAGCATCCCCTGGCAGCTGCCATGGTCCGTGCGGCCGGTGAGCGCGGCCTGTCGTTGCTCCCTGTTACGGCATTCGCTTCGACACCGGGCATGGGCGTCGCGGGCGATGTGAGCGGCAGGCACGTGCTGATCGGAACCGCCGCCCTGCTTGCCTCCCATGGCGTCGATGCCGCGCCGCTCGAGGCGCTTGCGGAAGAGCATCGAGCCACCGGTGAGACAGTAACGCTGGTCGTGGTGGACGCCGTTGCCGCAGGCGTGGTCTGTATCGCGGATGCGGTTAAGGCAACGGCACCGGAAACCGTGCGCGAGTTGAAGGCAGCCGGAGTGGAAGTCGTCATGCTGACCGGCGACAACGCGGTCACGGCACGCGCAGTGGCGGATCGATTGGGCATCGCCTACGTTGCGGGCGTGCTGCCGGCGGGCAAGGCCGAGGCCGTGCAGCAATACAAGGCGCAAGGCCGCATCGTGGCGATGGCAGGCGACGGCGTAAACGACGCACCGGCGCTGGCCGCGGCTGACGTGGGCGTGGCCATGGGAACAGGGGCGGATGTGGCCATTGAGTCGGCCGGCATCACACTTCTAGGCGGCGATCTGCGGGCCGTTCTGCGTGCGCGACGGCTCAGCCAGGCCACGGTGCGCAACATCCGGCAGAACCTTTTCTTTGCCTTCGGTTACAACGTGATTGGTGTGCCGGTAGCTGCCGGAATCCTTTACCCATGGTTCGGGATTCTTCTCAGCCCGATGATCGCGGCGGCGGCAATGAGCCTCAGTTCCGTGTCCGTTATAGGCAATGCGCTGCGACTTCGATCGGTGAGGCTTTAGTCTCCTTAGCGATTAGGAGATGCACCGTGGTCTTTCGCCATGAGGGGCAGCGATGTTTCGTCCTCTGACGTTCCATGCTGCCCTTTGCGCAGGCTGACTCGCTGCGAGCGGTAGATGCCGCTATGGCCCGAGAACAGATAGCTGAAGACGCAGGCCACGGCGGCATACGCTCCTGCCTCCGCTCCGAAGAGTTCGATCGCCATGAGCGTTGAAGCGATGGGCGTGTTCGCTGCGCCTGCAAACACTGCGACAAAGCCCATGCCCGCCAGTAGCGAGGATGGCAGCGGCAACACGTAAGCAAGTGCATTGCCCAGGGTCGCTCCGATGAAGAACAGCGGCGTGACCTCGCCACCCTTGAATCCCGCGCCCAGGGTCACCACAGTGAACAGGAACTTGGCGAGCCAGTCATACGGCGGCTGGCGACCATCGAACGCAGCCAGAATGCCGGGTATCCCCAGGCCGATGTACTTGGTCGTGTGCAGCGCGAAGACGGCTGCCGCAACGATGATGCCTCCGGCAAAAGGCCGCAGCGGAGCCCAGCTGATGTGCTTGCGAAAGAGCGCTGCCACCGCATGTACCGCGCGCGAAAACGCCATGGCAGCAAGCCCGAAGACAGCACCGGCGACTGCGGCAAGTAGCAGCCCGCGCGCACTGACGGCGGAAGCGGCGGTTACGCGGTAGATCGTGTGCTCGATGCCCCACGCCCGCGTGGTCAGGTCGCCCGTGAAGGCCGCGATGACGC
>CBAAAE010000115.1:8172-9302 GCA_964658845.1 uncultured Novosphingobium sp. | reverse complement strand
GCTGGCCGTCGATCGAGAACGACACCTCGTTGTGGTCGCCAAGGCCGTGCATCAGACCGTTCGAATCGGCCGCAATGCCCGGCGAAAGCTGCGTCACGATGGAACTCAGGGCAGAGGACGGCGACTCGATCGGCAGGCGGTCCATCGTCGAGCGATCAATGTCCGTGTGGGAATGAGGATCGCCCTCATTCAGGTCGCCTTCCGCTTCCACCGTGACCGAGGTCGAAGACCCGGCTACGGAAAGCGTGACAGGCAGCATGATGGGGATCGAGGACGACACATCGATGTTCTGCCCTGCGTCTGCGAAGCCGGCTTCCGTGACAGTGATGCGGTACGGGTTGAACGGCACGTTGAAGAAGCGGAACTGGCCCGTCGCATCCGACGCCGTCTTGCGGGAGTAGCCGCTGACAGCGTTCTGCAGCGTGACGACAGCGCCAGGGATGATCGCGCCCGAGGAGTCCTTGACGGTCCCGCTGATGGCTCCGGAGTTGCTCTGGGCGCCCCCCGGTAGAGTGTAAGTCAGGCCGGCGGCAAGGCTGGCTGCGGCCAGGAATTTCAATGTCTTCATGAAGTAAACCTCTGCATCGGGGCTAGCGGCGGACCTGCCAGGGCGGTGAAGGGAGGCTCTGCTGGGGTCCTGCCGTACACGGTGCGAGCAATGAGTTCTGGGCGATTCGGGGGAAAGCTTCTGGCCTGTTCTCAGTGCTCCGTATCAACGCGGCTTGCTCTACGCGGATGCAGGCGGCGGACGTGTGATGAGAGCAAAGTGCAGAGCAGTTGGAACAGAACGGCTGAGGCGCGAAGGAACCGCCTCGGCAAGGATCAGGGGCCAGGCAAACGACGATTGCGACTGCGCCGGCAGGATGGAGTGGAAGCTGGCGCAAAGCGGGCAGGCCGCGTCCGTGTCCAGGGTGCCGCTGACTGCAGCCTTGTCCACTCCAGCATGCAGTGAGGCACCCAGCAGGCCATCATGGATGTGCGTTGCACCGGCGGCAGATGACACCAGCAGCAACAGCAGGCTGCAGATCGCAAGCCATCGCATCCAGGCTGAGGGCTGGCGAACAACGTCTGCGGTCTGGCGATCTCCGGTCAAAAGGCTAGTCCTGACGCTTGTAGTCCTGGCAGCGATC
>CBAAAE010000115.1:0-8072 GCA_964658845.1 uncultured Novosphingobium sp. | reverse complement strand
CTCGCGCGTGCCTCGCAGTCGCGTCTTCACGGCGGCCAGTGCGGCGTCGTTGTAGCCGGGATGGCAGACCAGTTCCCAGGTGCCGCCTTCCGCGCGGTCCAGCAGGCGCTCCAGCGTGTCGCCGTTCAGGCTCCCCGTGGCGGAGACTCCGATCGAACCATCCGTGCTGCGCGACCCGGACGCCCGTAGAAGTTGATGGAAGCTCGCCTGGAAGCGGCGGAGGATGCTCACCTCAAGCTTGCGGACGAAGGCTCCGCGTGTAAGGGTGGCCGACCATGCCTGCTCAAAGGGGTTGCGGATCGCCGGCACGCCGCACTGCATGGCTGCCCGCAGCAGAGGCCGGGCGACACGTGGGAACAGGTGCGTGTGCTTGTGCGTGTCAACGTGCGTCACCTGCAGCCCGGCAGCCTGCAGGCGAGCGATCTGGGCGCAGGCTTCACGCTCGATCTCCAATTCGGAGATGCGGCCACGCTGCAGATCGATCAGGAATAGCGGAAGGGACGTACGCAGGTCTCCGTTGCGGTCCACCAGCGATCGAACGCTGTGGGGCGGCGCGCACGGGGCACCATCCACCAGGACGACGTGGCAGCCCACGCCCAGACCGGGTTGCCCGCGGGCCAGCAGGACGGCATCCTGAAAGGCATTTCCCCCAGCCATCAGGGTGGCGGAGCTCAGCGCGTGTGCCTCGGCCATTTCCGCCACCGCGCGGTTCACGCCGGGGGTCAGGCCAAAGTCATCGGCATTCACAATAATGCGAGCGGTGGGACCGTTAGCGTGCACTTCCCGAAGCATACCCCGCCTAATATTTTTCTGAGGAGGAACACAACTTCCGCCGCGCGGCGGGGTACAGAACCACAACACGTAAGAAAAAACTGTGAAAGATACCGTTTCGGTACTGCCCGGGCTTGTCTCGGGTATGCTTGGCGTACAACGGCATAGCGCGTCTGAGACAACAATAGGCGCTGCGTGCGTTCCTCTTCGATTTTCGACAGGCACCATAAGCGCGGCCGATCCACTCCAGGCTGCTGTTCGCGCGAGCAAGGTCAGTTATGCAGAGTCGAAATTATGCGCAGCAGGTGATGGGTGCGCAGCCGTCATCCCGCACACGTAGTTCAGCGGGTTCCAGTTCCTCGGGTGTACTTGAGCGGGCAAGTGTCAGCAGCGCGCTCTGGGCCTCCCTCGATGTGTCTACCGTGTTGATCGCGAGCATTATTGCCCTGCGCTTTCGCCTGGACGTGTCAGCGGCCAGTGGCGTGATCATGAACACCCACGTGGCGCGCGCTCTGTGGAGCAGCTTCGGGGCGTACATGGTCTGGTTCGCGCTCTGCCTCGTCTTTTTCACGCGGTCCTATGGTCTTCACGGTTCCATCCAGAGCCGCAGCGGCCTGAACGAGCAGCGACTGACGCTCCAGGCGACACTGGTGGCCGGGCTGATCCTCTGCGGCACCCTCTACCTTGCCGGCGCGGAGCAGATCTCACGGATCGCCATCGTGCTTGCCGTGCTGCTTACGGGCGCCCTGCTGTGCGCGCGACGTGCGCTATGGCGCAGCATGGTCTACACGCGCTTCCGGGAGGGCATCAACACCAGAAATGTGCTGATCGTGGGCGCCGGCCGAGTCGCGCATGCGCTCCGGAATCACCTGGAGTCCCTCCGGCACCTTGGTTTCCGCTTCCGCGGCTTTATCGCGCTGTCCGAGGCCGAAGCCGAATCGGGCGATGCTGATATCGTCGGCGACGTGAAGAACTGCCTGGCGCTCGCGCGTGCGCTGTTTGTGGACGAGATTTTCTTCTCGGTACCGGCAGATAAAAAGATGGTGATTGCGCTGGTGCAGGAAGCCCGCGAAATTGGCATCGACGTGCGGGTCGTACCCGATCTTTACGATGGCCTGGCATGGAACGCGCCTGTCGAATACATCGGCCAGTTTCCTACCATACCGCTGCATCGCCGCGAATTCCCAGTGGGCGCTTTCATGATGAAGCGCGCGATGGATGCAACACTGTCCGCCCTTGCGCTGATCGTCCTCAGCCCGATCATCCTTGCCATCGGCATCGCCGTGCGGATCGATTCGAAGGGGCCTGTCTTCTACAAGGCGCTGCGTGTCGGCCGCAAGGGTCGCACCTTCCACTGCATGAAGTTCCGCACCATGGTGGTCAACGCGGACGCGCTGAAAGCGGACCTGGCGCATATGAACGAGCGCGACGGCATCCTGTTCAAAATGACGAACGATCCTCGGATCACGCGTGTCGGCAGCTTCCTGCGCAAGTACTCGCTGGACGAAATCCCGCAGTTTTTCAACGTGCTGCGCGGCGAGATGAGCCTGGTAGGACCGCGCCCGCCGATTGCCTCTGAGGTGGAGCGGTACGATCTCTCGCACCTGCGCCGGCTGGATGTACTGCCCGGCATCACCGGTCTGTGGCAGGTGGAGGCGAGGCACGATCCATCGTTCGACAGCTATATCTCTCTGGACACAGCCTATGTCGAGAACTGGAACCTGTGGCTTGACCTGAAGATCCTGGTGCGCACGGTGAGCGTGGTGATCGGCGGAACCGGGGCTTAGTCTCCGAGTTTCATACCGATGCACTGCCTCGGTAGAATCGTCCTGTGAAGATCGTCCTGTTCCAGTTGAATCCCACGGTCGGCGACTTTGCCGTCAATGTGGAGCGTATTCTCTCGACCGCGGCCCGCGCCGGTGAACACGGCGCGGAGCTTGCGATCTATCCTGAGTTGTCGATTCCCGGCTACCCGCCGCAGGACCTGATCGAAGACGACAACTTTCTGACGAACGCCGAGCGGGCTTTGCAGCAGGTTGCAGCAGCGACGGCTCGTCCGGGTATGCCCGCCATTCTTTGCGGAACGGTACTGCGTTCGGATGTGCGGCCGGGCAAAGGCGCTCGCAACGTCGCCGCCCTGTGCTGTGACGGGGCCGTGCAGTTCATACAGACAAAAATGCTGCTGCCGTTCTACGACGTCTTTGACGAACAGCGTTATTTCCAGCCGGCAGAGTCGCAGTCGCTGGTCGCGTTTCGGGGCGAGGTCCTTGCGATCACGATCTGCGAAGATGCCTGGAACGACAAGGACTTCTGGCCAGAGCGCCTGTACAGCAACGACCCTGTCGAGAAGCTGATGGCACAGCGGCTCGACGGCAGGCCTCCCAGCTTGCTGATTAACCTGTCCGCGTCGCCCTATTGGGAGGGCAAACAGGCAGTGCGCCGCAGCATGATTGCCGCGCTGGCAAAGCGCCATGGCGTGCCGGTAGTGATGGTGGCGCAGGTGGGCGGTAACGACAGCCTGATCTTCGACGGTGCATCCTTTGCGATCGGTGCGGACGGCGATGTGCTGGCAACCGCGGCCAGCTTTGCCGAGGACTTTGTGACCTTCGACACAGCATCCTCCGTCGCCGGAACCATTCGGCCCCTGCAGGATGGAGCCGAGGCGGCGTGGAACGCGCTGGTGCTGGGCGTGCGCGACTACGTGCGCAAATGCGGCTTCAGCAAGGTGCTGATTGGTTTGAGCGGTGGCATCGACTCGGCAGTTGTTGCGGCGATTGCAGTCGAAGCGCTTGGAGCGGAGAACGTCACCGGCATCGGCATGCCCAGTGAGTATTCGTCCGCAGGTTCCATTGATGATGCGCGCGATCTCGCCGCGCGGCTCAGCATCCGCTTCGATCTCATCGCGATTCATGACAGCATTACCGCGCTTTCCGGTGCGCTGCAGCCCTTGTTCGCAGGAACTCCCTTCGGCCTGGCGGAAGAGAACCTGCAGTCGCGGACTCGCGGCGCTCTGCTAATGGCGCTGTCCAACAAGTTTGGCGCGCTGGTGCTGACCACGGGCAACAAGAGCGAAATGTCCACCGGTTACTGCACGCTGTACGGCGACATGGTGGGCGCACTGGCGGTCATCGGTGATGTATGGAAGACGCGTGTGTACGAGCTGGCGCTTTATGCGAATCGCGAGCGCGAGGTGATTCCCCCCAGCACCATCACAAAACCCCCATCGGCGGAACTGCGCCCGGGCCAGATGGACACCGATTCGCTGCCGCCGTACGAGGTGCTGGACCCGATTCTGCAGGCCTACGTCGAACGCTACGAGTCCGCCCAGAACATCGCAGAGTCGCTTAGCCTACCACTCGAACGCGTCGAAGGAGTGTTGCGGCTGATCGAGCGCAGTGAGTACAAGCGGCAACAGGCTGCGCCCGTGCTGAAAGTGACGGCGAAAAGCTTCGGTACAGGCAGGCGCTTTCCGCTTGCTGCCCGCCTGCGGACATAATTGTTTTCGCAGATGAGAAAATAAACACTGATCATGCGACCACTTCGATCCCTGCTTCTCCTTGCCGGCACGCTGGCTCTTTCCGTTACAGCTTTCGCGCAGACAACTCCCGCGGTCCCTGCCGATCCCTTCCCGCCGGTGAACCCGAAGTTCTTCGATGCGCCCTCGCCCAGCACGGCCGATGTCGATGGCTTTCTGAAGGCCATCTGGGGCTACGACGCAAACCGCTCGTGGCGCGTGGAGGCCATTCAGAAAACCCAGGCTCCCGGCGTCAGCAAGGTGACGATCTTTGTCGCGGACAAGAGCCAGGGCAACAAGGTCGAGACGGTCCGCTTCTACGTGACACCCGACGGCAAATTCGCCATTGCGGACACGGTCTTCGCCTTCGGTCCGCACCCATTCGACGACACGGCGAAACTGCTGGCACAGCAAGCGGATGGGCCATCGCAGGGCAGCGCCTCAAAGAAATTCCTGCTGGTGGAGTTTGCGGATCTGCAGTGCCCCCACTGCAAGGAAGCCGAGCCCATCATCGACAATATCCGGCGTGATTTTCCAGACGCGCGCGTCGTCTACCAGAACTATCCGCTCACCGAGATTCACCCCTTCGCGTTCAAGTCCGCTGCCTACGGCAACTGCGTGCAGGCGGCGAAAGGTGATGCTGCGTTCTTCACCTACACGCGCGACGTCTTCGAGCACCAGGAGTCGTTAACGGCGGCGATGGCACAGCAGACCCTGGACAATGCGGTGACCAAAGCAGGTGCCTCGCCTGCCGCGATCGCAACCTGCTCCAACACGCCTGCTACCAAGGCAAAGGTCGACGCGCAGATCCAGCTTGCCGAAAAGGTCGGTGTGGACCAGACACCTATGCTGGCGGTGAATGGACATCTGATGCCCATCGGCGGTGTGCCGTATGAGACGCTGAAGCAGGTGATCGAGTGGGATCGCAAGCAGTCAGTGAAGTAGTCTAGCTGCGCGTGAGGAACGCGAATCGCGCGATGAACAGGGCAGCCAGCAGGAACAGCAGCCAGTCATGCCGTGTCGCCTTGCCGCTGAAAAGGCGCAGCAGTGCAAAGCTGCTGATGCCAATGCCGAGCCCGTTTGCGATGGAGTACGTCAGCGGGATCATCACCAGCGTCAGGAAGGCGGGGATGGCGACCAGCGGGTCAGCCCAGTCGACCTCTGCGATGGAGCCGAGCATCAGCGCGCCGACGATGATGAGCGCAGGAGCGGTCGCTGCGCTGGGTATGGGGCCAACCCACGGGGCAACGAACAGCGCGCCAAGAAAGCACAGACCCGTCACGATGGCCGGCACACCGGTACGTCCGCCGGCCGCGACGCCCGCTGATGATTCGATATACGAGCAGACCGTGCTGGTACCGGTCAGCGAGCCAGCGATGGTCGCCGTTGCGTCCGCGAAAAAGATGCGTGACAGACGCGGAATCTTGCCGTCAGGCTGCATCAGGCCGGCCTTCTTGGTTACCGCGACGAGCGTGCCCACGTTGTCGAACAGGTCCACAAACAGGAAGACGAAGATGATCTCAAGCGCACCCGTGTGCAGAGCGCCGCGGATGTCCAGTTGCAGCGCGGTCGCCGTCATCTCCCGCAGTGGAAAGTGCTGCGGCGTCCAATGCACCTGGCCGAAGACGTAGCCAGTCAGCAGGGTGCCTGCGATGCCGATCAGGATGGAGGCGCGGATCCGCAGGATCTGCAGAACTGCAATCAGCAGCAGGCCGAAGAGCGCCAGCGCCGTTCCCGGTGCGCGCAGGTTGCCGAGCGCCACCACGGTATCCGGATCGCGCACGACAATACCCGAGTCAATCAGGCCGATAAATGCGATGAAAAGCCCAACGCCTCCTGCGACCGATGCGTGCAGCTCACGCGGAATAGCCTCGACGAGTAGTTGCCGTACACCGCCAAATGTCAGCAACAGGAAGATCATGCCAGACAGAAACACCGCGCCCAGCGCCGTCTGCCACGGGATATGCATCTTCAGGCAGACCGTGTAGGTGAAGTACGCATTCAGGCCCATGCCCGGTGCCAGCGCCAGCGGGTAGCGTGCCAGCACGCCCATCAGGATGGATCCGAAAGCTGCGCACAGACACGTCGCCGCCGTGACAGCCGCGATGGGCATGCCAGTCTTCGCGAGGATGGCTGGATTGACGAAGACGATATAGGCCATCGTTAGAAATGTGGTCAGGCCGGCGAGTATCTCGGTGCGCCAGGTGGTGCCCAGACCGGCAAAGTCGAAGTACAGCTCGACGCGTCTCACCATTCGATCGTGCACACGCTGCCTTTCCTGCCGGGGATAACGCCATCATACGAAACATCGCGGCCATGCTTTTTCACCTACCAGCGTGGTGTGTGCGCGAGTCTGTTTCGGCGCATCCCATCACGTGACATGCCAAGCAGCGCTGCAGCACGCAAGCCCAAGCCGCGGTCTCAAGAGCCGCAGGAAATAACACTCGATCCAGCCTCTGCCGCTCGGGCTGGTGGCCTGCGCTACGTTACGGATCGCCAGCCGGGAATACGGCGCGTGAAGCGCCGCGACACCTTCCGTTTTCTCACCTCTGATGACAAGGTGGTGCGTGATGCGGAGACGCTTGGACGCATCAAGTCACTGGTCATTCCACCGGCATGGACTGACGTGTGGATCACGACCCAGCCGAAGGGCCACCTGCAGTGCACGGGCAGGGACGCACGTGGTCGCAAGCAGAGCCGCTACCATCCGCACTGGCGTGAAATTCGCGACGAGACAAAGTATGAGCGCATGGCGCATTTTGCGAAGGCCCTGCCAACGATCCGCGCGCGCGTCGAGCATGATCTTGCGTTGCCCGGTCTGCCGCGCCAGAAGGTATTGGCTACGGTGGTGCGGTTGATGGAAGAGACACACATCCGCGTCGGCAACGAGGAGTATGCGCGCGACAACAAGTCATACGGCCTGACCACCATGCGGAACAAGCACGTGGAAGTAAATGGCGCAAAAATCACCTTCGACTTCCAAGGCAAGAGCCGCGTGCACCACACGATCAACCTGCAGGATCGTCGGCTGGCAAAGATCCTGAAGCAAATCTCGGATCTGCCAGGCCATGAACTGTTTCAGTACGTCGATGCGGAAGCGAATCGGCATACCATTGACTCGGCAGACGTGAATGACTATCTGCGGGAGATCTCTGGCGAGCACTTCACGGCGAAGGACTTTCGCACGTGGGCCGGATCGGTATTGTGCTGCGATCTGCTGAACGAGTTCGAGCCGGCAAGCTCCATTGCCCAGGCAAAAAAGAATGTCGTGCAGGCCATCGCCAGGGTCGCCTCGCAGCTTGGGAATACGCCGTCAGTCTGCCGCAAGTGCTATGTGCACCCCGCGGTGCTTGAGACCTACATGGGCAGGATTTCGGCAGAGGACGCAAAGCAGGCGCTCGACCAGGAAATTGCGCAGGAACGAAAGGAAATTGCCGAACACACCGCAGATCTTCGCTGGGAAGAGCAGGCCCTCGTTAACCTGCTGCAGCAGCGTAACCTGCTCGCGAAAGCGGCATAACGTTTCGAAGGTTTATCCTTGATTCAGGCGTCCGGGCAGGGTGCAGCGCATCCCTTATAGTGAGGAGCGCCAGCACTACCCCATGCGTCACAAGGAGTCGTTTTGGCATCGGTCGATCAAACTATCCAGCTGATTCGCATTCGCGAACAGGGAGGAAGCGCCCTTGGCGCACCGGCAAGCTCAACTTGTTCCACTGCTTTGGCAGACGATCCATGGACGATTGATCCCCAGCCCACCTACGGTCCGGGAGCGTCCATGCTGGACCAT
>CBAAAE010000114.1:3797-9324 GCA_964658845.1 uncultured Novosphingobium sp. | reverse complement strand
AGACCTGCGGTGAAGTTGCCGTCAGACCCGCCGCCCGTGGCAGCTTCGTCCAGCGTGAATCCTAGCTCCGCCGCCAGCGCGCGTGCCTGCCCGTACAGGCGAACGGTGCCTTCGCCGCGTTCCATCGGCGGCCGGTTGATGCCACCGCTGACTCGCAGCGAGCACGCCGGATCCGTGACCCGCAAGCTTTGGAACAGGGCATCCGCGCGCTCCGCGTCGGCAGCCCGGGCGATGCGTACGTCCACCTCGGCCCAGGCCTCAGCGGCGACGACGTTCGATCGCGACCCACCGCCGATCACGCCGGGATTCACCGTGAAACCAGAGGCAAGATCAGTGAAGCCCTCGACCTGCTGCAGCAGCCGCGCAAGCTCCAGAACAGCCGAGTGACCGCGCTCAAAATCAACGCCCGCGTGCGACGCAACGCCGGTTACGTCAAGCCGGTACTGACCCACACCCTTGCGGGCCGTCTTGTAGGCGGCGTTGTCGCGGCTACCCGGCAGACCTTGCGCAGGTTCCAGCACGAAGACCGCCTCGCACTCGCGCGCGATGCGCTCCGTGTGCGGTCGCGACACCGCGCTGCCGGTCTCCTCATCGGGGTTCAGCAGCAGCACGACGGGCCGGGACAGGCCACCGCAACGTTGCACGGCATCGATGGCCGCCAGGGCCATGACGACGCCCGCTTTCATGTCGAGCACGCCCGGACCCCAGAGCCGCTGGCGTCCGTCCGCGTCCGGCTGCTCTCGCCACGGCATTGCCTCAAGCGTGCCCAGAGGCCAGACGGTATCCAGGTGACCCAGCAACATCAAGGGCTTGCCGCTGGCAGCCGGCGCGTCGAACCACAACTCCAGCACATCGCCATACCCGACCTGTGCATGCCGCACCACACGAGCCGACGCCCACCCGACGACGAGATCCATCGCGCGATTTACCGCCTCTGCGTTTTCCGTGGGCGATTCGACGAGCACCAGGGCGTGCAGACGCTCTCGCCAAAGTTCCTCGTCGAGCACTACTGCTGCGTGTAAGCCGTTCAGTCGCCTTGACATACCTCTTGATTCTAGAGGCTGAGGGGGTGAGTATCGAGATGAGCAAGTGTGGTGCGTTTACCACATGCGAGACTTGGATAAAGGGACTAATCTAGCTGCTGTTGTAACGTCCCCGAAACAAACGGGGCGTGTTCCGGAGCGATTGCTACCGTTGGGTCAACAGGCACATACCGAATGCACGCTTGCCGAAGCCATCAGTTTTGCGGGCGTTGGCCTGCATTCCGGCGCTGAAGTGAGCATGCGGCTGGTTCCGGCGCCGGCTGGATCGGGTATCGTCTTCCGCCGCACCGACCTGGACAACTTTGAGATTCCCGCGAACGGACGCAATGTCGCCCGCGTGTCGTATGCCACTTCGCTGATGCGCCAGGGCGTGCTGATCTCGACGACGGAACACCTGCTGAGCGCCCTGATCGGCTACGGCATCGACAACGTCATCGTCGAGATCGACAACCTTGAGGTACCGATTCTCGACGGCTCGGCCTTGCCCTACGTTGAGGCCTTCGAGCATGCGGGCATCCGCCGGCAGCGCCGCCGCCGCGAGTACCTTCGCATCCTGAAGGCGGTCGAGGTGACGGAGAGCTCGAAAGATGGGCCGAAGTTCATCGGGGTGTACCCGGGCCGCGGCTACGGGATCGACTACCGCATCGACTTTCCCGCACCCATTGGATCTTCGCGCTTTCTGGGCGATCTGCAGACCGGCGCCTACGCCGACCTGATCGCTCCGGCACGCACCTTCGGCTTTCGCGAGGACGAGCCCATGCTGCGCAACATGGGCCTGATCCGCGGTGCCAGCGACCAGTGCGCCATCATTATCGGCAACGCCGCGGTGCAGAATGGGCCGCTACGCTTTGCCGACGAGTTTGTGCGGCACAAGGTGCTGGACCTGATCGGCGACCTGGCGCTGGCGGGCAGGCGCATCCAGGGCCGCGTCGTGGCAGAGCGTGCCGGCCACGCGATGCACACGGCGCTGGTCAGCAAGCTGCTGAAGGACCGCTCCGCGTGGGAGCTTGCGCCGGAGTTCGACGACGATCTGGTCATGCCCGCTGCCGCCAGCGACATGCGCATGGCTGCGCCGCTGCACGCGTAAAGCATCATGCCGCTTGCAGCCATCGCACTCGGCTCCAACCTGGGCGATCGCGCGTCAACTCTCACCCGGGCGGTGGAGTCGCTGCGGCGCCTTGGTAACGTTACAGCCGTTTCAGAGTTCTTCGATACCGAGCCCGTCGGCTATGTTGATCAGCCACGATTCCTGAACGCAGCAGCGTTGCTGCGGAGCGATCTGCTACCCATCGACCTGCTGCACGCCCTGCTGGCAATCGAGCGGGAACAGGGGCGCGATCGCAACCACGGCATTGCCAAGGGGCCCCGCACGCTGGATCTTGACCTGCTGCTGTATGACGATGCGGTGCTCGCCACGGACGAACTGACCCTGCCGCACCCTGAGATGCATCGCCGCAGCTTCGTGCTGCAGCCGCTTGCGCAAATCGCGCCGGGGTTTGAGCATCCCGTGCTGCACCGGACGATCGCAGATCTGCTGCACACGTTGCAGGGAACGCTCTAAGCCCGAGCGCCGTATACTGACGCGCAGGCTGAGCATGGAAAGGGCCCGGGAGTCACGATGTCGAAGAAGAAGGACAAGACTGAAGTCATCACGCCCCGTGCGGCCCCCAGCCGCGAGATGCTCGCCATCAGTCGCGCTCTTGCCGACCCACGACGTGTGGAGGTCTTTCAAAAGATCGCAAGCTGCGACGCCGTCTCATGCATGGATATGCGCGAAGGCCTTGACATCAAGCCGGCCACGCTGTCGCACCACATGAAGCAGCTGGAGGCCGCCGGCCTGATCAACACGATACGCGATGGCAAGTTCGTCCGTGCCCAGGTGCGGCGCAAGACGTGGAAGAGCTACCTTGCCTACCTGAAGGCGTTCGCCGCCTAAATAGCAGTTCCCGCAATCGTTCTTAGCGGCATGTACCTATCGTTTTCTGAATCGTTGCTGCCTCGCGCCTCATCATTTCGATGGTTATTAGAATATCGAAAGGTGTTAGGGACATGGGCAAGCTGGATGGGAAAGTAGCGGTTGTTACGGGCGCTTCAAAGGGCATTGGTGCGTCCATCGCGGAGCACCTGGCGAAAGACGGCGCGTCCGTCGTTGTGAACTATGCGTCTTCAAAGACCGGCGGGGACGCCGTGGTGAAGCGCATCACGGATGCGGGCGGCAAGGCAATTGCGGTGGGAGCAAACGTCTCCAAGCCGGAGGAGATTGACGCCCTGATCTCCGAAACGATCAAGGCTTACGGCAAGATCGATATCCTGGTGAACAATGCGGGCGTGTACGAGTTCTCGCCGCTGGAAGCCATTACGCCGGAGCACTTCCACCGGCATTTCGACCTGAACGTACTCGGCTTGCTGCTGACGACCCAGGCCGCGGTGAAGCACTTCAATCCCGAGGGCGGTGCCGTCATCAACATCAGTTCCGTCGTCGGCAAGTCAGCGGTTCCGAACGGTTCGGTCTATAGCGCCACCAAGGGTGCGGTGGATGCGATTACACTCTCGCTGGCCCGCGAACTTGGTCCGAAGAACATCCGGGTCAACAGCGTGAGCCCGGGCCTGGTTGAGACCGAAGGTACGGCCGGCTTCCTTGGCACCGACTTCGAAAAAACGATCGTGTCCCAGACACCGTCAGGACGCATCGGCCAACCCGATGACATTGGCAAGGTCGTCTCGTTCTTTGCCTCAAACGATGCGGCCTGGATCAACGGCGAAGCCCTTCTGGTGGCGGGTGGAAATCGCAACTAAGCACCGAAAGAACGTGCAGTAAGAAGGGAGACTCTTGTCGAGTCTCCCTTTGGCATTGCAGCATGATTTCCACTACGTCCACGCAGCAGCAGTGACTATGCCGTCGCCAATGCTTTGACCTGCTCTTCGAACGGCTTCTTCCAGTCTTCCGCGGAGATCTTGCCGTACTGAACACCGGACGCGCCGCCGGCCGCTACCACCTGCACGTCTGTAAGGCCGATAAAGCCCAGGATGTGCTTCAGGTAAGGCGTCAGCATGTCGTAATTCTCTGATGGCGAGCCCTTTTCGTATGCGCCAGCGCTGGCAACGATCAGGATCACTTTCTTGCCTGTGAGCGCCCCCACTGGTCCTTTGTCGGTGTAATTCACGGTGATGCCCACGCGCACAAGATGATCGATCCAGGCCTTCAGCACGGCCGGAATCTGGAAGTTGTACATCGGCGTGGTGATCAGAACAGTGTCCGCTGCCTGCACCTCGGCGATGATCTCATTGGAGAGCTTGAGCGCCGCCTTGTGCTCCTCCGTGAGCTTTTCCGGGGGAGAGAAGGCTCCGCCGATCCACTGAATGTCGACATAGGTGGGCTGCTGCTTCGACAGGTCACGCGTGGCGACAGTGCCGTCTGCGTGTGTCGCCTGCCAGTTTTCCAGGAACGTTTTACCAAGCTGACGGGAATACGAAGCGTCGCCGCGCGGGCTGACGTCGATTTTTAGAATTGAGGCCATAGATACTCCTTGATGTTGGACTTGCAGCTATCTGGATGATCTTTCCACATCGAAGGATTCGGCTATATCTCACGGCTGGGAGCGACCTAACAGGGTGTGCCCTCCTGCTGCAGCAGCGCGCCGTCTGCCCACACGCCGGCCTTGGGGTCCGCGTCACCGTCCCAGCCCTGCAGGTAGAAAATATCCTGAGGATGCGCGGCGCCACTGCCGCGGCGAAAGGTGGGAGCAGCGGTGCGGCGTTCCTGGTCCGTCGCCAGGCTCTCCTGCTGGACGGCGCGGCGACTGTTCTCACTCACGCGCCGATCGGACAAAGGTTTGCGACGCTCCACCGTGTCGGTGCGGGTATCCGGCAGGCCGGCGCGCCGATCTGAGCGTCCGCGACGATCCGACCGCGCTTTCAGGCGGTTGTGCTGGGCGGCGAGGGCGGCACTCGCGGACCGCCGCATCGCGGCAGTACCCGAGACCTCAGTGGGGTCCGTCAGAAACAGGAAGCCGCGGCCGCAGATCGGACACCGCACGTCAAAAGTGGTCTTCGAGGGCAGGCAGGCGATGATCATACCGACCCCCTGAAGACAGATGAAACGGAAAACTGCAGGAGTCCGCGACCGCGTACGTCGCGCGGCACGTCGCACTCCTCTGCTGGCAACAAAGACCTGTTCAACACCATTCTTCACCTCGGTGAAAATGGAGCCCTGGGGGAGGAGGTGTCCAGAACTGCCTGCACTGAAGATCGGTCACCCGCGCTGATCCGTCCATCCCACCAGCGGGGAAGGCTCCTACAACTTTCGGGTGGAAGTGGCGCATGAAGACGGCTTTGTGCTCGAGGCGAGCTTCGTCAATGGTCTTACCGGGGCGCGATCAGCCTTTCAGGTTGGGACCTACCGCCATGACGAAGTACTTCGCCGGCACCGTGCCTACGTTGCGGATGCCGTGCAGTTGCATGCTTGCCGCGTAGCAGATGTCTCC
>CBAAAE010000114.1:2199-3697 GCA_964658845.1 uncultured Novosphingobium sp. | reverse complement strand
CAGAGATCGCGGCGAGTGGTCATGGTTCGCCAGCATACAGCGCCCTGCGCGCGCTTGAAAAGTGCCGCCTTGGATCGGGCAGCACAGTATCCTGTTAGGTGTGAGCGAATCCTTCTCTTCCACCACGATGTCTTCCACCGTGATCAAAGTCACCCTCCCTGACGGCAGCGTGCGCGAAGTGCCTGTCGGCACCACGCCGTTTGCCATTGCGCACGGTATCTCGCCGCGGTTGGCCGAAGCCGTTGTTGTGGCGAAGATTCGCACGACCGGCGGCGAAGCGACCACCGACGGCGCCGAGCAGCAGACCGACGACGCACATCGCGGTGCGCAAACCGAAGAGAGCATGTACGCCGAAGCCGCCACCGCCGAACGCATCGTGGACCTGGCCGAGCCGCTGAACGAAGACGTCTCCCTCTGGCTGCTGAAGGAGAGCGATCCGGACGCCCTGCGCGTGGTGCGCCACAGTGCTGCACACGTGATGGCCACGGCCATCACGGAACTGTACCCGGGTGTAAAGCTCGGCCACGGGCCTGCCACCGACAGCGGCTTTTTCTACGACATCCTGTACGAAAAGACCTTCACGCCCGACGATCTGATCGCCATCGAAATGAAGATGGCCGAGGTCGTGACACGCAACGAACCCTTCCGTCGCGAGTACATCTCGCACGAAGAGGCGCTGCGCGGCTACGCGGAGCAGGGCGACTTCATGAAGGTCCACTTCATCGAGAAGTTCACGAAGCCGGGCGATAGTGTCTCGTTCTATCGCAACGGCGACTTCCTCGACTTCTGCCGCGGACCCCACGTGCCCAGCACCGGCCGCATTCGCGCCTTCAAGGTGATGAGCATCGCCGGTGCGTACTGGCTTGCCGACGAGAAGAACCCGCAACTGCAGCGCATTTACGGCACGGCCTTCTACCAGAAGAAAGATCTCGACGCACACTTCAAGCAACTGGAAGAAATTAAGGCGCGCGATCACCGCGTGCTGGGCAAGCAGCTCGACCTGTTTTCCATCCAGGAGCTCGCCGGATCGGGCCTGATCTTCTGGCACCCCAAGGGCGCCATCATCCGCAAGACCATGGAAGATTGGATGCGCAACGAGTGCCTGCGGCGCGGCTACGAACTGGTGGCAACGCCGCACGTGATGAAGCGTGAGCTATGGAAAATCAGTGGTCACGAGGGCTTCTACGGCGAGAACATGTACGCGCCCATGGAACTGGACGACGCTGAGTACCGGCTCAAGCCGATGAACTGCCCCGGCCACATCCTGATCTACAAGAACAGTCCCAAGAGCTACCGCGACCTACCCGTTCGTTACGCGGAGCTTGGCAATGTGTATCGCTATGAACGCAGCGGCACCATGCACGGCCTGCTGCGTGTACGCGGATTTACGCAGGACGATGCGCACATCTTCTGCACGAATGATCAGATCGAAGACGAGGTCGTGGCGTGCGTCGAGTTCGCCGAGGAAGTGCTGCACACCTTTGGATTTCAGGAGTTC
>CBAAAE010000114.1:0-2189 GCA_964658845.1 uncultured Novosphingobium sp. | reverse complement strand
CCTGGGATCCGGGCGACGCCAAGAACTATGTCGGCGCGCCCGAAGACTGGAACCGCGCTGTGAACGGCCTGAAGACCGCACTGGACCGCAAGGGGATTCCGTACAAGGAAATCTCCGGCGAAGCCGCGTTCTACGGACCGAAGATCGACGTGAAACTGGTCGATGTTCTGGGCCGCTTGTGGCAGCTATCCACGGTGCAGTTCGACTTCAACCTGCCCGCGCGCTTTGAACTCGAGTACACCGGCGAAGATGGCGAAAAGCACCAGCCCGTCATGGTGCATCGCGCGCTGTTCGGCTCCGTGGAACGCTTCTTCGGTGTGCTGATCGAACATTACGCCGGTGCCTTTCCGCTGTGGCTCGCACCGGTCCAGATCGGCCTGGTACCCATCAGCGAAAAACATCTTGAGTACGCTGCAAAGGTGAAGGCGGAACTGGAAGCGATCGGCCTGCGGGTAGAACTCGATGCACGCAACGAAAAGATGAACGCAAAAATCCGCGAATTCGGTCTGCAAAAGGTACCGTTCCTTCTCATCATGGGCGACAAGGAAGCCGAAGCCGGCGCAGTCAGCGTCCGCGCCCGAGGCAAGGGCGACGAAGGTTCCGTCCCGCTCGCCGAGTTCATCGAAAGAGCAAAGGCACTGCTGGCGAGCAAGAGCACGGAGCTCTAAGCCAGATGCAGACCATTCATCTCACGACGCGCATTGCTGCACCGGCAATGCGCGTCTTTCTCTTGTCGCTCAACGTGGATCTGCACACAGAAAGTACGCAGCAGACGAACGAGCGTGCGGTCGCAGGGGTGACACACGGATTGATGCGTCTGGGAGATCACGTGACGTGGCAGGCGAGGCACTTTGGCCTGATGCTGACTCACTCCGTCGAGATCACGCGGTACGCAGCGCCCGATCTGTTTGAAGACACCATGACCAGGGGAGCATTCAAGTCCTTTGTTCATCTCCACCGCTTCGTATCTGAAGAGAGCGGCACCTTGATGACAGACGAGCTTACCTTCGCCTCTCCTATGGGAGTACTTGGCGCAGCGCTGGACCGGCTTGTGCTCCGCAGCTATCTGACTGGCTTCTTGAAGAAGCGCAATCGCCTGATCCTGGAAGTGGCGGAGTCAAAGGGATGGGAGAGCTTTATCCCACCTGATCTCCAATGCGCTTGCAAGTGAGATGACCATGGTCATAGACTATGGTCATGAAAACGGCGACGATCGAACAAACAATTCCTGCTGGCAAATTCAAAGCGACCTGCCTGCAGCTTCTTGACGCGGCAGAGCGCGGTGAGAGCATCACCATCACCAAGCGCGGCAAGGTAGTCGCTCGTCTGGTACCGCCTGAGCCCGAGAAGCCAAAGGAGTTTGTGCCGCTGTGGGGCCGCATGCGGGGACAGGGAAAGGTTCTTGGCGACATCGTCGGTCCGGACTTTGAGGCTTGGGGCATGCCTGACCCCAGGAAGAAGTGAACGGCTACCTGCTGGACACACACGTCTGGTACTGGCTGATCTTTGACGATCCTGCTCTTGGACTGGCAGACCGCGAGCGGCTCACTGGATGGCAGCGCGAAGGTTTGCTGTACCTTTCCGCCATCTCCGCTTGGGAGGCTGCGCAGAAGCAGGGTTCGGGCAAGCTTCACCTTTTAGGCAGCGTTGAGGAATGGCTGGAGACAAGCTGCAGCGATGGTGGTCTGAAACTGCTGAATCTGACAACCGCCGTGCTGATTGCCGCCAATCGGCTGCCCGGCGACATCCATGGCGACCCCGCGGACCGCATCCTGGCGGCGACCGCCCGTGAAGGTGGTTACACTCTCGTAACGCATGACACGCCGCTACGGCGTTACGCCAAGCAGGGGCACCTGCACGTGCATAAGGTCTAGCTCCCGGCGACTCGTCGCTGCATCCAATCAGACGAGGCAGGTGAACATGGCGACTGAGACGGCGATATTGGCGGGTGGATGTTTTTGGGGCATGCAGGAGTTGTTGCGTGAGTACCCGGGGGTGATTTCAACGCGGGTTGGCTACAGCGGCGGCACGAACGCGAATGCCACCTACCGGAATCACGGCTCGCACGCCGAGGCCGTTGAAGTCGTCTTCGATCCGGAGAAGATCAGCTTCCGCAGCATTCTTGAGTTCTTTCTCCAGATTCATGATCCCAGCACGCTGAACCGCCAGGGTAACGACCGGGGAGAGAG
>CBAAAE010000113.1:0-9373 GCA_964658845.1 uncultured Novosphingobium sp. | reverse complement strand
TGAAGTCTTTCAGGTGCAGGAACAGCAGGCGGTCGCGGTACTTGCGCAGGAACGCGGAGTTGTCGCCGCCGCCCGCGCCGAGGTGTGCCGTGTCCAGCTCGAGCTTGACGTACTTCGGGTCGGCCGCGTCGAGGATGCGTTCCAGGTTGTCGGGCATTTCGCTCAGCGTGTTCAGGTGGTTGTGGTAGCCGAGCGGCATGCCGACGTCGGCGGTACGCTTGCCTAGCTCGGTCAGCATCGCGCCCAGTTGCTTACACTGCTCGGGTGTGGCGGAGCGCGGATGGCCCTTCAGTTCATCGAGAATCTGCAGGTATTCCGCGCCTGCGGCCTTGGCGAAGACCGCGTTGTTTACGTGCAGTTCCATCTGCGGCGCGGCCGGCTTTTCAAGCGAGACCTGGCCGCTGGAGAGCGCAACAAAGGTCAGCTTGTGGTCGGCCAGGAGGGATTTCAGCTCGTCCGGTTTGAAGTCGGTAACAGCGTTCGCTCGAAACTGTACGCCGGCAAATCCGGCGGCGGCAATGTCGTCGATCGCCTGCCGTTCGGCATTCGCCCAGGTGATGGCAGCGTAGCCGTAGCGCACGCCGGGCAGCTTTGGCGCGGCGAAAGCGCTGGGTATTGCAAGGGCTGCCGCGGTCGAGCCGGCGGCAGCCAGAAAGGTCCGGCGAGAGAGGTTGGTCTGCATGATGACTTACTCCTGAAAAACGGTTAGTGCAGCTATGCGCGCAGCAGCAGAAGAATATAACCGGCGAGGCCAGCTCCAAGGAACGGCCCGGCAACCGGCACCCAGGCGTAGGCCCAGTCGCTGTCACCCTTGCCCGCGATGGGCAGCAGGGCATGCGCTAGCCGCGGTCCAAAGTCGCGCACGGGATTAATGGCATAGCCCGTCGTCGATCCGAGCGAGAGGCCGACGCTCCAGATCAGGAAGCTGACCAGCAGCGGACTAAGGCCGGCGGCTGCACCGGTGGTCAGCACGAGCTTTGAGCTCATGCCGCCCGCCACGATCACAAGGACGAAGGTCGCCATCACTTCGCAGAACAGGTTGTGCGGGTAGTTGCGGACGGCGGGACTGGTGGCGAAGACGCCGAGCTTGGACCCTGCATTTTCTGTCAGCGCCCAGTGTGGCAGGTAGAACAGCCACGTGACCGCGGCACCCAGGAAGGCGCCTGCAAGCTGCACCGCGGCGAAGGGCAGCAGGTGGCTGAAGTCGCGGCCCTTGATGGCGAAGGCGAGCGTGAAGGCCGGGTTCAGGTGCGCGTCGGCAGAGCCGAAGAGCTGCGCCACGAAGATGCCGCACAGCACGGCAAAGGCCCAGCCCGCGGCGACGACCATCCAGCCTGCGCCCTCAGCCTTGCTGCGCTTCAGCGTGACGGCCGCGCACACGCCGTTGCCCAGCAGCATCAGCACAAAGGTTCCCATGAACTCGCCCAGCAGCGGCCCGCGCACCATCAGTTTTCTCCTCGCGACGCGCTCCTTGCGGTTTGCGGCGCGGACCCAATCTACTGCGGGAGGTACTGCCGTGCCAATGTTGTGAACGATTTCACCTGTGCGGTCTGCCAGGCCTCGTCGTGGCCCATCTCCCTTGCCAGCAGCGCGGCGACGCGTGGAGCAATTTCGATGGCGGCGCGCGCGTTCAGCAGCAGCGCCCGCGTGCGGCGTGCCAGCGCGTCGTCCAGCGAGCGGGACATCTCCTCGCGAGCGGCCCATACGATCTCCGCCGCGAGGTATGGCAGGGCGGGGTGCAGGCGCTCGGCCAACTCCGGAGACGTCCCCGCGAGGGCGCGAATCGCTGCCGCATCCGCGCCGTAGACTTCCAGATCGCCAAGGCCGGTGTCGTCGGTCCACCCGTGTACGTGCAGGTCGGCGGTGGCGCAGGGCGCATCGGGCAACCGGCCCAGCGTGGCGGCGTGATTCACGGTGTCCTCGGCCATGTGGCGATAGGTGGTCCACTTGCCGCCAACGATGGTTAACAGGCCGCTGCCGTCGATGTGGATGGTATGGTCGCGCGAGAGCGCGCTGGTCTTGGACGAGTCGCTGCCGGCAGCCTTCACCAGCGGGCGGATGCCCACGTAGATCGAGAGAATGTCGTTGCGGGTGGGCTTGCGGCTGAGGTACTCGCCCGCCGTCTCGAGGACGAAGGCAATCTCCTCCTCCAGCGGTCGCGGCTCGTAGCTGGGCGCGTCGATCGGCGTATCCGTGGTGCCGACGACGGTGTGCCCGTGCCATGGAATCGCGAACAGCACGCGGCCATCGCTGGTGCGCGGCACCATGATGGCGGTCTGCGCGCGCAGAAAGCTCTGCTCAAGCACGAGGTGGATGCCCTGCGAGGGCGAGACCATGGCCTCAGCGCCCGGCTCCGCCATGCGGCGAACCTCGTCCGTGAAGATGCCGGTGGCGTTCACGACGCACTTCGCGTTGACGCGGATGCGCTCGCCGCTCTCACGGTCTTCAAGCAGCACACCATTGAGGAAACCGTCCGCGTCGCGCTCGAGTTCGATGGCTCCGCAGTAGTTCAGGACGGTCGCGCCATGGTCGGCGGCGGTCATCACGAGGTGGGTCAGCAGGCGGGTGTCGTCGAACTGGCCATCGTGGTAAACGACGCCGCCACGTAGGCCCTCCTGCGCGATGGTGGGCAGCCGCTCCAGCGTCTCTTCACGCGATAGGATGCGCGACCGGCCAAAGCTGTACTTTACCGCCAGCAGGTCGTAGATTTTCATGCCGATGCCGTAAAACGGGGCCTCCCACCAGGAATAATTCGGGACGACGAACGGCATATCGTGGACCAGGTGCGGAGCATTCTGGCGCAGCAGGCCGCGCTCCTTCAGCGCCTCCATCACCAGCGAGACGTTGCCCTGTTCGAGGTAGCGCACGCCGCCGTGAACCAGCTTGGTCGAGCGGCTGGACGTGCCCTTGCCAAAATCCTCACGCTCGACAAGCAGCGTCTTGTAGCCGCGCGTGGCAGCGTCCACTGCGACACCTGCGCCGGTCGCGCCGCCGCCTATGACTACGATGTCCCAAGGCGTTGTGCCCTGGGCGCGGACGGCTTCGATCATGGCTTCGCGCTTCATTGGTTTGCACTCCCCTTTTGAAGTTGTATAACGCGAGTCTTCGGAACCAAGAAGGCGAGAACTATCCTCCATCCTGAGATAATCTTCGCATGAACAAAAAGCTAAAAACGTTTGCACGCGGCTTGTACCGCCTGGCAGCGAGGCCTGGATCTCGCTTTGACCGAAGCTTCCTAAGGGCTGATGTACCGATGTCACAAACCATAAGCCATTCCAAGTGGCAGGAACTGATCTATTCAGCAGGAAACCAGGAGGGATTGCGAATCCTTGAGATCGGAAGTAGAGAGGTTACGGGCGAGTCTGAAGCGCGTCAGCGGATGTCAAAAGGTTGCTATGTTGGTTTTGATATCTATCCGGGTAAGAACGTCGACGTTGTAGGCGATGTGCATCAGCTGTCCTCGTACTTCAGAGAAGATGAGCGTTTTGACATCATCTATTCCAGCGCATGTTTCGAGCACTTTGCCATGCCCTGGCTCGCTGCTGTGGAAATAGCAAAAATGCTGAAAGTCGGCGGAATTGTATTTGTCGAGACACATTTTTCTTACAGGGCACACGAGCGTCCGTGGAACTTTTTTCAATTCAGTGATATGGGATTGAGAGTACTGTTCTCGGCTGCACTTGGGTTTGAGTGCATTGAAGCAGGCATGTCCAATCCTATAGTTGGAAGATTTTCTTCTCTGGCGGACAGATACTTAAGATACGAACCGATTGCCGGAATGTACTGTCATTCAGAGTATCTCGGTCGAAAGGTCAGAGAAGTGGCATCATTCGATTGGAGTCAAGTGTCACTTTCTGATGTAGTGTCAGGCACGACCTACCCACAACCCGAGACTACGAGGAACTGAGTGCGATCTCCCTTGAACAGTGGACTTTGTGAACGCTCCGAACGAAGAGCGGCAACGGGATTACGGCAGACCCTTTGCCGCATCAGGAGGATCCTTTATGTCGATGGCTATTGTGGGGCGTTCCAGCCTTTGGAGCGGGTTAGTGCATCCTGCCAGCGCCCGTACAGCGTTGAGTATTCCGTCTCTGGTTGAAAGACTTTGCCACCCGTCTGCGCGCGCTTGATCCCGTCGATGTCAGGCCAGAAGCCGACAGCAAGACCTGCCAGAAAAGCCGCGCCCATCGCCGTCGTTTCGAGGCATGCGGGCCTGTGCACCGGCACGCCAAGTAAGTCAGCCTGGAACTGCATCAGCATGTCATTCGCGGCGGCTCCGCCATCGACGCGCAGCTCGCGGAGGGGAGCGGGCGTGTCCGCGTTCATGGCGCGCATCAGGTCGGTCACCTGCAGCGCGATGCTCTCGAGCGCGGCGCGTGCGATGTGCGCCCTGGTGGTGCCGCGTCCGATGCCGACGATCATGCCGGCGGCGTAGGGGTCCCAGTGCGGCGCGCCCAGGCCCGTGAAGGCGGGCACGAACAGGACGCCGCCGTTGTCCGGCACGGTGCTCGCAAGCGCCTCCACTTCAGAGCTATGGCTGATGATGCCGAGACCATCGCGCAGCCACTGCACCACCGCTCCGCCGATGAAGACCGAGCCTTCGAGCGCGTACGCGGGCTTGCGTTCGACCGAGCAGGCAAGCGTGGTGAGCAGGCGATTGTTGCTTTGGCGGAAGTCGCCGCCGATGTGCTGGAGCAGGAAGCAGCCGGTGCCGTAGGTGTTCTTGGCGTCGCCCGGCTCGACGCACATCTGGCCGAAGAGCGCGGACTGCTGGTCGCCTGCGATGCCTGCAATCTCCACGCCTTCAAGGCCCAGCGTAGTACTCACTGGGCCGAGTGTTTCGCTCGACCACACCACCTCAGGCATCATCGAGCGGGGCACCCGGAGCAGGCGCAGCAGCTCGTCGTCCCAGCGGTCTTCGACGATGTTGTACAGCAGCGTGCGCGACGCGTTGGTGCGGTCGGTCACGTGTCGCTTGCCGCTGGTCAGGTTCCACAGCAGCCAGCTATCGACCGTGCCAAAGGCGAGCTCGCCACGTTCGGCACGCGCTCGCGCGCCGTCCACATGATCGAGAATCCACGCGACCTTGGTACCGGAAAAATACGGATCGAGTCGTAGGCCGGTGCGCCGCCGCACCTCGTCTTCCGCGCCGCTCGCGGTCAGCTCAGCGCACATCGCTGCGGTGCGTCGGTCCTGCCACACGATGGCGTTGTAGACGGGCCTGCCGGTGGCGCGATCCCACACGATAGCCGTCTCGCGCTGGTTGGTAATGCCGAGCGCCGCGACATCGCGCGGACGCACGCCGGTGCGGCCCAGCACCTCCACCGCAGCGGACATCTGGCTGGTCAGGATGTCGAACGGATCGTGCTCGACCCATCCCTGCTCGCCTGCCGGAAAGATCTGCGTGAACTCATGCTGGGCGGTGCCCGCTACGTTGCCGGCGCGGTCGAACAGGATGGCCCGCGAACTGGTCGTGCCCTGGTCCAGGGCAAGGATGTACTCCGGCATAACATCACCTCGGCGGAGTCGACACCCGCGCGAAGCCCACCTTACCACGACGCTCTCATCCTTTGCGGTGGCTGGTTTCGTCTGCTTTGGTCGTAGCTCTTAGGATCGGGCAGTGGCCTGCTTGCTGCGCGGTGCACGGGGCTTTGGTTTGTGCTCGAGATTCAAGGCGGCGGCGGCTTGAATGAGCTGCTTCAATGCTGCCTCGTCAATCTCTTCGCCTTCACGAATATCGATGGCGCGCCGGACATTGCCGTCAAGGCTGGAGTTGAAGAGACCGGACGGGTCCTCCAGCGCGGCGCCTTTGGCGAAGGTCAACTTGACAACCGCTTTGTACGTTTCCCCCGTGCAGATGATGCCGCCGTGCGACCAGACGGGAGTGCCCATCCACTTCCACTCTTCGACGACATCAGGGTCCGCCGCACGCACGATGGCGCGCACGTGTGCGAGCGTCTGCCCGCGCCAGTCCGCGAGTTTCCTGATGCGCTCGTCGATCAGTGCTGAGGCTGAAACTGCAGAGGCTGTATTCGCAGGAACAGAACCTTTCATGTGCACCTCCAACTCCGGCAACGACTTTACCTTCGCTCGGCCTTGCCCGCAACAGCCAAGTGAAAAACAATGACGAGGAACTCAGACCTGTAAGTTTCTCACTCAACTTTGTAATAGATGCTCTAGTGAGCTGCAGAGCAGATGACTTACTACCCATGGTGATCCCTTTCATGTAAGTAGTGCCTATCCTTCAACTTCGTGCAATTTTGTACGCGTCTCCTCCAGGAGTGCCGACGACTTGCCTTCTTCGCTCGGACGTCGGTTCATACTGCTACTTACAAATAGGCTTATGATGCGGAAGGTAAGGTGCCGCTAACTGTAGTTGGTCCCGAAGGGACGTGGAGCGCCAAATGACCCGAAGAGTTTTTCTTTCGCAAAGCGCCGTCGCTGTGGCCGTTAGTTCGACCGCTGCCTCCGCTGAAGAGCAGCGCAATGATGGCGCGCCAAACATTCCTTTGACCACCATGCATCGCGTGCAGGCTGACGGCGTGAGTGTCTTTTACCGCGAAGCCGGCGATCCAGGTGCGCCGCTTGTGCTGCTATTACACGGGTTTCCAACGTCGTCCTTTCAATATCGCGAATTCATCCCTCGACTGGCCGACCGGTACCATGTCATCGCGCCGGATCTGCCAGGGTTTGGCTTTACCGATGTCCCCGCGGAGCGGCATTACAAGTACACCTTCGACGCGCTCGCACAAACGATGCTGGCGTTCACGGATGCGCTCGGTTTGAAGAGGTACGCGCTCTATGTCTTTGACTACGGAGCGCCTACCGGTTTCCGACTGGCGATGACGAGGCCGGAGCGGATTACCAGCATCATTTCGCAGAACGGAAATGCGTATGAAGAGGGACTCGGCGATGCGTGGGCGCCCATCCAGCGCTACTGGAAGCAGCCCTCGGCAGAGAACCGGGAGACCCTGCGGCAAGCGCTCAATCCCGCGGGGCTGCGGTCCCAATACACCGATGGCGTGCCGCACCCGGAGAGAATCGATCCTGCGGGATACACGCTTGACGCCGCCATGATCGCGCGCCCCGGTAACATGGAGATTCAACTGGACCTGTTTCTCGATTATGCGAATAACGTGAGACTCTATCCGGAATTCCAGGCATATTTTCGTAAGTCGAAGCCGCCTCTGCTTGCCATCTGGGGCAGGTTCGATCCCTTCTTCATCCCTGCAGGTGCCGAGGCGTTTCCGCGCGACAATCCCAACGCAACCGTGCGCCTGTTGGATACCGGCCATTTCGCGTTAGAGACGCACGTTCAGGAAATCGCTTTGGCGACACGTCAGTTCCTTCATGCAGGGACCACAGAAAAAGTATGACCGCGATGGATCGGTAGTTCCGGCGGGGCGCTGAGTGACTTTATTTCCATCAGGAGAACGGATGCGCGCGTATGTCGTCGAACAACCGAATGGACCGTTTCGTCCCATCGATCTTCCTCGTCCTCAACCGGGCGGCGGCGAGGTGCTGGTGCGTGTTCATGCGAGCGGCGTCAATCCTCTCGATCTGAAAATCCGTTCAGGCGAAGCAGGACATGCGAAGCAGCCACTGCCTGCGATCCTGGGCCTGGACATGTCAGGTGTTGTCGAGGAGGTCGGGCCAGGTGTTACGGCGTTCCGGCCGGGAGACGAGGTATATGGCATGGTGGGCGGCGTCGGTGGCCGGCAGGGCACGCTGGCAGAGTTCGTGTGTGTGCACGCAGACCTGCTTGCGCCTAAACCGAAAGTGCTGTCCATGCGGCAAGCCGCAGCCCTGCCTCTCGCGACCATTACCGCGTGGGAGGGTATGGTCGATCGCGCGAAGGTGCATGCAGGACAGAAGGTGTTGGTGCACGCCGGTGCCGGTGGAGTAGGTCACGTTGTTCTACAGATCGCCAGGGCTTTCGGCGCGGAGGTGTTTGCGACCGTCTCGCCTGAGAAGCACGAGATTGTAGAGCGGCTCGGCGGAGTGCCGATTAACTATCAAGCCATAAGTGCTGATGAGTATGTCGACTTACACACCGGGGGCGAAGGTTTCGACATTATTTACGACACCGTGGGAGGCGCGACCCTCGACGCATCCTTCACTGCGGTGAGGCGGTACACAGGCCATGTGGTGAGTTGCCTGGGATGGGGCACGCATACCCTGGCACCGCTGTCGTTTCGCGGCGCAACGTACTCGGGTGTCTTTACACTTATGCCCTTGTTGACAGGCCGCGGGGGAGCTCATCACGGCGAGATCCTGCGCGAAGCCACGAAGTTGGTCGATGCGGGCAAATTAACGCCGCTGGTGAACGAGCAACGATTTGACGGTTCAGAGATAGCCGCTGCTTACGCACTGGTTGGGTCTGGCGCGCTGGGCAAGGTCGTTGTTGATATTGAAATCACTTAAGTAGGTTAGGGACGAACCGCCCATGCAAGACCATCAGGTTCTGTACCGGCTTGAATGTGTCCAGTAACTTCAAGCTTCGTAAGATCGATCACAGCGACATAGTTATCCGGGCCACAGGACACGAACGCGCGGGCACCATCGGGCTGGACCAGGATGCCTGCGGAACCATGCCCGACAGCGATCCGCTTGATCTCTTTACGGGTGCTCGCATCGAGCACGACCAGGTTCGGTCCACTTGAAATCAGGGCCTGCTTTCCATCCGGCGTGAACTTGAGCCGGTTTGCACCGGGAGCATTGGCCGCGATCGTCTGAATGACTTTTTTCTGGCTAAGATCTATGACTGAGATTGTGCCATCCTGCGCGTTTGCGACCCATACCTCCTTGCTATCCGGAGAGATGTCGAAACCCTCGGAACCATTGCCTACGCGAATGACTGTTTGATTCCAATCGGTGCGAGGCATGGGAGGCCCGGGCGGCGGTCCAGGAGGCGGCATGTTAGCGCCAGCCGAGGGCGGCTGCATGCCCGGAGGTGGGCCGGGCATGCGCACGGGCTCCTGCTCCATGATGCTCACGGTACCGGAGTTGACGTTCGTGGTGACAATCCGCTGACCGTCCTGGGAGACGTGAATCATATGGATCCGATTTTGCCCTGTGCCGAGAATGAGGTCGATCTGGTGCGTGCCAGGGTCGTAGCGGGCGATGGCCTTCGCAGTCTCAACCGTGAACCAGGGCTTGCCGCCGACAAAGGCGAGTCCGTGCGGACCGTGCAGCGGGCCGAGATCAATCGAGGGCAGCGCTTTTTGATTTACCAGGTCTACGACGGCCAGGGTGTTATATGCGCCAAAACCGTAATTCGATACATACGCGGTCGATCCGTCAGTTGAAGCAATCACCTCATGCGGGTCGTTGCCCACGGGCACTTTTGCGGTCACCCGCAACGTGGAGGGAT
>CBAAAE010000112.1:0-9471 GCA_964658845.1 uncultured Novosphingobium sp. | reverse complement strand
ATCCGGGTGAACAGGAAGACGCCGGCGGCAGTCAGAATGGTGAGCCCCGCGTAGAAGCCCGCGCGCAATCCCCACCCACGCATCGCCCAGACGTAAGCGAGCAAAGCCAGCGCCAGCACCGCCAGCGCCTGCGGCAGATGCACTGCGAAGGTGTTTACGCCAAAGATGCGAAAGGACGCAGCGGCAAGCCAGTAGGGCAGCGGAGCCTTCTCCAGATAGCGCACGCCATCCACGCGCAACGTGACGAAGTCACCCGTCAGCAGGATGTTACGAGCAGCATTGGCGTGGGTGGCATCCGCATCGTCCAGCAGCGGCGGAGCGAACAGCGCCATGGCATAGACGATGATCCACAAGGAAATCAGGACCGCCAGATGCTTGCGAACGGCGCCCTCCTCCTCGACCATGCTGCGTGATTGCTCCGTTCCTGCGAATCTGCGGCTTTGCCTTGCTTCTATGACCTTAGTCCATTGAGACACGGCGCGCAGGCAAAGGTTTCCGTGCAAGGTTCGGTAGCGTACCCCGCTGTCAGTGCACAGTCATGTAAAGTGCAGAAGGTTGCAGGGACTGGACCCACCGAGACGAGCCGACTTCAGGAGATGGAATGCCTACCTTTGCCGCGATCGACATTGGATCAAATTCCTGCCGGCTCGCCATTGCGTCGGTGCAGCAGCACAAGCTGAAAGTACTGCATGAAGACCGCGAAGTGGTGCGGTTGGGCGATAGCGTCTTCCAGACCGGCGAGATTTCCCCCGATGCCATGGCCAACACCATCCGCGCCCTGAAGCGTTTTCAGAAGGCAGTGCAGGCGCAGGTCGTGGATCGCGTGCGCGTGGTCGCCACCTCGGCCATGCGGGACGCGCGCAATGCCGCCGCCTTCATCGCATGGGTAAAATCTGCCACGGGTTGGACCGTGGAGGTGATCTCAGGCCTGGAAGAAGGCCGCCTGATTCACCTGGGCGTGGTCACGCATGAACCGGGAGCGCGCGGCAAATGTGTCCTGATCGATCTTGGTGGTGGATCGTGCGAGGTCACCCTGTCGGACGGCGGACGGATCCGCGAGATGGTCTCGCTGCCGCTTGGCTCCGTCCGGCTGCAACAGGAATTTCTGCATAGCGACCCGCCCACTGAGGATCAGCAACGGCAACTGCACAGCTACATCGATCGCGAAATGCGCAAGCTGGAACGCAAGATGGGCAAGCCGGGTGTGTCGCTGGTGATTGCGACCTCGGGTGCTGCGGCCGCTATCGCTGAGGCCAGCCAGATGCCCGCGATTACGGCAAAGTCTCGAGCCAAGGCGCTCCCCGCGAAGAAGGCGGCTCCTGTACGCCGCGCAGGAACTCCCGCCGCAGTCCTTCAGACTGACACCGCGGCCGTTCGTTCACTGGCTCGGCGGCTGGTCAAGATGAAGAACAGCGATCGCCTGCTGGTTCCCGGTATTGGTCCAAAACGGAGCGAAATCATTATTGGCGGCGCGTTCGTCTACGCGGAGATCCTGGAACGGCTGCAACTGAAAGGCTTCCGCTACTCGCCGCTGGGTCTGCGCGACGGCATCCTGGCGCAGATGCTCTCGGACAGCGATCAGCGCTCGTCCGTGCACAAGGCGGTCGAGGAGGAGCGCTGGAACGGCGTGCTTGAGGTCTGCCGCCGCTATGCTATCGACCTGAAGCGCGTGGAACCGATCCGCGACCATGCCACCCGGCTGTTCGACGCCATGGAGCGCGTGCACGGCATGCCTGCGCAGTCCCGGGAATGGCTCGCTGCCGCGGCCATGATGAACGACGTCGGCAAGTTCATGAACCACCAGGGTCATCACCGGCACACGCAGTACATCATCGAAAACTCGGAGATCTTCGGCTTTTCTCCGACGGAGCGGACCACTGTCAGCGCGATCGCGCGGTATCTTGGCAAAAGCAGGCCAGACCCGATGGACCGCCCGCTCCGCAGCATCCCCGTGGAGCAGCAGGGCAACGTGATCCGTTCCATCGTGCTTCTGCGGCTGGCCGTCGCGTTGAACCAGAACCGTGCCAACGACGTCGTCCAGGTGGCCGTGCGCGTGTATCCCAGCCGGGTGCTGCTTGAGCTGCAGCCCACCCGCGGGGGCGCTGAGCTGGAGCGCTGGTCCCTCAAAAAAGAAGCAGCTTACTTCCGCGAGATCTTCCGGCGTGACCTGATCGTGGAACTTGCGTAGAGCGTCCGGACCACACGCGGGTCCAGCATCCACTGCAGCGTGGCCCCGCCCCGCTCAAAGTTAAGTCGTGCGATGCTGCCTTTCCGCAGGCGAACCGCGGCCGGCGGACGGCTGGCCTTGGTGTCCTGCGCCGGCTGCATCAACAGGCCCAGGAACTGGGTCAAGTTCGGACTATGTCCCACCACCAGCACGGACTCATGGCCGGCGCACTCCACCAGCAGCTTTTCAAACTGCGCGAAGTTTGCGGAGGGTGCAAGCGCGTCCGAAAGCAGGATTTTCTGCTCGTAGCCCGTTTCTGTACCCACAAGCGAAGCGGTTTGCAGGCTCCGCTTCAGCGGACTCGATACCACCAGGTCAAAGCTGACGTTCATCGACGTAAGGGTATTGCCGAGCAGCAGGCAGTCACGCTTTCCAGCTTTGTCCAGGGGGCGACGGAGGTCCAGCAGGGGATTACTGCGGCGTGTGCCCGCCGACCCGTGTCTCATCAGGTACAGATTCATCGTCTTCCGATTCTAAGCCGGACGCTATTTCGACACTGTTAAAGCGACGGTTCAGTTTGAATTCAAGGCTGCGAATGGCTCGTCAGCCGAAGGTCCGTAGAGTCCCGGCACCTTGATATCCAGTTCGCGCAAGTAGACGTTAAGCTGGCCCCGGTGATGAATCAGGTGATTGAAAAACAGGGTCCGATACATGGTTGCGCGCGGACCGGCAGTGACCACGTGGTCTCGGAAGCGCATGGTCCAGGTTGCCATCAGATCTTCATCGCTCATGGCAGCAAGCGTGGTTCGGATCTCCGCTGCGAAGCCGGCCGCGTTCTTCAGCAACTCCTCGGTCGAGTTAAGTTTGTGAACCGGAAACTTGAGCGTCGCGATATCCACTTCTTCCGTGGTCAGGATCAGCAGGCCGAACGTCGCCAGCGTGGAAACGTGACTGGCGAGCTGACCCAGCGTGAATGATTTCTCGTGCGGTTTCCAGTCCGCCTTGTCGACGGGAACGCGTTCGAGCACCTGCCGCGTGCTCTCAGCCTCGATGTCAAAGTCCAGCAGCAGAACCTCTGCTACGGTCATGCTTCGTATCCTTTCGCGCCTACATGCCGGTGATGTTGTAACCGCAATCGACGTAGGTTACTTCGCCGGTGATGCCGCTTGCCAGGGGCGACAGCAGGAACGCAGCGGTGTTCCCGACTTCGGCGGTCTCCACGTTGCGGTGCAGTGGGGCCCGCTGTGCGCCGTGGTCCAGCATGCTTTGCAGGTCACCAATGCCACGCGCAGCAAGCGTTTTGATGGCGCCTGCCGAGACCGCGTTGACGCGGATGTTGCGGTCGCCCATCGCGGCGGCCAGGTAGCGGACGGTCGCCTCCAGTGCTGCCTTGGCGACGCCCATGACGTTGTAGTTCGGGAAGACTTTCTCTGAACCGTAGTGCGTCATCGTCAGGATCGATCCGCCTGCCGGCATCAGCGGTGCAGCCGCATTGGCCACTGCAATCAGCGAGTACACGCTCACGTCCAGCGCAATGCGGAAGTCGTCACGCCTCGTCTCGAGGAAGCTGTTTTTCATGGCATCGGAGGGGGCAAACGCAACCGAGTGCACCAGCATGTCGATGGTGCCGTAGGTCTCCTGCAATTCGGTAAAGACCCGCTCGATATCGGTGTCTACCGAGACGTCGCACTGGAAGCTCTTCGCGTCGTTCAACTCCGGCAGCAGCGCGTCTGCTTCTCTCTTCAAACGCTCGTTTTGGTAGCAGACGGCAACGCGCGCGCCGGCTTCATTCAGCTTCAGCGCGATGCCCCAGGCGATGGAGCGCTTATTTGCAAGGCCGAAGACGACGGCAGTCTTGCCTTTGAGATCGATCATGGTGTTCCTTTCTTGCTTTGTTGCGGGAAGCTCAGCCGTCCACCAGCCAGTCGTACTGTTCGTCCGTCAGCGGCACGACGGACAGACGGAACTGGCGGAACAGAATGGAGCCCTCGAAGACGCCGGCCTCGCGCATGGCTGCGAGCGGCTTGGCGGTCTTCAGGCGCTTGCCAGCTTTCAGCCGTACCGCGGGTTTCTTCGGGTCGGTGGCGTCAACGGACACCACGCTGGCGAGGCCGACCGCTTCCTTGCCTACATTCGAGTGGTAAATAACGCATTTTTCGCCCTTCTTCATGCCGCGAAGAGTCATCAACGCCTGCGGGTTCGTAATGCCATCCCACACGGTCTCGCCGTCGCGGACCAGGTCGTCGAAGGAGTACTTGTCGGGTTCAGATTTCAAAAGGTAGGGCATACGTATCGTGGATGAGGATATCAGTCCGTCCCGCTGGTTTTCCTAGTCGTCTAGATCGACTTGCGCGACGTGCTGGATCGCTCGCCCGAGAAAGGCAGGGCCAAGCCGCTGGAACTTTGCCGCGGAATCTGTCGCGAAAAAGTTAATCTGCGGGAGATTACCATTGCCGGCAGCCGCGTACGGCAGCAGCCGGGCCACGTGTCTGGCCGTGGCCTCCGCAGAGTCGACGATAGGCACTTGTCCCATGATGGAGGCAACAATGCGCTCCAGTAGAGGCCGCAGCAGCGGGTAGTGCGTGCATCCCAGGACGATGGCCGCCGGAAGCTCGCCGGGCGCAAAGGCACTCAGGGCCTCGCGCAGGTACACCGACGCGATCTGGCCGGTGATACTGCCGTCGGTCCAACCCTCCTCGACCAGCGGGACGAACAGCGGGCACGCTTTCTCGACCGCGTGCAGACCGGCCTCGGCACAGGCATGCGCGTAGGCGTGCGAGGCGACGGTTGCCTCCGTAGCGAGCACTAGCGCCGTGCTGCCCGCAGGGATGAGGTCGGCTGCCGCCTGGGCGCCAGGACCAATGACGCCGACCAGCGGCACGGGAGAATCTACCTTAAGGGACGGCAGTGCCAGCGCCGATGCGGTGTTGCATGCGATCACGACCAGGTCCGCGCCGCGTTCCACCAGCATGCGAATGGCAGCGTCAGTGTACCGAGTAACGCTCACCTGCGACTTCGAGCCGTAAGGCAGGTGCGCAGTGTCGCCCAGGTACAGGAAGTCGGCCGCGGGCAAGTGCTTCAACAATTCTCGAAGGACGGTCAGGCCACCGAAGCCGGAATCGAAAACGCCGATGACGGGTCGTTCGACGGGGTGCTCGGGCGCGCTCACGGCACGCCCGGCGCGGTGTCTGCGGCGTCGTAGGTGCGATCCAGTTCGACGTTGCCAGCCAGCGTGGGGCGCGCCTTGCCATCGACAAGGAAGCGCACGTAGGTCACGTTACCCAGGTTGGCGTGCAGCGTGCCGACGATGGATTGGATGGTAAGCGTCTCCGCCGTGATGCCGGAGGGATGTGCCTCAACCCAGGCCGAACGCAGGTTCACAATCGCGAGTTCGCCGCCCGCCGCGTGTGTGAGCGGGTCTGCGCCGTCGTTGCCGGGGACGGGGTTTGGTGCGGCGCCCGCCACCGCGCCGAGTGGCAATGGGACCAGGTACACATCATCCACGGCGATACCGCCGCCGGTGGAATGCGGGGCGCGGGGCAGGCTGTACTCGGCCAGCAGGTGCTCCAGCAGCGCTCGGGCGCGGACGGCGGGCTGCTGCGGCAGCGCCAGGGACCGGGTTACCGGCTTGACGCTGCCGGTGGTATCGCTTGCCAGCATCAGCGTCACGTCCTCAGCAGCGGAGTAGACCGGAGCTTCAATGGGCGTGTTATCGGCGTTCTTGATCTCGGCAAAATTCCGCCGGTGCAGGTACACGAGGAAGATCGCCATGAAGACGGAACTGCCCAGCAGGATGGCGAACAGGATGCGCTGATAGCGAGGAATCACGGCTCCGTCCTGGCTGGAACGGCCGCATCCGGCGGTGGCATCGCGGGTTTCTGCGCGGGCGTTGCACGGGGCACTGGCTTTGGCGCGGAATCGATCGCGGGGGTCGGCACGGCAGGCTTTGCCACGGGAGCTGGAGCTGGTGCGGATTCAGGAGGCGCGAGGCTCTGCACTTTGCCTCGCCACAGCAGCAGCGTATTTGCAACGGCGCTTGCGATCTGGCCCTGGTACGTGGTGTCGTCGGCACCGGTGCCATCCTTCATGGGCGCAATCTCCACGGCGACCGCAGGACACTGCATGTTGTCGAGCGGACGCATCCATGTCTGCCCCGTGGAAGCAGCGATGCGCGACCGCTGAAAGGCCGATTTCAGGTCCTCCCCCAGGACCCGCGACCGCTCGGCGTACGCGGCCTGCGCCTCATCCCACCGGACGGCCGAGCCGGTGCCTATGTTTTGCTGGTGCAGAGCCGTGGTGTACAGGTGTACGCCACGGCCCGCGCTGGTGGCGTGCAGCAGGATGCAGGCGATGGGATGGGTAGCGTTCGCCAGGGCGGCACGCCCATCGTTGGTGACGTCGACGTCGCCCTCGCGCGTCATCGCGACGGTAAAGCCGCGCGCACGCAGCAGCGATCCAAGCCGCTCGGCAGCCTGCAGGGTCACCTGCTTTTCCTCGATCCGGTCGGCGATGCGCGCCCCCGTCTGGGATCCGCCTTGCGCAGCGTCAAGCAGCACTGCCGCCTGTTGCGGGTGGGCCGTCAGGGTGGCGAAGAGGCTGAGGATGAGGAGCTTGCGAGTCACGATGGCTGTTCGATTGTAGCGGCTCGGAGGTTTCATCCACCCGGCTGCGCCTCGCGAACGAGCCGGGGACGGCGATCGGCTATGGCCGGGAGCCTGCGGCCGGTGCGCCGTTGACCGGAGCCGACCCCTTGGGGAAGTAGCCGCTGCGGGTGCGTACGGTCAGCTTGCTGTAGCCCTTCTCGCGGGCCTCGACGTGGATGGTTCGATAGCCGCCCAACCGGGCCGGCTTGGTCGACGTGTAGGCAATGGTGTATTGCTGCCGGATGTCAGCCGCAACCTGCTGCGCGATGCTGTCGACGTCCTCCAGACGCCGCGGAAAGTACGCCACCCCGCCGGTCTGTTCCGCGAGTGTCTCCAGGACGCGTCTTGCGTGGCGGCTTTCGCGCTTGTCTTCTTCCGGACCGAACAGCAGGCCGACGCAGTAGATGGTAGGCCCATCCAGTTCCTGCACGCGCCGGATGGTCTCTTCCAGGGTGGAACTCGAGGCGTTGTCGTCGCCGTCTGTAATCAGCAGCAGCACCTGCTTGGGCTGCTTGGCGTTATGAGCAAGATAGTCAGCCGAGGCGATGACGGCGTCGTAGATGGCGGTTCCGCCGCTCGCCTTGACGTAGCTCAGGCCCTCTTCCAGTTTGTGGATGTCGCGGGTAAAGTCCTGGTCGATGAAGGCTTCCCAGGAGAAATCCACCAGGAATGCTTCGTCCTGCGGATTGGAGAGACGGATCAAGTCGAGCGATGCCTTGCCCACCGCGGCACGTTTGTCGTACATCGAACCGGAACTGTCGATTAGAACGCCAAGTGAGACGGGTAGATCCTCGTGCCGGAACGATGCGATGGTCTGGGGCGCGCCATCTTCGTAGACCTGGAAGGATTCACGTGGCAGAGTCTGCACTACGCGTCCGTTGTTGTCGATTACGCTCGCGTTTAGGCGCACCTCACCCACTTCGGTGCGGAGGGTGTAGGTACTACCCGCGCGCTGGACCTGGCTGCCGGTGGCGGTTTGCGGGCCTCCATTTGGGTCAGCAGCAACCGGTGTGGGAGCCGTGTCAGGGTCGGGCGAGGGAACAGGATCGCGGTCGACGCTGAGAGAAGGCACGACAGGAGCAGCCTGTTGTCCGCCGGCCCGTGCCGTCATGGAGAAAGCCAGAGATGTGGCGAAGAAAAGTGCAACGGCGAGACGGCTAATCCGAAGGTGCATAGTAACCCTGACGATTGTGAACGGACAACTGCGGCAGGCCCGGCGGCGGGTTCAGCTTCACCTTCAATTTACGCCAGTTCCCATCGTGCCGCAGGTCCGTGGGCTTGTACCCGACGACGTACTCGTTGCGTAGTTCAGCTGAGATGCGGGCTGCAATATCGCCAAGTTCGGCCACATCCGTCACGCGAAAGAGACGCCCGCCGGTCTGCTCGGCGATGTCGGTCAGCAGGGCCGGTCCATTCTTTTCCTCTTCCGTGGCCGCCGTCGTATCGAAGATGCCGATCGCGTAAATCTGCACATCGCTCTCACGAACCGCCTTGCGCAGTTCGCCCTCGGTATAGCGCGAACGGTTATCCCCGCCGTCGGAGATGATGAGCAGCGCCTTGCGCTCGTGCTTGGCATCCTTCAGCTTGTTCAATCCCAGGTAAACGGCGTCGATCAACGCCGTGCGGTTCTGCGGTTTCAGCATGACCATCCGCGCATCCACATCGTCGACATTGCTGGTGTAGTCCACCACGATGTTCGGGCGATCGTTGAAGGCAACCACGAAGAACTCGTCTTCCGGATTGCTGGTCCGCATGAACTCGCTCAATGCGCGGCGCGCCCGTGCAAACTTGCTGTTCATGCTGCCGCTCAAATCGAAGATGACGCCGATGGTGATGGGTGCGTCATCGGTGGAAAAGCTGCGGATCGTCTGCGGCAGGTTGTTCTCGTAGACATAGAAATTCTCGCGTTCCAGGCCCGTTACCAGGCGATTTTCATTGTCTGTCACGGTCATGGGGACCAGCACCAGGTTCGCTTCCACGCGCAGCGTAGCGCCGGGGTGAAGTGTGCCCTTTCTGGTAACGTCCTCACCGGTGATAACGTCGCCTTTCGGCGGTGTAGGTGCAGTGGATTTCGCGGGTGTATGCGCCCGGTCCAATGGGTTTTCCTGGGCCGGCAGGCAGGCCGCGCCCAGCAGCACGCAAAGCCAGATCAGGCCGCGGAGAGTCGACGCGCTGACGAGACGGCACGCACGCGCGGTGGGATCAGTCATCGGCCGCTCCGGCCGCCTTGTCAATGTGGTGGTACCCATGCAGATCCCGTGCAGCCTTCGGCCATACATCTCCCTCATTCGACGGAGAAGACGCAATTGCGTTTGCTCAGCCAAGGGAAGACGATTGTACGTGATGAGAGCGCAGCTGATGTCTTTGTGCAGGACGCACGCGGCCTGACGCATAGGAAGCGCCTTACGAGCCACTGCCTGGGGAACCTAGTGCGCGGCACCTTCCGGAGCCTTTTCGCCGCCCTTCGGCTTGCTCAGCAGGAAAGCCAGGAAGAACATACCTGCGGTGAGCCATGCCAGCATGCGGTAGACGTCCGCGTAGCCCATGACGGCGGCCTGCTGGTTCAATTGCTGGTAAATGGATGCCTGAGCGGCGTAGTTGCCCTGCGCCGGCCCCGCCGTACGGCCCAGAAAGCTGCCGATTTGGTTTACCTGGCTGGTG
>CBAAAE010000111.1:0-9495 GCA_964658845.1 uncultured Novosphingobium sp. | reverse complement strand
AGCGCACGCAGCCGTTCCAGCTCAAACGCCAGCGACTCCTCACCCGGTGCCGTGCCAACCGCCCGCCCACCACCGCGAACAGGCTTGCCGGGCATCGCAAGCTGGGTCAGCAGACGTGCGATCTCCGGCTGCCACCGCGCCTCTTCCTCGCGCGCGAGCTGTGCGGTCACGGCCAGCGTGGCGCCGATCGACGGGTTGAACTCGCGCAGCAGCGGCATCAGCGTGGCGCGAACTCGGTTCCGCGTGTGTGCCTGCGACTGGTTCGAGCTGTCCTCTCGCCACGCCTGTCCGCGCGCCTGCAAGAAGGCCACTACCTGCTGCCGGGTGGCAGACAGCAGCGGACGGACCAAGCGGCCCCGCTCCCGCGTAAGTTCGGGCGCAATGCCTCCCAAGCCTTCGGTCCACGCGCCGCGCAGCAGCTTCATCATGACGGTTTCCGCCTGGTCGTCCTCCGTGTGTGCGGTTGCGATCGCGGTGGCCGCGCCGTCCGCGAGCAGTCGATCGAAGAATGCCAGGCGAGCGTTGCGCGCGGCCTCCTCCAGCGTCTCGCGTTCGGCGGCAGCCTGCGCGGGCACGTCGACACCCTCCACGTGCAGGTGCAGGTCAAGGCGCCGACAGAGATCGCGGAGGAACAAGAGGTCGCCGTCCGCTTCGTCGCCCCGAATGCGGTGGTGCAGATGCGCGCCGGAGAGGCCGATGCCAAGCGCCGCCGCCTGTTCATGCAAGGCGAGCAGCAGGGCCGTCGAATCTGCACCGCCCGAGACCGCCACGCACACGCGCTCACCCGCACGCAGCAGCGAACGATTCAGGGGGAGCACGGGGAGCGGAGCGGGCATCGCACTATCGTAGCCGCTCGACCTTTGCGAAGCCTTGCCGGCGCATCTCAGGGTTTAACTTGGTCTATGCCAACCCTGCGCAAAGCCACCGCGGACGACGCGCCGCTGATCACGGCGCATCGCCATCGCATGTTTACCGACAACCAGTTCGCCATGGAATCCAGTCTGGATGCCATGGATGCGACCTTTGAGCCGTGGGTGCGTGAGCGGCTTGCCGATGGCCGCTACGTTGGCCTGCTGCTGGAGGAGGAGGATGGCCGCGTGCTGGCCAGCGCCGGGATCCACTTTGCCGACTTTCCGCCGCATTACCTGCACGTCGAGGCCGGTCGGGCTTACCTGCTGAACTTCTACACGGCACCCGAGGCGCGCGGGAGGGGCTTTGCGAATCAACTGCTGCGAGCCTGCGTGGACGAGTGCCGCGCGCATGGCAGCAAGGTTGTGACGCTGCATGCCTCGAAATTTGGCCGACCCATCTACGAAAAGTTCGGCTTCACGCCCATGAACGAAATGATGTTGCAGCTGGACGAGGTTCCGGTGAAGTAAGCGCCTATTCCACCCATGTCGATAAGACCGTCGTGGATGGGCACCCGGCTCTCTATGGGCTGCGTCAGCCGCGTTGCTTCAGATAGAACTCTGCCATCTCCAGATCGCCGGGCTGGGTGATCTTCATGTTCGCGGGCGAGCCCATCACCACCGCGACGGAGATGCCCGCGCGTTCCAGCAGGCTTGCCTCGTCGGTAGCGGCAAAGCTGTCCGCCTCGGCTTCGTTGAAGACATGCAGCAGTTCGGCGTAGTGCGCCCCCTGCGGGGTCTGCGCCTGCACAATGCGTTCGCGCGGAATGGTCGCCGTGATGATGGCGCCGTCGGAGGTGCGGTCGACCTGCTTGATGGTGTCGATGGCGGGCAGACCGACGATCGCCGCGCCATGCTTGACCACCGCGTCAATCGTTCGCTCGATAGTGGCGGCATCGATCAGGGGTCGGACCGCGTCGTGGACGAGAACGATGTCAGTGGGTTCGGCGTCCAGCGAGCGCAGTGCGGCCGCAACCGATTCCTGCCGCGTTTCGCCACCGGTCACGACCCTCACCCGTTCCGCCAGGCCGAACTGTGCCAGTTGCTCGGCGACTCGTTCTGCCTCGGCCGCACGCACTGCGATCGTGATGGAGCGAATGCCCACCTTGTCAGCGAACGCCTTGACGCTGTGGATCAGGATGGGCACACCGCCCAGCGTAAGAAACTGCTTGGCGCCGACGCCAGGCACCGACATGCGCGTGCCCAGGCCCGCGGCCGGAAGAATTACGTGAACCACCATAGACCGTGAAGTATAGCGGTTTGCTCCAGCTCCAGTTATGCCGGCCCGGTGCCGTTTATGCTGAAGAGCGACAGCTTTATGCTGAAAGGCAACACCGACGCCGCGTGCGCGCACCGCGGAGGGAAGCAGGCAGCATGGGCATGAGGATTGGCTACGGCTTTGATTCGCACGCGTTCAAAGCGGGCGTTCCGCTGGTGATTGGCGGCATGAAGCTCGAGCACAGTGAAGGCCTGGCCGGCCACTCCGACGGCGATCTGCTGCTGCACGCCATTACCGATGCCCTGCTGGGAGCCGTCAGCGCAGGCGATATCGGCACCTTTTTCCCGCCCAGCGACATGCGATGGAAGAACGCCGACTCCACCATCTTTCTGGAGACGGCGCTGGAAGAGATAGCCACCGCCGGCTACCGCATCGTGAACATGGATTGCGTGCTGATCCTGATGCAGCCGAAGATCGTGCCCATCGCGAGGGAGATGCGCGCCCGCGTGGCAGAATTGCTGCACGTGCCCGAGCGCGACGTCAGCATCAAGGCCAAAACGCCCGAGGGCCTGAACCACGACGGCACCGCCGTGGCCCATGTGATCGTGCTGCTGGAGTCGCTCGCCGTTCCGGGAGAGCCGCTCACCATGGCCGCCGAAATCGAAGACCCTGCCGAAGTAGAGGTGGTCGTCCGAACCCTGATCGGGGACGAAGAGCCTTACAGCACACGCAGGCTCGGCCGCAAACCGGCCTTCGATACCGACGACATTACCTGATCCGCGGATTAGCTCGGGCTTTCCGCGCCGGAGTGCGGTACATTGGCAGCCAAGCACAACGGAGGCAGTCCCATGCAGCAGCAACCCGATGCCGCACAGATTCAGCACTACATGGCGGCCATGCTGCCGATCTTCGGCCTGTTCGTCATCGTCGCCTGGGCGCTGATCATCGTTCCCTTCTGGCAGATCTTTAAGAAGTCCGGCATGGGCGGCCCGCTCTCGCTGCTGATGGTGCTGCCGCTGGTCAACGTCGTGATGCTGTACATCCTGGCGTTTTCGCGCTGGAAGGTGGTGCCCGCACCGGAATACGCCGTATCCTACCCGCCCGCGTACCCGCCACCGGGCTATGTTCCCGCACCGCCGGCGTACCCGGCTACGCAAGCATATCCGCCACCCGCTCAGGCAGTGCCGCCAACGTATGAGCCGCCGCCGATCGATCCGTCAACGAAGTTCTAAGTCAGACCAGAATCACAGCAACATCGTACCGCGCGAGTATTTCGTCGTGCGTCAGTAGCGTGAGGCCTTCTGCCGTCGCTTGCGAAAGCAGCCTGGGCCATGGATGAGTGGGAGTTGAAGTACCGCAGTGCATGGCTCGCAGTCATCGGGAGTAGGGCACATCCAAGCCTCTCCGCAATGGCCTCGACCCAACTGCTAGCATCGACACTGATGAGTACGGAAATCAACCCACAGACCAGCGCGCCGGTTCGCGTCCGCGTTGCACCTTCGCCGACCGGCGATCCGCACGTCGGCACTGCTTACATCGGTCTGCTGAACTACCTTTTTGCGAAGCAGCGCGGCGGCCAGTTCATCCTTCGCATTGAGGACACGGACCGGACCCGCTTCGTCGCGAGTAGCGAGCAGATGATCTTCGACGCGCTGCGCTGGGTCGGGCTGCAGTGGGATGAGGGGCCGGACGTCGGCGGCCCGCATGGCCCCTACCGGCAGAGCGAGCGCACCGAAATCTACCGGGAATATTGCCAGATCCTGCTGGATAACGGGAGTGCCTACCGCGCCTTCGAAACCGCCGAGGAACTGGACGCCGAACGCAAGGCCCAGATGGCTGTCAAGCAGGCTCCAAAATACAGCGGCCCCAGCCGCAACTTCACGCCGGAACAGGTCGACGCGGCTGTTGCCGAGGGCAAACCGTACACGATTCGGCTGCGCGTGCCCGACGGCGACAAGGGTCCGGGGATCGCAGCTACAACCTTCAAGGATGAGCTGCGCGGCGACATCACCTTCGATCACAACAACGTGGACGACCAGGTGCTGATGAAGTCGGACGGCTTCCCCACCTACCATCTTGCGAACGTCGTGGACGACCACCTGATGGGCATCACCGACGTCATCCGCGCGGAGGAGTGGATCAGTTCCACACCGAAACACGTGCTGCTGTATCGCGCCTTTGGATGGGACGTGCCGCGCTTCTGGCACATGCCGCTGCTGCGCAACACGGACAAGAGCAAGATCAGCAAGCGCAAGAACCCGGTCTCACTGATCTACTACCGGCAGGCAGGTTTTCTGCCGGAAGCGATGCTCAATTTCCTCGGCCTGATGGGCGGCGGCATGGCCCAGCCAAGCGAGCAGGACATCGTCAACAAGGGTCTCGACACCAAGCTGAATGACATCTTCTCGCTGCCGGAGATGATGGAGCGGTTCGACTTTCAGCGTATCTCGCTGGGCGGCCCGGTCTTCGACCTGGTAAAGCTGAAGTGGCTGAACGGCGAGTACCTCCGCAAGCAGTCGCCGGAAGAGTTTTTCCAGGCTCTACGCGCCACGCTCTTCAGCGACGCCTACCTGCGCGAGATTGCGCCGCTGGTGCAGACACGAATCGAGACGCTCGCGCAGTTCGGCGACATGGCTGACTTCTTCTTCAAAGACGACGTCCAGCCCAGCCCCGAGGTGTTCGTGCCAAAGAAGCGGACGCTGGACGACACGCTCGCCTTCGTTGCCGAGATGCTGACCGCTCTGGAAGCTAGCGACTGGACCACCGAAGCGATCGACGCAAACCTGCGCGCGCTGCTGACCGCGAAAGAGTGGAGCGTCAAAGAGGCCTACATGCTGCTGCGCTCCATCCTGACCGGCAAGGCCGCATCACCGCCGCTGCTTGAGAGCCTGGTCGTCTTCGGCAAGGCGCGCTCGCTCGACCGCGTTCGGCGCTTCCTCGAAACGCAGAAGAAGCCAGGCAGGAACAAGGCATGACGCGGAAGTCTGCGGGTGTTCTCCTACTTTCAGGTGTGTTTGCGCTGACGGGCTGCGGGTACCACGTGGCTGGAACCGCGGCGCACGTGCCTGCGAATGTCCGCACGCTCGCGGTCCCCGCCTTCAAGACGAACGTGCAGCAATACCACACGGAGGTCGCGCTGACGGCAGCCACCATCCGCGAACTGAACACGCGCACGCGTTACCACGTGACGCAGACCAGCGACCCGGCAGCGAGCGACGCCATGCTGCAGGGAACGGTGCTGACGGAGACCATCGCGCCGCTCACCTACGATCCCAGCACCGGCTCCACGTCGTCCTATCTCGTTCAGATCACGGCAAAGGTCGAGCTCACCTCGCGCGATGGCAAGGTGCTCTACCACAACGAAAAGCTCTCGTTTCGCGAGCAATACCAGTCCACCCAGGACCTGAGTGCGTTCATCCAGGAAGACGGCGCGGCCGTGCAGCGGCTCTCCCGCGACCTGGCTGGCCAGATCGTCAGCGAGCTGCTCAACAGCTTCTAGCGGTGCACCGTGATCCTGTCCCCGAGTCCAACCCGTTCCGCCGCAGTAAACAGCGCGTTGTGGATTGGTCGCAGGGTTCGGTATGAAAACGGCTCGCGATACCTTGCCAGCTTGTCATCGAAGGTCCAGTCGCCCTTCAGGGTAGTGGCCAGGATGTCTCGTGCAGCCACACTCTTCACCGGAAGGATCGGGATGTAAGCAACCGGAAAGTACGGCGAATGGTCGAACATCTTGCTTGCGGCTGTCCGGTACGCTTCCAACGATGGATTGAGGAGTTTCGCAAAACTGGGCAGGGCGGAAGACGTTTCCAGCAACGCCGTGCAACGGGAGAGCAGCACACAATCGAGCATGGCGCGCTCGGTTTTTTCCTGGAGCGAAGCCGCCGGGGTGGACACCTTATGGAAGCCGGTTTTACCCAGGTTGATGACAGGGACTTTTACTTCAGCTTGCAGCTTGTGCACGAAGGAGAAATCATCCGTCGCGGCGAAGATTGAGTCAAAAGGTAGATTTTCATCGAGATACTCTCGCAGTAGCCGCAGAAAATTCAGATGCGATATGGGATTACTATCTTCGAGAGAAGTCAGCTTATCGTTGCCGCGATAGTGGACACCGAGAATCCGCCCCCGCGGTAGAAGCGCGGATGCTTGTTCCTCGATGTGTTGCGGAACTCGGAAATACGCACTCCAGATATCATTTAGTGCAACCCAGTCGTGACCGATTTCCCTGGCATGGCGACGCCTGATCTCGAGCGCCGACACGCGACGCAGGGGACCCTCGGGCCTGGGATACGCCAGATCCAGCACGCCTGGGATCGTCACACCACTCGGCCCCACACCATAGAGCCGAGTTCGAATATCCCAGTCGGGATAAAGATTACGCTCGTGGAGAAAAGGCAGAATCTGCAATATGTGATAGCAGATTTTCCCGAATAGACCCTCAAGGTGATCTTCTTCATGAGTGAAAATACAAAACGAATTTTTGCTCAAGAAAGGATCTCCGCGGATACCCATATCTTACGAGCAACCTTCGTACTTAGGGTGCCTTGAGCCTAACCATCAGGACGCCCGTCTTTCTTTTACACCATCAGTTCCCTTTTGGGAAAGGAGCCTGTTGTTGCAGTCGCTGCGCCGTGTCACGTTCCATGGCAATTCGCGCGCATCTGGCGATGTAGGCGCACGACAGTTCTCCGTCGCCAATCGAATGCCGGCTACGATTCCGCCACGTCTCGAAAGCTTGTGCAGGCGCCTCCGATTCCCCGCGTCTGAGAAAATAGAGCTGTGCCGCCGCCGCTTCGCTCCTTCGCCTCCACCGATCGCTTTCTTGCGGAACTTGGGTCGTCGTCGATCCGTCCTGGCTACGTCCTGCTCGGCGACGAGACGTTCCTGTACGAGCGTGTGCGCAAGGGCGTGCTGGCGCGCCTGGTGCCGCCCGATCTGCGCGATTTCTGCCTGCACGATCTGGAGTTGGGCGGCGAAACCTCGATCTTCGAGACACTCGATCTTGCACAGACGCCATCGCTCATGGCGCCCTTCCAGGTCATCTTCGTGCGTGGCCTGAAAACGCTCTACGGCCGGGGCGCGAAGAAGGATGAGTTCGCTGCGCTGGAGCGTTATTTCCGCTCGCCGAACCCCCAGGCGCTGCTGCTGTTTGTGGCCGACCACCTTACCCTGCCGACTGATCTGCGCCGCATGGATCGCGACGACAAAGACCGCTACGACCGCATTCGCGAGACGCTTGGCGAGTGGTGCGGCACCGTCGAACTGCAGAAGGTGGAACAAGGCGACGCCGCACGCTGGGTGCTGGCCACCGCGGACGACCGTGGTGTGAAGTGCGACCCCGACGCCGCGCGCGAACTGGTCGACGCGCTTGCCGGCGACATGATGCTGGTCAGCAGCGAGCTCGAAAAGCTGCTGCTGTACGTCTCTGCCCCGGTACGCGAAAACAACCTGGATGCGGGACAGTTCGGCCGCATCACGCTCGGCGATGTGGAGACGATGGTGCTGGCGGCCAAGCAGCGCTCGCTGTACGAGTTGACGGATGCGCTCAGCATGCACGATCGCGCCCGCGCCCTGTCGCTGTTGCACGGCCTGCTGCATGCGTCGGATGGCGGCGAAGATTCCGCCATCGGCCACCTGTACATGCTGGCGCGAACCTACCGGCAGATGCTGATCATTCACGAGAAGAATGTGCGTGACTCCCGCGCGATCTGGCAGGTGCTCTGGCAGGGCTTCCGGATGCCGCCCTTCGCGGCGGATGTGCTGATCCAGCAGGCTCGCCGCTACACGGGACGCCGCGAGCTTTCGCGCGCTCTCCGGCTGATCGCACGCGCCGATCTCGAGCTGCGCAGTGGCCCGGTCGACAAGACGCTGGTGCTGGAGCGGCTTGTGATCGACGTCGCAGCAGATCCGCGAGCGACAGGCTATCGCGAAGCACCACAGTTCGCGCTTGAGATCTGAACGGCGCCGCAGCAGAGCAGCCCGTCCCGCGGAATCGGAAGGTTAAGCTTACTAAGAGAGACAGGATGTACAGCCCAGCGTGGTCCCATATCGGAACGGTTCACTTTTTCAGCAACCCCACAATGTCCGGTTCCGTGTAGAGCGACCCTGATCCTTCCCCCATGATGGTTATGGAACACAGACCTGGGGGAGGGGCTGAGCCCATAGTAACGGGCGCAGCCCCCATTTTTTTCCCTCAGCAGCCCACCCGCGAACGCCGGATCGGTGCATCGCTGCCCCGGACGGCTGCACCTTCGCCGATCCAGGGCTGGCACTCCGGACACCAGTAGGTTGAGCGTGCACCCGATCCCTGCTTGCGGTACTCCACTGTGCCGCCGCAACGCCTGCATTCCTGCCCGCGGCGTCCGTACACCCACAGGCGGTTTTTCTCGTTGGCATTGTTCGTGGTGCGCCGGCTGCCGCTATAGGTAACGATACCGTCGCCGCCCGTTTCGGTTGACCCGTCCAGCACATTCGCCTTCATGTAACGCCGCGATACATCGGCCATCTGCAGCATTTCGTCCGCCGTGATGGTGTGCATCTGCCGAAAGGGATGCACCCGCGCGGCGAAGCAGACCTCGCTTTTGTACACGTTGCCAAGCCCTGCCAGCACCCGCTGATTCAGGAGCACATTCGCGATCTCATCTTCAGGATGCGACAGCGCACGGGCACGCAGCGCAGCGACGCCGGCTTCGGCCGTGTACTCGTTCGAAAGAATGTCCGGGCCAAGCTTCGGCACACTCGACTTACGCAGGAGCGAGGCTGCGGTATGAAATTCAGCTACCGGCACATTGAACGCGACCGCCTGCCAACCCTCCACCTCGATCAGCGCTCGCATCGCCTTCTTCGGCGACCACCACTTCTCGCCGGTCTTGTAGATGTGCCACGACCCGCTCATCAACATGTGCGACACCAGGATCAGGTCACCGGAAAAGTGCATCAGCAGCCACTTGCCGCTCGCCTCGACCTTCTCAATCACGCGACCGACGACCGGGCGATCATCATTCACCGTTGCGAGATGCGCATACCCGGTGTCGAATCGCGTGACGATACTACCCGTCAGCACCTTTGCAAGTGCACGCGCGGCTCGATAGATAGTGTCTCCTTCAGGCATGAGAAATACTAACCTTTGCCCCGCGTGCATTGCTCCGGACCGCCGCCGCCACCAGCTCCCGTAAACACCTATCACGACAGGTCTACTACAGGGCTACCATTGCATTCACAGGACCACAATCCAGCTGAAGAGAAAAGAACGCCAATGGAGCAATCCACTATCTCATTCGGAAGTATGTGCAGGAAGGTGAGCGCCTACCTGCCGATTGTCATGTCGCTTGTTGCCCTCACCATCGTTCTTGCGCATGTAATCGCGTATGG
>CBAAAE010000110.1:4169-9573 GCA_964658845.1 uncultured Novosphingobium sp. | reverse complement strand
CACAATCTCGACCATCTCCGTGTAGCCGTCGAGTGCCTCGCCGATTTTCACCTTGTTCCACGCGTACGGTGCGAACTGCGCAATGGAGTGCTCCATCATGGACCGGTACGCAAGCAGCGGCAGCGCGCCCGCCAACAGCACGACCCACACGCGGAAATCTATGGCCCGAGACCATCCAGCACCGCGCCGCAGTCTGAGGAACGAACGTGTCAGTTCCCCGGCGGCGACCGGCAGAAACGCCAGTACCGCGAAGTAGTTCGTCGAGATGCCGCAGGCCAACGCAAACAGCAGGCCAACCAGGTAGAGAGTCTGCCTGCCCCGCGTTTCCGCCGCGTCCACCGCACTGCTCCAGCAAAAGAACGCGAGCATGGCAAGCCCGTAGAAGATGGCGTACGAGCGGCTTTCATAGCTGTAATCGAAGGCCGCCATGGTCATGGAAAGCACTGTTCCGGCAAGCGCCCACGTGGGTGTCAACCGCCGCCGAAGATACAGGAACAGCGACAGCAGCCCAACCCAGTACCCCACCATGGCAGGCAGCCGGAGCGCGTACTCATGCTCCCCAAACAACTTGCGCGAGGCATGCACAAGGATGTGCGTCACAGGTGGATTTGGGTCTGCGCCCTGCGACAGAGCCTGCCAGATGCCGGCAACACTGCCAATCCGCGCCAGGTGCAGCGTAATCAGCTCGTCCAGCCAGAGCAGCTTCATGGACGACAGCGTGAACGTGCAGATGAAGTAGAAGAGGGTCAACACCGCAAAGCAGCGAACCGGCGCAGCGTCTACCGCTCGCGCCATGCGCGAGGAAACGGATGCCGCCCGCGGTTTTCGCGCAGTTGTCTCTTCAACAGCCGACCCGTTCACGTGAGAAGTGCCTCTTTTGGGGTTGCGAGGACTTAGGACCTCTAGCAACAATCTCTTGTGATGCACAAACGTGCAGACGGGAAAGGCTGCGCTCCCTGGAACGCAGCCTTTGGCCGGTATGTGCGTACCGTTTTTCGCTACGCGCGGCTCATGTACGCGCCCTCGGCGGTATCGATGCGGATCTTCTCGCCCTCGTTGATGAAGGCGGGCACCTGCACGACCAGGCCGGTCTCCGTCTTGGCAGGCTTCGACACGGACGAGGCGGTCGCCGACTTAATGCCCGGCTCCGTCTCCACGACGAGCATCTCTACGACCGTGGGCAGTTCCACGCCGACCGGCACGCCGTCGATAAAGCTGATGTCGATCTTGATATTCGGCAGCATGTACTCGACTGCATCGCCAAGAATTTCGCGACCCAGTGTGGTCTGCTCGAAAGTATTCATATCCATGAAAACGTAGTCGTCGCCGTCCTTGTAGAGGTATTCCATGGCGATCTCGTCCACGATCACGCGGTCGATCGGGTCGCCGGAACGGAAGCGGTGCTCAAACATGGCGCCCGACTCAAGGTTGCGCAACTTGGCCTGGATAAATGCACGCAGGTTGCCGGGCGTGCGATGCTCCACGGCGAACACCGAGTGCAGTTTGTCGTTGTGCTTGATCACCATGCCGGGACGCATCTGGGTGGCGGGAAACGCCATAAAACAACTCCTGCTCTGACTTCAGACTTGAGAAATGATTCGAGCGTCGCGGATAGGACAAGCGTCGCGCGAGCGCCCGGTTCTGCTCATCGATTGTAGCGCGCTGCTGCCGATCGGCCTGCCCGGCATACCGCCGCAAGTAAAAGGGCCCGCACACGCGGACCCTTCTGCTTACAACGCGTGAATCGTACGAGGCTAGCAGCAGCCGCAGCAGCCGCCGCTCAAACAGACGGTGCAGGTACACGTGCAGTTCGAATTGCATTGCGTCTTCATACCAAGAAGGCTATGCCTGCGCACCGGAACGGTCAAGAACAGCCGCAGGCGCAGCGCCAGGTTTTCTCTGCTACTTCAAAGGCCGGTTTAGTTCGGTGCGCCACTTTTCCGGGTCGCTCTCGGTGTCGGGATTCACGAGGTAGCGTTCCCATATCTCATCGGAAATCGGCAGGTCTTCTTTTTCAATCCATCGCATGAACTCACCCCAAGCTGGCACAAGCCCCTGGTAAGGACCGGTATAGACCGTCTGAATCATCTTCATGGCCGGCCATTCTCCAGGCTCCACCCGCCCGTTCGCCGAAATCGGCCTCTCCACCGGAAGGCACACTTCAAAGTCGAAGAACTCCTCAGGGCGACGGAAATGATGCGTAAACCAGGGACCCACCGGCTTGACATTCTGGCTTTGAAGCTCTTCTCCCAACTCCCGCAGCAAGGGTCCCATCCGGGTTCCGATCTCGCTCGTCGGTACTTTCGCATACAGCTTCGCAATGGGTACGGGCGTCGTTTCCACGATGCGCGGTGTGTCGATCATGGCTATCTCCTCACCTGCCTTTTTAATTGCAAAGTGGCCGAACGTCCAGACCAAACACTCCGCTTACGAACCGCCGAAGAGCCGCCTGAAGAAGTGGCCGATCCCGCGGAATGGATTCGGGCCGGCGGGCGGCGGTGCGGCATTCTCGACCTTTGCAGTGACAGGTACGGGCGCTGCTGCCTGGGGAGTTGGAACGACCGGGGGCGTTGACACTGCCGGAGGTGGAGCGGCCGCCCCTGATGCCGCAGGCGACGCATTCGCAGGTGCAGCGACCGGGCCGCCCGAGGTCGTACTCTCTCCCGGCGGTCCCGTTACCGTGTTGGCCGGACCGCTGTAGTTCATCGTGGTGGACACCTGCACGTGGGTCTGGTCGCTGGGCGCCTGTGGCACGGTGGGCTGCTGCACGCCCTGGCTGACGGCCTCAGGGAACGGGTTCGACCGGGCCGCCTCGGTCACCTTGCCATCACCAGGCTTGCCCTTGCCGGCCAGCACCAGCGCCTCGGCCTTGGGGCAGCCGCAACTGCTGCTCTCGTGGTCGACCACCTCGCGCAGGCTGCCATGTTCAAAAAGCACGCGCTGGCCCGGCCGGATGAAGTAGGCACCCGTCCCGAACGATTCCGTTACATGCAGCATCGGCGCGTCTTTGCCGGAGTTGTCCACGCAGGTATCCCCGTTCGCTACCAGGCGGAGATGCAGGTTCAGCGGCGCCGGGTCGGAGATCTCGAACCGAAAATCAGGCGTCAGGATCAGGTCATTCTTCTCGGCCCGCGTCTGGATCTCCAGGCTGCCGCGATCCAGCGCCATCAGCAACGGCGGACGGGCGACGTCCACATTCGGCTGGGACAACCGGGCCGCAGAGCCCGTACACACCTTGACCGTCCCGCCCCGCGTCAGCGAAACCTCCGCCGTCTGCGCATTCGCCGTAATCGAGCCGTTATTCGCAATCACGGCGCGTCCGCCGGTCACCGTCACCACGCCCGCAACCTCAACCCCCTCCGTTTTCACAGAGCCGAGGGAACGCTGCGCCACCGCTGCCAAACCGCTCATCGCCGCGAGGCTGAGGCCCGCCGCAGCGATGCTCCACTTCGATTTACTGAGGGGTTTCATCTGTTACATCTTCAGGAAGTTCTCGATGAGCTGTTTGCCGCCGCTGGTCAAAACGCTCTCCGGATGGAACTGCACGCCTTCGATCGGCAGTTCGCGATGGCGCAGGCCCATGATGACCTCGCCGGCAGGATCCTGCGTGCGCGCGGAGATTTCCAGCTCGTCCGGCAGACCCTCCGGGCTGACCACCAGCGAGTGGTAGCGCGTGCACGTCATCCCCGGTTCAAGTCCCGCAAAAATCGTCCGGCCGTCGTGCTCCACCTGGCTGGTCTTGCCGTGCATCAACCGCGCGGCACGCACCACGTTGCCGCCAAAAGCCGCGCCCAGCGCCTGGTGCCCAAGGCATACACCCAGGATCGGCGTGTGCTTGCTCTTGGCCGCATAATGCCGGATCAGGTCGATGGAGCAGCCCGCCTCCTGCGGCGTGCAGGGCCCGGGGGAGATCAAGATGCGATCCGGGTGCAGAGCCTCGATCTCTTCGGGCGTCAGATCGTCGTTGCGGCGGATCACCATCTCCGCACCCAGCTCACCCATGTACTGCACCAGGTTGTAGGTGAACGAGTCGTAGTTATCCAGGACGAAGACCATCGCGAGCCTCACTTATCAGTCTACTGCGCCCCTGGAATCTCTTGCGCGCCTGCTGGAGGGAGCACCTGCTGAGCCGATCCACGGTCCTTTAAAGGCCACGCAGGCCGCTCCATCTCGAACAGATCGCGCGTGGTGCAGTACCCCCCGCCGCCATGCATGCGCCCGACCAGCCGCAACACATCCGAATCCACATGCAGACGAGCCTCGTTCAGAAACGCGTCGCTTCGCACATGCACCTGCAGCACGCTAGCCAGCAGTACCGTACCGTTGCCGCCAGGCTCGATCAACTGGAAGGTCCGGCACTCCATCGACACAGGTGCGGCGGCGATGCGGGGCGGCTTTACCAGCACCGAGGCTGCAGTTTCGAGCCCTGCCAGGGCGAGTTCATCCATCCCTCGCGGAGCGTTTGTCGCGGTGATGTTCATTGCCTCTGCGAGCTCTTCCGACACCAGGTTGATCACCAGTTCGCCGGTCGCGCGGATATTTGCCAGCGTGTCCTTGGCGTCGCGATCGCTGGCCCCTGAGAACCCAATCGCAGCCAGCGGCGGGTCCGACGAAACCAGGTTAAAGAACGAGTACGGTGCGGCATTCACCACACCCTGCAGGTCAACCGTCGTAATCCACGCAATCGGCCGAGGCATCACCAGCGACGCGATCAGCTTATAGCTGTCGCCCTTGGAAAGCTCCGAAAGGTTGAAGGTCGAGTGCGTCTGAGTGCCAGTCAAATCTTCTCCGCTCATCGCGAACGCGCCCGTTCAATGGCTCGCACGACGGCCTTGGACTTGTTCACGGTCTCCTCAAATTCAGTCTGAGGCACCGAGTCCGCAACCACCCCGCCACCCGCCTGTATGTAGCCGTTTTCGCCATGCATGAACAGCGTTCGGATGGCGATACAGCTATCCAGGTTGCCGTTGAAATCCGCGTAGAAAATCGACCCGCCATAGACCCCACGGCGCGTCGGTTCGAGCTCTTCGATGATCTCCATCGCGCGAATCTTTGGCGCGCCCGAAAGCGTGCCCGCGGGAAAGCACGAACGGAACGCGTCCACCGGTGCCATGCTTTCCTTCAGCCGCCCCTCCAGCGCGCTGACCAGGTGCATCACGTGCGAGTAGCGCTCGACGAACATGAATTTCTGCACCTTGACCGACCCGAATTCGCTGACACGGCCCAGGTCATTGCGGCCCAGGTCCACCAGCATGACGTGCTCTGATGTCTCCTTCTCGTCGCGCAAGAGGTCTTCTTCCATGCGCCGATCATCTGCTTCGGTCTCGCCGCGCGGGCGGGTGCCGGCGATGGGATGGTACTCAATCCGGCCGCCATGCACGCGCACCAGCAGCTCCGGCGACGA
>CBAAAE010000110.1:0-4069 GCA_964658845.1 uncultured Novosphingobium sp. | reverse complement strand
TCCTTCTTCACATGGTCGAAGGCGAGCACCTCATCGAAGAACATCAGGCACGCATCCGGCACGCCAAGCTCATCGATCGCCGTCTCGGGCAGTCGCTCGATCTGCCGGACCACGTCATACGCAAAGAAGCCGACGGCACCCGCGGTAAACGGCGGCAGACCCGGCAACGTGGCGGGCCGATGCTCGCTGAGCGCATGCTTCAGCTCGGCAAAAATGTCGCCTTTAAAACGCCGGGACTTCTTGCCTTCCGTCGCCACGATCAACGTGCCGCGCGACACCAGTTTCTTGTACGGCCGAATGCCGATGAAGGTGTACCGTCCCACCCGCTCGCCACCCTCGACCGATTCCAGCAGAAACGCCTCCGGCTCGGCCGCGGCAATGCGCAGAAAGGCGGAGACCGGCGTCTCCAGGTCGGCCGTCACCGTGCGATAGACCGGGATCAGCGTGTGCCGCTTGCGTGCAAGCGCAAGGAACTGCTTCGTATCGGGCGTGGTGGTCTGCAGGCGAGGCATGGCGGTCGTTCTCATCCTACAGGCGACGCCGTTGCGGCCGCGTGCGCCAGTCCCTTATCGCGAGCCAAGACCCGCATACACCCACCAAAGAACCAGGGCCGCACGCGCCGTCCATGCCGCCGTGCGGACCCAGTTGCCGGCAACCAGCCGGCGTACATCCGCGGCCGCAAAGCCAGTCTGCAGACGATCGTGCAGCGGCACCTGCAACACCGCTGTCGAGAGCCAGATCAAGCCAACCAGCAGCCCGCCGGCCCAAGCCTCACGAGCAGAAACGAAAGCCGGCCGAAAGCGAGCGAAAACCAGCAGGCAAGCCGTCGCGAGCTCCACCAGCATCAAGGGCGCAACCACCCACGTGGTGCGGGTCGCGTGCGATGCCGCGTAGCCTCTGAAATCCCGCTCGCCAACCCGCGCAAACAGCGGGTAATGCACCACCTGCACAAACCAGATCACGCCCGTCATGCCGAGCGTCGAAAACACCTGGAGGACCAGCAGCAACAGGGCGGCATGTGTCTGCGTTGGCAGGGCGGATCTACTCCGGGAAGCGCTTGCGTATGCGCACCGTGCGGCTCAGCGGATCGAGCGCTTCCAGCACCTTGCGTCGCAAATCCGCGTCAATGCCTGGCTTCGCCAGCCACTCGTGCACGGCGGCCTCCGCCTCTGGACTGGTCTGCCCTCCAAGGAATGCCGACAGCCACACGCCAAGATAGAAGATCTTCCGATCCTGCTTGATCTCCGGCAACTGGTCCAGGCTCCGCCGCAGATACGGCAGCGTCAGCGACGATTGCCGCACGCCGTTGAACGGACCCAGGCTCTGCGACAGCCAGTCCTCGGGCCTGGCGTCCGCACCCTTCGGCGAGACGAGGTATGCAGCAAAGTACTGCTGCTTCGTGGCCGCATCGGGAGCGCCCGCGGCCACCGCCCACGCCGATCGCCGGCCATCATCGCTGAGGTCGCGCTTCGCCTCCGCGGCCAGCAGCGCGGGCGCATCCGGGTCGCCCAGCGCGATCAGCCGGCCAACCAGGTTCCACCGGTCCAGCGGCCGCAGATCTACCCCGGGAACAGTGACCGATCCGGCAAGCATCGCCTTCACCGTAGACCGTGCCGCCGGCGTCTCCGCCACGCTGCCAAGCGCCCGAAACGCCACCAACCGCAGGCCCACGGTCGGCGCATGCTCCATGCGATCCGTCGCTACGGTTTCAAGCTGCGCAAGCAGGGGCGCGCGCGCAGCATCGCTGAGATAGCGCTGCAGCGCACCATTGCTGCGGGTGTACTGCAGGCGCGCCAGCGTCTCGTCATCCTGCTGCGGCAGGTCCTTCAAAGCAAGTTCAACGTAGCCTCGAGGAGCCGAACGCGCGGTGTGCACGTTCTCCCAAAGCGCACCCCACAGCATGGATCGCAGCAGTGGATCCTGCGCCTTTGCATCATGCGTCAGCAGCACCGGCTGCACCGCTGCCTCGCTCTTCGCATCCAGCAGAAAGCGGCCATACGCCTGATCGCCGCTGTTCGCGAACACATACGCAGGGCAAGGCTTGCCAGCTACGCCGGGCACCTCGGCTCGCGCAGTCCTCCAGTCGACTCGCGTGCGCACCGGCGCACGTCCATCGTTGTAGCCGAGCAGCACTTCATTCACGACCGGCCAGGTAAATCTGTCGGGCAGCACGTCGGTCTGCGCCAGCGTGACGTGCTGCAACATGCCGCGCACGTCGCAACTCCAGTCGGCGGTAATCTCCGGCATGCCACGCTGCAGCACCCAGGCGTTTGCCCACGCGTGCACGTCCTGCCCACTCGCGAATTGAAACGCACCAATCAGATCTGCCCACTGCGCGTTACCGTATGCATGCTGCTTAAGATAGGCACGCAGGGCGTCGCGAAACGCTTCCGGCCCAAGCCGAAACTCAAGCTGCTTCAGAATCGAAGGTGCCTTCTGATACACGATCGCGCCATACGCACTCTTCGCGTCTTTGAGGTTGGGAATGTCCTGAAAGATGGGCGTGGTGCCCTCGGTTTCGTCGATGCCGTAAGCCAGCGGTTTGATGTCCTCGTACAGGTGCTTCCACGGCTGCTCGTCAGGAGCCAGGTCGCCGAGCGCGCGATACGCCATGTACTGCGCAAACCCCTCTTTGAGCCAGAGGTCATCGAACCAGCGCATCGTAACAAGGTCGCCGAACCACTGGTGCGTTAACTCATGCAGAACCAACGTATCGCGACTAAATAAATCATTCGCAGTTGGAGCCGAGCGGAAGAGCACGCCATTCTCATTCAGAAACGTCGCACCCGCATGCTCCATGCCACCAAATGGGAAGCCGGGGATAAGTACCAGGTCATACTTCTGGAACGGAAAAGGCTGCTGAAAATAGTCACTCAGCCACGCGATGCCTCGCTTGGTTAGTTGCTGCACATGCGGAGCCTCTGCCTCTGCACGCTTGAGCTGCGACTTACGCACATACAGATCCGGCTCACCCGGCTTGCCTTTGAGTTCGGCCCACGGACCGGCGGCAAATGCGAACAGATACGTGGAGATCGGCTTCGTCTCTTCAAAATGATGAGGCAATGTCTGCCCGTTAATGATTTCAACGCCTTCCAAACGGCGACCGTTACTGATCACAGTCAGGTTCGGGTCCATGTCAGTTTCCAGGTCCAGCGAGAACCGAGCCTTCAAGTCGGGCTGATCGAAGCACGGAAACGCCATGCTCGCATCCATCGGCACAAACAGCGAGTAGAAGTACTCACTGCCGTCTTCCTTATCCTCATACCGCGTAATGGCCGCGCCTGCCGGTGCAACAGGCGAAGTAAACTCCGTCTCAAGCCTGTTTTCGCCAGCGTGCAACTGTGCCGCAGGCAGCACCAGGTGACCGTTCTTCAAGACCGCAGGGATGGCAGCCCCATTCAGCTTGGCAGACTGCAGCGTGCCTTCGCGATAATCGATAGGCAGGTCTGCCATTGCTGTCGCAGACGCCAATGTGAACCGAACCGTTTCGCGTCCCGGCATTGCGTCCGCATGGGGCTGAAGCGTGAACTGCAGGTCATAACGCAGATCGGAGACCCGCGCCGCACGCGCCTTCGCAAGATCGTGCGAGATCCCCGTATCGGGCGCGCTCATCGTCTGAGCCCGCGAGACTCCAGCAAAGACCAGACCGGCAAGGGCGAGAAGCAGGTTGCACCGGACGACAGGTTGTAGCAACTCGATTCCCCTTTCACCCAAGCCTTAGGAGTACTTAAGCCAGCGCACAATTTCCGGCAGCGTGGGCCGCTTGCCGTACATCAAAATGCCCACACGATAAATCCTGCTGGCAATCCACAACACAACATAAATCGTTGCGAGCATCAGAGCGACGGACGACCCGATCTGCAGCGCTGACGGGTGCCCCAGTGAAATGCGCATGTACATCAGCAGTGGCGTGCAGAACGGGATAAGCGACATGATCGTCGCGAACTTACCGTCGGGCGAGTTCACCACAGCACCCAGTGAAAACATGCAGATCGCCAGCGGCATGACCAGGAACATGTTGAGTTGTTGCAACTCCTGCTCGGAATTCGTCATCGCGCCCAGCGCCGCA
>CBAAAE010000109.1:0-9580 GCA_964658845.1 uncultured Novosphingobium sp. | reverse complement strand
GGTCGATCCTGGCGTGGAAGGACAACACTTCGCTGGCCATGGGCGTTGACTGCGGCTTTACGCGGACTTCCTGCGGTTACGTGGGCTCGTCCGACGGCTTCCAGGACCTGGCCAGCAACATGCGCATGGACTGGGAGTTTGGCCAGGCGCTGGACGGCAACATCGCGGTCATGGGCGAGATTGACGTCGCGCGGCGGCGCGAGTTCACCATCGCCATTGCGTTTGGAGACGGCTACCACGCGGCTCTGGCTGGCATGATGCAGTCCCTGTCGGTGCCTTACTCGCTGCACGTGAAGCGGTTTGTCGAGCAATGGCACCGCGCCGCCTCGCCGGAGCGGCTGGCTGCCGCCTCGCATGATGCGGGACGCCTCATGCGCATCAGCCACAACACGATCCTGGCGCACGAGGACAAGACCTATTCGGGCGCCTTTATTGCCTCGGCATCCATCCCCTGGGGCAATGCCAAGGGCGATGACGACCTGGGCGGCTACCACCTGGTCTGGACGCGGGACATGATCCAGTCCGCGACGGCGCTACTGGCCTGTGGACGCGTCGATACGGCTCGCCGTGCGCTGGTCTATCTCGCCTGCACCCAGCGGCCCGATGGGTCGTTTGCCCAGAACTTCTGGATCGACGGAACCCCTTACTGGACCGGCATTCAGCTGGACGAGGTGGCATTTCCCATCATGCTGGCCTGGCGCCTCTGGAAGGTGGACGGTCTCGGCAATTTCGACGTCTTCCCGTTTGTGGAGCATGCAGCCGCGTTCCTGGTGCACTACGCGCCCATCACCCAGCAGGAGCGCTGGGAAGAAGCTTCAGGCTACTCGCCATCGACGCTGGCCACGGTCATCACCGCCCTGGTGTGTGCGGCGGACATCGCGCGGGCGCATCTCTCACCCGAACTGGGCACTTTCCTCGAAAGCTATGCCGACTGGATTGAAGAGCACCTGGACGAGTGGACCACCACCAACGACGGCGTCCTGCACCCTGACATCAAGCGGCACTACGTGCGCATTCAGCCGCCGGCGCCGGGCGAGTCGTTCTACAATCCCGATCTCGGCCAGGGGCATTACAACATTGCAAACCGTTCGCCGGGTGAGCGTTACAACTTTGCCGCGAATGAGATTATCGACGGCGGCTTCCTGGAACTGGTGCGCTACGGCGTGCGCCGCGCGGACGATCCACTGATCGTCGACTCGCTCAAGGTGGTCGATCATGTTCTCAAGATCGACACGCCTTACGGTGCCTGCTGGCGGCGATACAACCACGACGGCTACGGCCAGCAGAAGGATGGCGAACCCTTCATCCACTACGGCCAGGGGCGCGCATGGCCCATTCTGACGGGCGAGCGGGCGCACTACGAACTCGCCGCCGGCGGCAACTTCGCACAGCACGTCAAGGCGCTTGAGCGCTTCTCATCGTTCGGCGGCATGCTCCCGGAGCAGGTGTGGGACTACGCCGACCTGCCGCACCTCGGCCTCTACTTCGGGCGGTCGGCCGGGTCCGCGCAGCCGCTGGTGTGGGCGCATGCGGAATACATCAAGCTGCTGCGCTCCGTGGTCGATGGCAGGGTCTTCGACCGCATCGCCGTAGTGGAAGAACGCTACGGCGTGCGCCGGGAAGAGAGATCCTTTCGAAGTGAGGTGGAGTTCTTCCAGGTGACGCGGCCGCTGACCAGCCTGCCCGCGGGCAAACGTCTGCAGGTGCTGGACCAGGCGCGCTTCCGGGTGTTGTGGACAGTCGACGGATGGCAGACGACGCACAACACCGACGCGAGACTGATCGGCTATCCCGGCTTTGCGGCGGAGCTGCCCCTGCCACCCGGTGCCACAGGCACACTGGAACTTACGCTGCACTGGCCGGTTGAAGATCGCTGGCTGGGCCGAAACCACCGGGTGAGGTTGAGCGAAGATTAGCGCCGTGTTCTCTTTACGACACGTCGACGGCTTGTACACTGGGCGGAACGCGTTTCATGGAAAAACAGGAAACGAGACTTTGAGCGGCCAGGAACCTTGTGCCGGCCGCTTGTGACACAGGCGCTATGGCGCCAACTTACAGCAGCAGAGGATTGAATGACCGATCTCGACAAGCTTTCCATTGACACACTTCGGCTGCTTGCAGTCGACGCCATTGAAAAGGCCGCCAACGGCCATCCCGGCGCTCCCATGGCACTCTCGCCGCTGGCCTACCTGCTGTTCACCAAGTTTATGAAGCACGATCCGGTGGACTTTCAGTGGTCGGATCGGGACCGCTTTGTGCTGTCGAACGGCCACGCCTCCATGCTGCAGTACGGGTCGCTCTTTCTCTCGGGCTATGACCTGTCGCTGGACGATTTGAAGAAGTTCCGCCAGTGGCACTCCAAGGCCCCGGGCCATCCGGAGTACGGATTTACGCCAGGCGTGGAAGTCACCACGGGTCCGCTGGGGCAGGGATTCGCCATGTCGGTGGGTCTGGCGATCGCGGAGAAGCACCTGGGCGCCATCTACAACCAGCGCGACCTCCAGATCGTCGATCACCACACCTATTGCATCGTCGGCGACGGCTGCCTGATGGAAGGCATCTCGCATGAATCGGCCTCGCTCGCGGGCACGCTGAAGCTGGGCAAACTGATCACCTTCTACGACGACAACCTGATCTCGCTTGACGGACCGACGGAGCTCTCCTTCACGGAGAATGTTACGGCGCGTTTTGAGGCGTACGGCTGGCACGTGCAGTACGTGGACGACGGTGAGAGCCTGCCCAAGCTGGAGCAGGCAATCCGTATCGCGAAAGAGGAGAAGGAGAAGCCTTCCCTCATCCGCGTGCGTACCATCATCGGCTACGGTTCGCCGAAGGCCGGCACAAAGCACGTCCACGGCGAGGCGCTGGGCAAGGAAGCGACGCGCAAGACCAAGGAATTCTTCGGCTGGGATCCGGACAAGGATTTCGTCGTGCCCGAGGAAGCGCTGAAGAACTGGCGTACGGCGCAGACACGTGGTGCCGAGGCGAAGGCGAAGTGGGCCGAGCTCTTCGAGACCTACAAGTCCGCCCATCCCGAGCTTGCCGCCGAGTTCGAGCGGGTCATCTCCGCCGAGCTTGCACCGGACTGGAACAAGGCGATCAAGCCATTCCCGACCGAGAAGGCCATCGCTACCCGCACCGCCGGCAACGTTGCGCTTGAGGCTATCGGCAAGGGCGTACCGGAGCTGATTGGCGGCGCTGCCGACCTGACCTCGTCCACGAAGACGATCTTCAAGGAGTCACCCAGCTTCCACGATGACCCCAAGGGCCGCAACATCTTCTTCGGCGTGCGTGAGTTCGGCATGTGCGCGGCGGTCAACGGCATGGCCGCCCACGGCGGCCTGATCCCGTTCGGATCGACGTTCTTCGTGTTCTCGGACTACGCCCGCAACGCGATCCGCATGGCTGCGCTGATGAGCGTGCATTCGCTGTTCATCTTCACGCACGACTCGATCGGCCTGGGTGCCGACGGTCCCACGCACCAACCGGTCGAGCACCTGATGGCTCTCCGCACCATTCCGCAGCTCACCGACTTCCGACCGGCGGATGCGAATGAGACGCTGGCCTGCTGGCAGCTTGCGGTCGAGCGCAAGTCGGCATCGTTCATGGCGCTTTCGCGTCAGGACCTGCCGGTGCTCGATGCGGAAAAGTACAACGTGCTGGAGGGTCCGAGGATGGGTGCCTACATCCTGGTCCAGCAGGAAAAGCCAGACGTGATCGTGGTTGGCACCGGTTCGGAAATCTCGCTCATCATGAAGACACTGCCGGAACTGGAGAAGGCGGGGATTAAAGCGCGCGTCATCTCCATGCCGTCGTTCAAGATCTTTGAAGAGCAGGACGAAGCGTACAAGGACAGCATCTTCCCACACGGCGTACCGAAAGTGTCAGTCGAAGCCGGTGCCACCATGGGCTGGTGGAAGTATGTCGGCCGTGACGGATCGGTGGTCGGCATCGACCATTTCGGCGGTTCCGCGCCTGGACCGGAAGTTCTGGAGCACTTCGGCTTTACGCCAGAGAACATCGTGAAGGCCGCTCAGGCAGCCATCGCAAAGTAGCTGCGGCAGGAAGCCGCCCGGAGACAAGTCACCAAGGATCGGGCGGCATCCAGCCAGCAACATTGACATCAGCACTACAAGGCAAGAAGAGGGACGGCAATGGAAATCGGTCTGATCGGGCTCGGCAAGATGGGCGGCAACATGGCGGAGCGGCTCCGCCTGGGCGGTCACAAGGTGGTTGGCTTCGACTTCAGCAAGGACGCAACGGCCAAGCTGACAGCGTCAGGTTCCGTCGGCGTGGATTCGCTCGAAGACCTGGTGAAGAACATGCAGTCGCCGCGCGCGATCTGGATCATGGTTCCCGCCGGCGACCCGGTCGACCAGACCATCGAGAAGCTCAAACCCATGATGCAGGCGGGAGACATCTTCATCGATGGCGGCAATTCGAACTACAAGGACTCCATGCGCCGGCATAACGAGTTGAAGCCCCAGGGCTTTGAGTTCGTCGACGTAGGAACCAGCGGCGGCGTCTGGGGCCTGAAAGAGGGCTACAGCATGATGGTCGGGGGCGATGAGGACATCGTCGAGAAGCTGCGGCCTATCCTGGAGTGCCTCGCGCCAGCACCGGACAAGGGCTGGGGACGCACGGGACCGTCGGGTGCCGGCCATTTTGTGAAGATGGTCCACAACGGTATCGAGTACGGCATGATGCAGGCGTACGCCGAGGGGTTCGCCATCATGGACGCGAAGAAGGAACTGAACCTGGACAACGCACAGATCTCCGAGATCTGGCGGTATGGTTCGGTAGTGCGTTCGTGGCTGCTCGACCTGACGGCAGAGGCGCTGCAGCACAATCCGGAACTGACCGGCATCGCGCCCTACGTGACCGATTCGGGCGAGGGCCGCTGGACCGTGTTCGAAGCCATCGACTTGAACGTTTCCGCGCCCATCATCACGGAATCCTTGATCCGCCGCCTGCGCTCACGCGAAGAGAATAATCTGACCGATCGCATGCTGTCTGTCATGCGCAATGCCTTTGGCGGTCACGCCATGAAGAAGGAATAGCGAATCCGCCGGTACGCGGCGGCGTCTAAGGTGGAGCGCTCAGAACGGAAGAGGTAAGGGTACATGGCAACAACCGGCATCAACGTCTCGCAGGAACAAGTGGAGGCGAACAAGGGCATGGAGAGTATTCCCGAGCCCTGCATCGTGGTGATTTTCGGCGCGTCCGGTGACCTGACCAAGCGCAAACTGCTGCCCGCACTCTACCATTTGGAGCAGTCAAACCTGCTGCCGCAGAATTTTGCCGTGGTCGGCGTCGCTCGTCGCGACCTGTCGAAGACCTTCGCGCCAGACATGAAGGACGGCATCGTAAAGGGCGGCGGTGTAGACGAAAACGAAGAGAAGCTGAATAAGTTCGTCGACCGCATTGACTACTTCGCGACCGAGTTCGACAACGACGAAGGCTTCGATAAGCTGAAAGCACACCTCGCTGAGATGGATGGCAAGTACGGAACAAAGGGCAATCGCCTGTTTTACCTGGCGGTCGCACCGGAGTTCTTCGCAGACATCACGCAGCGCCTGGGCAAGCACGGCATGACCGGTGGCGAAGCTTCGTCATGGGTACGCATCATCATCGAAAAGCCCTTCGGCACCGATCTTGAAAGTGCGAAGAAGCTGAACAACGAGATCAACTCGGTGCTGCACGAGGATCAGATCTTCCGCATCGATCACTACCTCGGCAAGGAGACGGTGCAGAACATCCTTGTTTTCCGTTTCGGCAACGGTATTTTCGAGCCGATCTGGAACCGGAACTACATCGACAACGTGCAGATTACCGCCGCGGAAAGCATCGGCATCGAAGGTCGCGGACCGTTTTACGAGGCTGCGGGTGCGTTGCGCGATGTGCTGCAGAACCACGTCATGGAAGTGTTGTCGTTCGTGGCGATGGAGCCACCAGACAGCTTCGAGGCGGACGCCGTTCGCTTTGAGAAGTTGAAGGTCTGGAAGGCAATTGCGCCCATTCCAGTGGAAGATTCGGCGCGCGGTCAGTATGGTCCGGGCACGATCGACGGCAAGCAGGTTGCGGGGTATCGCCAGGAAGACCGCGTCAACCCTGAGTCGCAGACCGAAACCTACGCGGCCATGAAACTCAGCATTGAGAACTGGCGATGGGCGGGCGTGCCGTTCTATATTCGAGCGGCCAAGCGCCTCGAAAAGCGTGTGACGGAAGTGGTCATCACGTTCCGCCGTCCACCGTTGCACCTGTTCAAGGCTTCGTCGGGAGAAGCTGCCGAGCAGTTGGAGCCGAATGTCCTGACCCTGCGCATCCAGCCGGATGATGGTATTTCACTGAAGATCGGGGCCAAGGTTCCGGGACCCACGACCAATCTTGCGCAGGTGCACATGAACTTCTCGTATGCAGATGCGTTCGGAAAGTCCTCGGCCAACGGTTATGAGCGCTTGTTGCTGGATGCCATGCTGGGCGACGGCACCCTGTTTGCCGAGCGCCAGGGTGTCGAGGCCACGTGGGCCCTGATGACCCCGATTCTGGAAGCGTGGAAGCAGCAGCAGATGCAGTTTCCGAACTACGACGCTGGGTCATGGGGTCCTGCCGAGGGCGACGATCTGCTGAAGCGCGATGGCCGCGCCTGGCGCGTTTAGAGCACCGTTCCGCGGGTGAGCGCCGGTGCACGCCGGCGCTCTTGCCGTTTTAGCAGCTATCATCATTTTCTTCATGCGGCGCGGCATACCGCGCACAGGACGAGACCATGGCACGGACCTGCATTGCCGATTACCTGATCTACGACACACCGGAGCGCCTGTCGGAAGCTGCCGCGGAAGTGTTCGCAAAGTACGCTTCGGACGCGGTTGCGGCGAGAGGTGTCGCCCGGATCGCCATCTCGGGTGGAAGCACGCCGGGACGCATGTTCTCACTGCTCGCTACTGATCCGTTCCTCGACCAGGTGCCGTGGGACAAGCTGGAAATGTACTGGGTGGACGAGCGCTGCGTCGGTCCCGAAGACGCCGATTCGAATTTCGGCATGACCCGCGAAAAGCTGCTGAGCAAGGTGCCGCTCTCAGCGGACAGGGTCTTCCGCATGGAAGGGGAGCTCGACCCTGAAGAGGCCGCCGCAAAGTACGAAGCGGCTCTGCGCAACAGCTTCAAGCTCGAGGGCGCGGAAGCGCCGGCCTTCGACCTGATCCTGCTGGGCATGGGCGATGACGGCCACACTGCGTCTTTGTTCCCGCACACGGCCGCCATCGATGAGCTTGGGCGGCTGGTGGTTGCGAATCACGTGGAAGCCAAGGACACGTGGCGCATTACCTTGACCTGGCCGGTCATCAATCACGGCCGAACGGTAATATTTTTGATCGAAGGTGCGGCAAAGGCCGATCGGCTGCATGAAGTTCTGCTGGGCGACTATGATCCAGAGCGGCTGCCCTCGCAACTGATTCGTCCCGAGAGCGGCAGAATTCACCTGCTGCTGGATGCGGAAGCGGCGCGCCGTCTGCCCAAGGTCGGCATGCACGGTGACGCCGAGACCGGCACCCTGGAGCTGACACGATGATTCTGGCTGGAGATGTAGGCGGCACCAAGGTTGACTTGGCCCTGTACGACTTTGATGGCGGCAAGCTCAAGATCGTTCGGCAGGAGAAGTATCCAGCCTCGAGCTATCCCACCCTGCAGGACGTGGTGAGGGCTTTCCTTGGTACGGAGGGGATCCTCGAAAAAGTGGAGCACGAGGTGGTCGCTGCGTGCTTCGGTTGCCCGGGACCGGTAAAGGACGGCCACCTCAAGCTGACGAACCTGCCTTGGGAGCTGGATTCACGCGACCTGTCGAAGATTCTGGACATTGAGCACATCTTCCTGATCAACGATCTGGAGGCCAACGGCTATGGCATTGCGGAGCTCGGCCCCGACCAGATCTTCGAGCTGGAGGTGGGTGACAAATCCGCGATCGGTCATAAGGCGCTGATCTCCGCCGGTACCGGCCTGGGTGAGGCACTCCTTATCTGGAACAGCATCGCCCGCCGCCACACGCCGCTGCCATCCGAGGGAGGACATGCGGACTTTGCTGCCCGAAATCCGCTAGAAGTCGAGTTGCTCACATGGCTCACGGCGAAGCTGAACGGCCGGGTTTCGTGGGAACGAGTCGTGAGCGGCTTGGGACTCAAGAACATCTATGAGTTTCTGCGCGATAGCAAGCAGATGGAGGAGCCCGCGTGGCTCCGTGAGCGCATGGAGACAGAGGATCCTAATTTTGTCATCGGCACCACCGGCGAAGACGGTTCGTGTGAACTGACCGCGAAGGTGCTCGAAGTGTTCTCGGGCTGCTACGGCGCGGAGTGCGGCAACATGGGCCTGAAGCTGCTCGCGACCGGCGGCGTGTACCTGGGCGGCGGCATCCCGCCAAAGATTCTGAAAACACTGCAGAACGGGCCGTTCCGGCAGGCTTTTCTGGACAAGGGGCGCCTTTCACCCTTGCTGCATACGATTCCGGTTCGCGTAATCCTGGAAGAAAAGTGCGCCTTGATTGGAGCGGCAGCCTACGCGGAAGCACGCGCGGCAGAGATTTCGGGGCACAGCGAGCGTGCTGCGAGTCAGCCGTAACGCTCCGTAACGCTACTACAACGTTGGGTCGACAATCACGGCACAGTACGCAGCGGAGCATTCCCTAGTGTGGTTTCTGCGGTGTCTTGCATTCTGGTGAAGCAGCCCTTCGCGGCCTTGCCAGAGTCGGTTTCTCTTCCATACGGTTTCAATGCGGCAGTACGGCTTTTGGATATTGCTAACCCTTGTGTATGTGACTGTGTTTGCAGCAGCGCGAACCGATCACAAGCTATAAACCGGTCATATGTTACCGGTTGTGACAATCGACGCTGCTATTGATCCATACGGAGTCCCGGTCTCTGGGACTAAGTCACCACCCATTACACTTACAGTATGTATTTCCGTGGTCTTGCCTGCCTTGCCATCGTCACAGCACTTCCTGCTTTAGCTCAACGTCTCCCCAGCGATGTGCATCCGCAGCACTACACGCTGCACTTGAGGCCCGATCTGAAGGCCGCGACCTTTGCCGGCTCGGAGACGATTGACGTTACGCTTGACCGCCCTTCGACAGCGATCACGCTGAATGCCATCGAGCTGAAGATTGCCAGCGTCAAGGCTGCCGGACAGACCGGCGCCGTCTCGTATGACGAGAGCAAGGAGCAGGCGACCCTTACTTTTCCCAGGGCGCTGCCTGCCGGCAAGGTCTCGCTCGCGATTGAGTACACCGGCATCCTGAATGACAAGTTGCGCGGCTTCTATCTATCCAAGACGGCCAAGCGCAATTACGCTGTGACGCAGTTTGAGTCGACCGACGCGCGCCGCGCCTTCCCCGGCTTTGACGAGCCGGCGTTGAAGGCGACCTTTGACCTGTCGCTCACCGTGGACAAGGGCGACATCGTCATCGCAAACACGAACATGCTCAGCGACAAGCCTGCGCCCGGCGGCATGCACACGCAGACGTTTGCCACGACGCCGAAGATGTCAACCTACCTGCTCGCCTTCCAGGTGGGCGATTGGGTTTGCACCAGCG
>CBAAAE010000108.1:0-9787 GCA_964658845.1 uncultured Novosphingobium sp. | reverse complement strand
GCCCGAGACGAGGATGTCCATCTTGACCATGGGCGAGACCCACATGCCGCTGAGGGTGTAGTCGAGCGAGGCGTAGCCGCGGCTGACGGTTTTGAGGCGGTCGTAAAAGTCGAGGACGATCTCGTTGAGCGGGAGTTCGTAGGTGATCATGACGCGGTTGGCGGAGACGTACTCCATGTTCTGCTGTTTGCCGCGCTTCTCCTCGACGAGCTTGAGGATGTTGCCGACGTACTCCTCGTTGGTGAGGATTTTGGCGATGATGACGGGCTCTTCGATGATGTCGATGGTGGTGGGGTCGGGCCATCGTGAGGGGTTTTCGACTTCAATGACCTTGCCGCCGGTGAGGGTGATGCGGTAGCGGACGCCGGGCGCGGTGGTGATGAGGTCGAGGTTGAATTCGCGCTCGAGGCGCTCCTGGATGATTTCCATGTGGAGGAGGCCGAGGAAGCCGCAGCGGAAGCCGAAGCCGAGGGCGACGGAGGATTCGGGCTCGAAGGAGAAGGAGGCGTCGTTGAGTTTGAGCTTGCCGAGGGCTTCGCGGAGCATGCCGTGCTCGTGCGATTCGATGGTGTAGAGGCCGGCGAAGACCATGGATTTGATGTCTTCGAAGCCGGGGAGCATCTCGGTGGCGGGCTCGAGCGGGTCGGTGATGGTGTCGCCGACCTTGGTGTCTGCCACGTCCTTGATGGTGGCGACGAAGAAGCCGACTTCGCCCGCGCTGAGCTCTTTGATTTCGACGGGTTTAGGGGTGAGGACGCCCATGGATTCGACGTCGAAGACCTTGCCGTTGGACATGAGCTTGATGCGCTGGCCGGTGCGGAGGCGGCCGTTGATGACGCGGGCGAGGACGATGACGCCCTTGTAGGGATCGAACCAGCTATCGAAGATGAGCGCCTGAAGCGGTTTTTCCGCGTCGCCTTCCGGCGGTGGGAGGAGCGTGACCACGGCTTCGAGGATGCTGGCGACGTTGAGGCCGGTCTTGGCGGAGACGCAGATGGCGTCGTCCGCGGGCAGGCCGACGGTGGTCTCGATCATCTGCTTGGTGCGCTCGATGTCGGCGGAGGGGAGGTCGATCTTGTTGATGACCGGGATGATTTCGAGGCCGTTGGAGATGGCGAGATAGGCGTTGGCGAGGGTCTGGGCTTCGACTCCCTGGGAGGCGTCGACGACGAGCAGCGCACCTTCGCAGGAGGCGAGCGAGCGCGAGACTTCGTAGGAGAAGTCGACGTGGCCGGGCGTGTCGATGAGGTTGAGCTGGTAGGTGATGCCGTCGTGCGCCTGGTACATCATGCGGACGGAGTGGGCCTTGATGGTGATGCCGCGCTCGCGCTCGAGGTCCATGGCGTCGAGGACCTGGGCCTGCATCTCGCGCTGGGTGAGCGAGCCGGTGAGCTCGAGGAGGCGGTCAGAGAGCGTGGACTTGCCATGATCGATGTGGGCGATGATGGCGAAATTTCGGATGTACTTGGGGTCCATGCGGGCTCTGTGTTCATTCTACAGAGGCGAAGATCGTACCTCGATTTGAGGACACGCAGGCTCGGCGCGAAAAAGGGTTCTTGATGTCACGTCGGCGACGGCTGCTTCGCTACGCGGTGGGGCTTGTCGGCATCTCTCAGTCAGGAGATGAGCGGCCATGGCTACAGCGAAGACGGTAGGGGAAAAGAAGCCAGCTAAGAGCGCAGGGAAGAAGGCGGCGAAGAAGTCCACCACGAGTAAAACCAGTGGCAACTACACGAAGCCGGAGCTGCGCGACAAGATCAAGGAACAGGTGACCGCGGGTGATAAGGGTGGGCGCCCTGGGCAGTGGAGTGCGCGCAAGGCGCAACTGGTGGCGCACGAGTATGAGGCGGCGGGGGGCGGCTACGAGCATCCGCGTGACGCTGCGCAGGAGTCGCTGAAAGATTGGAGCGACGAGCACTGGCACACCGCTGATGGCAAGCTGGCGATCCAGGGTGAGGAGACCCACCGGTACCTCCCGGACAAGGCATGGAAGGAGCTCTCGCCTGAGGAGCGGAAGGCTACCGACCGCGCGAAGGTAGAGGGTTCCAAGCGCGGGGAGCAGTTTGTGCCGAACACGGCGAGCGCCGCGGAAGCCCGAAAGCATGCGGTGAAATTGGCAGCTAAGTCCCCGGCGGAATCTACGACGAAACGTAGAACCAAGTAACGCACCTACGTTCGCGACGAAGCACGGTCAGTGACGGCAAGTCCCCGGAGTACGCAAGGAGAGCACGCCGCGTCAGGTGGAGCATCCGCTGGCCTCTGCGCCTCAACTGCGGCCCGTTTACAGCAGCATGGCGTGTTCGGCGTGCAGGGCTGCGGCCATGGCGTCCATGTCGGCCATCGTGTTGTAGATGCCCGGGGTGACGCGGACGACCGGGCCTTTCGCGACGCCCTTGCGCCAGACAGTGTGGATGCGGTGCCCCTCGAAGAGGCGGTGTTGTACGCGTTGCGCGTCGGCACCGGTGTGCATGCCACGCAGGCGAAAGCTGGTGATCGCGCAGTAGTTTGCGGGATTATCCGGGACGGTGATCTCGACGTTGGGCAGGTCGCGGACGGCTTGTACCCAGCGGTCACGCAGGGCTCTCAGGTGGTTCTCGCGGAGCTTGCCGCCGGTGGCGTGGTAGAAGTCGACCGCGGCGGGAATCGTGAGGATCGCGGGGAAGTTCGACACGCCCGCCGGCACGCGCGCACTGATGTCGTTGGGGGGCAGCTCGTGATTGTCGTAGCTGATGTCGATGTCCGCAATACGGTTTTTGCGGATGTACATGGCCCCCAGGCCGAGCGGCGCCATCGTCCACTTGTGTACGGACCAGGCGGCGAAATCGACGTCCCCGAGGTCCGGCAGCTTGAAGTCGAGACACGCGACGCCGTGCGCGATGTCGACGACGCAATCGACGCCGTGGGTACGCGCCATTGCGACGATCTCCTTTACCGGCAGGACCAGGCCGGTACGGTGCGAGACCTGCGTGACCAGCATCAGTTTCGCGTCTGGCGTGCGCTTCAGCACGTCGCTGTAGGCCGCGAGAATGTTGGCGTTGGTCGCGGGTTCCGGCATGTCGAAGTGGACGACCTTTGCGCCGCGATGATCGCCGAGGAAGTTCATCGCGGCCAGCGTGGTGTCGTAATCGAGATCGCAGCAGATGACCGCGTCACCCGGCTTGATGTTCCTGTAGTTGACGATCAGCGCCTGCAGGCCTTCGGTGCCGGATCGGGTGATGGCAAGTTCGTCCACGTCGCAGTGCATCATGCCCGCGAGAGCGGCGCGCGCTGCTCGGAAGTCTGCCGCGCTGTTGTCGCTGGGCAGCACGCCACGGCCCCAGATCGAGTTGTGCTGGTTCACATACGCGGTCTTCTCCGCGTACACGGCTGCGGTGGAGCGGGGCATCAGGCCCCAGTACGCGTTCTCAAGATTGATGACGTTTTGATCGATGTCAAACTGTTCCGGCCACTTTTCGACGGGTATCGAAGTGAGTGGGATCGGGACGGTGTGCGCGGGCAAAGTGGATGGGGCAGCGCTCAGCATGGCCGCGGGTGCGCAGGCTGCGGCGGTCCTCAGGAAGTTGCGGCGGCTGGTCATCGTTATCCCTTGCAGCTTTCTGATGATAGTGGAAGGCGCGGCACTGCCCGGCTAGTGGGTAGAAACCGGCGCGCGATCGCCTGCCTGCGTGGTCAGCATTTTTGGGCGTTCCGGCGTATCCGCCACAGCTTGCACCAGCGCGTAGAAAAAGCGGTTAAAGCTGGCCGCAGCCTCAAAGTTGATGGGCTGTGTGAGGTCATCCTGCGGCCGATGATAGCGGACCTGGTACCACTCTCGGTATCGCCGCTCGGCATCGGTTTCCGGGTCGTAGCCGAAGATGAACGAAATGGCCGGAACACCGATGCGCAAGAACGGCCACTGATCGGCACGCCGGAGCAAGCCACGTTCCGGCTCGCGATCGCCTCGCACCTCGATGCCCATGCTCGACGCCACGCCTCGTGCCGTTTCGCCCAGCGTGGTCTGGTCGAGCGCCAGCGCGGTCAGAATCTTCAGCGGAAACAAGGGCCGTAACTGATCGAGATTGACATCGGCTGCAAGCTGCTCCTTCTTGACGGTCGGGTGGTCGACAAAGTAGTTCGAACCCAGCAATCCCTTTTCCTCGCCAGTGAAGGCGCAGAACAGGACCGACCGCTTCAACGACCGGTGCTGCGCCTTCAGGTCATCGGCAAATTGGATCAGTAGCGCAACGTACGCTGCATCGTCGAGCGCGCCGTTGTAGAGCGCATCGCCCTTCACCGGCGTTCCGAAACCGTAGCCATCCAGATGCGCCGCAATGACGACGATCTGATCCTTCAACACAGGATCAGATCCTGGCAGCATGGCCAATACGTTCGGTGAACTAATGTCTTTGGTCGAGAGCGCGAAGCGGGCCTGGAGCCGCGCGGGAATCTCGAACGACGGGAGCGGAGCCTGCTTGCCACCTGTAGCGAGAATGGCTGCAGCGTCCTGCTTCGCACCTGCGATCAACATTGGAAAGGCCTCGGCACTGATCCGCATCACGGGAAACGAAGTTGCCGGTGCTGTCTGTGTCGGCGCTGTCTTCGCGGAGGCAAACGTGACCGACCGCGCGTACGCGTACGGCCAGCGCGGCGGTTCGATGGTGAAGTACGGATCATCCACGTTGACCAGGGCAGCGGCCCCCGCGTCACGCGCGTTCGCGGCACGCTCCGCCGCACCTGGCAGCCCGCGGCGCTGGGTCCCGAAACAAACCGCGACCTTGCCCGCGACGCCTGCCATAGCATCCTTGCCGCAGTAGCCGCGAAAGCTGAGCGGTGCATCGATGGCTGCAAGATCAGCCGACGCACCCACCGTAATCTGCTGTAGAAACTCGAGCGGAACCGTGGCTCCGCCCTCGCGCACGACATGGAAGCTGGTTCCATGCGGCTCAACCTGCACCTGGTGCAGATGCACCTCCTGCAGGTAGCTGCCGTTCTCCCCCGCAGGAGCCAGGCCCGCCTGTTTGAATCGCGTGACCACGTTCTCTGCCGCTCGTCGATAGGCAACCGAACCTGTGTCGCGGCCTTCCATGTCGTCCCCTGAGAGCGTCTCGGTGGTATGCCACCACGCCTTTGTATCGGGATCGTGGATGTCAGCGTCGCGCGGGTGCTGCGCGTACGCCGACGACGCTATGAGGAGAAGCAGGAATAAGCTGCGCATGGTTGCAGAGTGTAGCAGTGACCCTCTCTTTGACATTGCGTTGTAGTGGTCCGCCGGCGTTGGCTGGGATCTGCATGTATGTCTTTCATCCAGCGGACTGCCGGATACGAGCACACATGCAGATCCCTCCGCTACGCTGCGGGATGACAGCTTGAGGGAGTGGGATGACAGCTTGAGCAAGGGGGATGACAGATGCGGAGCGGGTGACAGCTTGAGCAGGTGGGATGACACATGCGGAGGGCTACAGCCGCGGGTTGAACAGACTGAGGCGCTTTTCCGCGGCTGAAAGCGTGGTCCGGGTTTCAGGCGTCGATCTTGTAGGTGAAGTCTTCGATGACGGGGTTGGTCAGGACCTCGCTGGCGATGCGTTCCACTTCGGCGCGGGCAGCGTCATTTGAGAGGGTGTCGGCGAGGGTCAGGACGAAGTATTTGCCCTGCCGCACGGACTCCACCTGGGGGTGGTGCAGGCGGCGCAGGGCGTTGGCGATGGTCTGTCCCTGGGCGTCGAGCACCGTGGACTTCAGCGTGACGTAGACGTGGGCGCGCATGCCCGGATTATAGAGGCCGCCCGGTTTATGCCCGGCTTTAAGCCTTATGCCCGTCTCTCAGCAGAGAGAGCGCTTTGGCTTACGGCTCCCGTGCTTTGTCAGGTTTGCGCCGTGCCGGTAAGATGGGACGTGTTGCCGTAACCCCTTCACAGGGCGTACTGTTACCCCTTCCGCAAACAGCGCGGCATCACAATCTGAGCCAACCGAGACAGACAAAGACCCTATGCCGAATTATTTGGAGTTGCCGGTGGGCGCAAAGTCGCCCAATGTCGTAAACGCGGTCATCGAAATCCCGTACCAGGGCCGCATGAAGTTCGAGTACGACAAGAAGTTGCACGTCTTCAAGCTGGATCGCAACCTGTACAGCCCGGTGCACTATCCCGGTGACTACGGCTTTCTGCCGTCCACGCTCGGCGACGACGGCGATCCGCTGGACGTGCTGGTGATGGTCGACGAGCCGAGCTTTCCCGGCTGCCTGCAGGAAGTGCGTCCCATCGGCCTGATGGAGATGATCGACGGCGGCGAAGGCGACGAGAAGATCCTGGCGGTGGGCTGCGCGAATCCGCGCTTCTTCGATATCACCAGCTATGAGCAGATTCACCCGCACAAGCTGAAAGAGATTGTTCACTTCTTCTCGACCTACAAGGACCTGGAAGAAAAGACGGTCGAAATCAGGGGCTGGCGCGACGCGCACTATGCGTACGAGGTCATTGAGAAATCGATCGAAGCGTACAAGGTAGCGAACGCGAAGTAAGCAGCCGTCGCGCGCACATCGCATCGCAATGGACTCCCATCCCAAAATGGATGGGAGTTCTTGCAGTCTTTAACGGGAATCTTCAGGGATACTTCAGGTTGGACCGTCCATCCTTGTATATGCCCCTTCGATGTGCCTCGCTGAAGCTGTTCGCTGCCCCACTGGTGAGCGTGTGCTGTCTTGCTGTGCCGATGTTTGCCCAGGCGCCGGATGCCGGGACCGGGCCGGCGCCGCATAGCGTTTCCGCCCAGACGCTGGCCGCGGGTGTGCCGATCTTCGTGCGGACCTCCAGGACGGCAAAGCTGAGCCGCGGAGCCGTCGTCGAGGGCGTGCTGACCGAGCCGGTCTACCTGTATGACCGACTGTTGCTGCCCGCGGGTTCGGTGGTACATGGTGTCGTCAGCGGCACGCCGCCGCTGCATGGCATGGAGCGCGCGAAGGCCTTGTTGAACGGCGATGTAACGCCCCTGAAAACAGCGGTGGTCCGCTTCGACCGCGTGCAGACACCCGCAGGCGACGCCGTCCTGATTGCCGAAGGTGCCGAGCGCGATGTGAAGCCCGTCCGCTTTGTGGCGAGCGGCAAGCGGCCGAGCGTGGTGACCCAGGCAAAGACAGCTGCGCATGAAAAGTTTGACAGCACGCGCGCCGCCGTCTTCGGGCCCGGCAAGAAAGATCGCGTGCTTCGCCTGCTGTATAGCCAGTTGCCGTATCATCCGCAGCGGATCTGGGCGGGGACGACGTTTGTCGCGGATCTGACGCAGCCGGCAGACTTCGCGGGTGATGGCTCGCCGCGTCGTGAACTTGCGACGCAGGACGCGGCCGCACTGCAGAACGTGCATGTCATGGCTCGCCTGACGGGCGGCGTCAGCAGCGATGCGTCCCTCAAGGGCGACGCTGTGGACGCCATCGTGACGCAACCGGTGTTCGATGCGCAGCACCGCATCGTTCTGCCTGAGGGCTCGCACCTGACGGGCCGCGTGGTGCAGTCGAAGCGTTCGCGCAGCTTCGGAAGGAATGGGCAATTGCGATTCCTGTTCCAGCAGGTGGAGCGGCCCGGTGAGAGTTCGCAGAAAGCCTATGGCCTGGTGCAGGGTGCGGAGGGCGCAGGTGCCGCCAACCTGAGTGTCGATAGCGAGGGCGGCGTCAAGGCCAACCCGGAACAGAACCGCTTCGTGGCGCCGCTGCTGCTGGCAGCCCTGACCGCGGCCGGGCATGACCGCGATCGCGATGGCGGCAGGGATGGCGGTCTGGGCCGGCAGACCGTGGCGTCCAACGGCTTCGGACTGGTCGCGCGCGTGGTAGCACTTACCGTGAATGACGCCAACGTTGCAACAGGGTTCGGTGCCTTCGCGTTCAGCAAGTCCGTGTACTTCCGCTTTATTGCACGCGGGCAGCCGGTCGCGTTTGCCGCGGACACGCCGCTGGAAGTGCAGTTGCAGACACGCTGAACCGCTCATGCTGCTGCCCGTGCTGATCTTCAAGAGGCATCACCCGGGGCCTTGCGGGTGTGGTGGTGAATGGCCGGCGTAGGATGTGCTCATGATCGATACCACGCTGCGTTCTTGTGCACCTACCACCAGCTCATTGGGAGATTGGCTGAGGCGTCACCGCGCAGATCGTGGCAGCTTTGCCGAACGGATAATGGCGCTGTTGCTGATGGTTTGCATGTCCGCAACGGCTCTGCAGGGGCAGCCCGGGGCTGCTGCTGTCGAACGTGTGCCGGTGTTGCTTTCGACCGATATTGGCAACGAGGTGGATGATCAGTGGGCCGTGACCTACCTGTTGACGGAGCAGAGCTTCGACGTGCGCGGCATACTTTCGGCACATGCCCCCAGCCTGCCTGATCCCGCCGCGCACAGCAGTTTCCTGGTGCTGCGTGATGCCGTGGAGAACCGGCTTGGGCTGCGCGAGCATCCGCCGCTGATCGAGGGCGGCAGCGTGCCCATGCCGGATGCGACGCATCCCCAGCCGAGTGATGCGGTGCGGTTCCTGATCGCGACCTCACAGGGATTTACGCCGCAGCACCGGTTGACCGTGCTGACGATTGGCGCGGCGACTGATGTGGCTTCGGCGCTGCTGACCGATCCCTCGCTGGCCGATCGGATCCGCGTGGTGGCCATGGCTTTCAAGTCGCTGCAGCCGACCGGCCCAGCCGAGTTCAACGTGCAGAACGACCCGCATGCGTGGCAGGCGATCCTGCAGTCGAAGGTGCCGCTGGTCGTGGGTACGGGCGATGTGTGCCGGGCGACGCTGTCGCTCAACTACGCGCAGGCCGAGGCGCTGCTGAAAGATCATGGGCCGATCGGCGCATGGCTTTGGGACGACTATCGCAAATGGTACTTCCGGCAGGTGAAGCCTCCGCGGGTGGCTGATTTCAGCAAGAACTGGGTGATCTGGGACGTGATTACGCTGGCGTATGTGCGTGGCCTAACCACGGGCGTGACCGTGCCCCGGCCCTCGTTGACGGACGGCATGCGCTTCGAGCCGTCCACCACGGGCGGCACCATGGAAAACATTTCGGCGTTGGATACGCCTCGGCTTTGGCGTGAGTTCCTGACGGATGTGGATCGGTTTCAGGAGACGCATGCCGTGCCGCCATTCGTGCCCTGAGTGGCTGGGCGTAATATGTTGCGCATGCCCGGTATCAGTCGCCGCTCGTTCTTACGCAACACCGCAGCCTCCGCAGCGCTTGCCCGTGCCGGCGCCGCCTTTGCCCAGCAGACCGCGATTGCGCCGGGTCCGTTTCAGGCTTCGTATGAGTCGCTGAAGCAGTACCGCACGCCCGAGTGGTTTAGAGATGCGAAGTTCGGCATCTGGGCGCATTGGAGCGCGCAGTGCGTCCCCGAGCAGGGTGACTGGTACGCCCGCAGGATGTACATGCAGGGAGATCCCGTCCATGACTGGCACACGCAGCACTATGGGCATCCCTCAAAATTCGGCTTCATGGAAATCGATAACCTGTGGAAGGCCGAAAAGTGGCAGCCCGAGCAGTTAATGGGCCTGTACCAGGCGGCGGGTGCGAAGTACTTTTTCGCGCTTGCGAATCATCACGACAATTTCGATAACTACGCGTCGACGTATCATGCCTGGAACTCCACGCGGATCGGCCCCATGAAGGATATTATCGGCACGTGGGCGAAGGTGGCGCGCGCCCATAACATGAAATTCGGCGTGTCGAATCATAGTTCGCATGCGTGGCACTGGTTTCAGACGGCCTACGGGTACGACGCGACGGGCCCGCTGGCGAACGTGCGCTATGACGCCTATACGGTGACGAAGGCCGACGGCAAG
>CBAAAE010000107.1:0-9811 GCA_964658845.1 uncultured Novosphingobium sp. | reverse complement strand
AAGCTCGACGATCAGTCCTCCCACCCCGAGGTGATCCAGCATCATGGCACCGGTGAACACCAGCACCAGCCACTTCACGCCGAGCGAAAGCGCACGCGCGTAGTTCAGCTTGGCATTCACCGCGCTGATCAGGGCCGAGCGCGAAAGGTACCGCGCCAGAATAGTTCCCGCGATGAAGATGAGCAGCGCGCCGATCGAATGTGCAAGGTAGGGCAGCAGGAAGGGAGAGATATCTCCGGTGCCTGCGGCATCATAAGCGGAGATCCCGATGGCTATGCCGAGCACAATGCAGGCCCAGAACACGACGCGGCTGATCAGCAGCGTTGGGCTGTGCGACGGTGCCCAGTCCGATACGCCGGCTGAGTTCTGCTGGCCCACCCGCTCGTCAAAGCGCACCCGCGCAAGCAGTTTGCGGATGACCCATGCCAGACCCGCACCCACCAGCGCAAGGATCGTAATGGCGAGGATCAGAGCAAGCAGGCCGGGCAGAAACACGGCGAGCCTGGTCAGCACACGGCTGAACGAATCGAACAAGGCGTCTTTGACTTGCGAGAACATTTTGTCTCTCCAATGGTTGCGGTGCGGCTGCGTCGAACGGAGAAGGCGCTACGGGTTGAAGCGATCGGGCCAGCGCCAGCGCGAGACGAGGTACGGTTTGTCCGCTTCGAAAGCACGCGCAAGGCTCTCAGCAGAGCCGGCCTGACCGTTCAGGATGTGCGATGCGACCCACGCCAGGTACAGCGGCGTGAGCGAACCCATCAGGTGGCTGCGATTGATAGTGCGCAGCCGGTGCGCCAGCACGAAGTCATAGACGATCCTGACCCAAAGTGCGTCGGGCAGCACAAAACTTTCCATGGGCACACGTGAAAGCCGTTTGAGTCCGAGCAGCGTCTGCGGCGGCAGTACCAGCGACCAGAGTTCGTGCAGGTTGCCGTAGCCGATGCGGAAGCTCTCGATCAGCTCGGCAATTTCATCCGGCTGCACGGGATCCGAAGGGATCACCGGCGTTGGAACAGCTGGGATGGAGAGCAGCTGTGACGCCGGCCGGACCCGCTGCCAGAACGACGCCTTGGCCTCCACATCCATGAAGAGCGATGCAGCCGTGGTGTTCAGGATGGCAGAGAGGTCGTTGCCCGCCGGATGCGGCAGTTCACGCACGCCGGTGTCGACCTCTGCCACCTGGAAGCTGGCGGTCGCCGCTTCTGATCCAGCCCAGACGAGCGAGTCGGGCTGTGATGCTGCCGTCAGCCGCTGCGCCGCGCCGGCCATCCGCTCTGCCATGCGGTTTGAAAGTGCAAGGTCGAGGGCAAGTGGAAAGGCAGCTTTTACACCGAAAAGGGCCCGCGAGAGGGGGTGCAGAATGGCGGCGTTGATCAGGCCCTCGTTGATGCCGGTCGCATAGCGAGCCAGCGCCAGGTCGGCACGGTTGCCCAGCACCGCATCGAGCAGGCCGTGAATTGCCGCAGGCTGCAGGGTGTGCGCGTCGGCGCCCAGCAGCAGGCCGCAAGGGGCCGAATGCGCACGCATGATTTCGTAGAGGCTCAGATAAGTGGTCGCGGTCTGAACGAAGATCGGTTGTAACCGCGCGGACGGCAGGTACGGCTGCAGCAGCAGGCCCTCGCTCTCCCACGATGTCGCCTGCGAATCCGATGCGGGGTAAGCGACCAGTGCCTGAGACGCCAGGTCACCAAGCGCTTCGCGCAGCACGCGCAGCATGGGTACCAGGTGTTCCGGTGGGGCATCCTCATACCAATGGCCCAGGCAGACCACAACCTGGGTCGCGGCTGCGGTCGATGCCGCGCGCGACTCCTGCTGCGTCTCCTTCTCGGCCGATACGCCGATGGCTGCGCTCATCGTTGTCCTGCCTTCATTGCGCGCCTCCGATGGGTGCGGTTGGCTGGGCTGCCTTCAGCAGTTCCAGAATGCCTGAGAGCGGGATCGCGATCCAGTCAGGCCGGTTGTTGACTTCATACATGATCTCGTAGAGCGCCTTCTCCAGCAGGTAGCTGCGCAGCAGATGCTGCTTGACCGGGGAGCCTGCGTCGGATGATTCCTGCGCCGCTTCGTAGTAGCCGCTGAGAAAGGCCTGTGATGCAGCGGCCTCCCAAGCCGAGCGTTCCGGGCTGGCCTGCGTCCCGAATCCTGCCGCGCCGGCATAAGAAAACGATCGCAGCATGCCTGCCACATCCTTCAGCGGCGACTGCTTCGCGCGACGCTCTGCCAGGGATCGAGCAGGCTCGCCCTCAAAGTCCAGCAGCACGAAATCGTCGGTTGTTCGCAGCACCTGTCCCAGATGATAGTCGCCATGGATGCGTGTGCGTCCGCCGGCCTGGTCCACCGGCAAGGCTCGCAGGGCAGACGCGACGGCGAGCATCTCCTTGCGCTGGCTCAGCAGGGTCGCGGCAGGCCCCAGCAGATCATCGGGCAGTGTGCTGAAGCGTGTCTTCAGGGCTTGCACCGCTGCTGCAATCTGCGCCTCCAGCCTGTCGGCATCGCGGCCGAGAGCGCCGGCATCCGTCGGCTCGAGTTCGAAGGCTGGATTGCCGGATGGTGTCGCCAGCGCGCGGTGCATTTCGCCGGTACGCCTGCCCAGCAGACGTGCGCCCTCGTTATAGGTCGCGGTGGAACCGCTGCCGGATCGGATGGCTTCGATCGACTCGAGCGTCCACGCCCAACCGTCTCCCTGGTTTGCGACCAGGCCCTGCAGCAGGGCGGTGGTGGTGACCTCACCGGTCGCCGCGTTGGTGTACAGCAGTTCGCCGGCGAAGGGAGCAATGTGTTCGAATCCACCCACTTCGGTCAGGAAGCGGCCGATCTCCGCGTCAGGATTTTCACCTGGCTGCAGCCGCCGGAAGAGCTTCAGGATCAGCTTGCGGTCGTACAGCAGCGAGGTGTTGCTCTGCTCCGCCGAACCCCTGCGTGATGGCAGCGGATCCACACCGCGCAGCAGACCGAACGCAGAGCTCGGCTTGCCCGCAAACGTCCCCCCGGCGCGCGTGGCAGTCTGTTCTTCCAGCGCGATCATCTGCAGCAGCGCGTCGCGGACCTGCGGCAGCACCAGCCCGTCCACCAGAACGCCGCCGCCTGTGGCCTGCATGGGAGCGATGATGCCCTCAGGAGTGTTCGCGCGCAGATCCTCCACATCCGCCCCTGAACGCGTGGCGACGGGCAGCGTATAGGTGTCGCTTACGCCTTCGACGTAATCGATGCGGAGCAGCAGGATGGCCGCGTCCTCCACACCAAAGGGCACCACGTCTTCAATGCAGACGTCCTTGATGGTCCGCGATTTAGCGCCGAACCAGCGCTGCGCCAGCAGGTACTTCGGCAGGAAGCTTTCCTGCAGCAACTGCGCGCTCGGACCTGTCATGGCGCCGGCGAAGTCGACCGCAGGCAGTGCCAGAACGGCTTCGTTACTCTCCGCGATGTAGGACTCCGCTTCTGCTGCGGGCGCCGACTGCAGCTCCAGCCACAGGAACGCATATGGTCCCAGGGTGATCGCGTAGGGCGTCTCGTCAATCTTGGGAAAGGGGACGTACCCCAGCATCTCGACCGGCACCATGCCTGCGAAGCGGCTCAGGTCCAGCGTTACCGGCTGGGCAAAGCGCGACAGGTTCGCCACGCACACCACGCGCTCGCTGTCGTACTCGCGGATGTAGCCCAGCACCTTGCGATTTTCGGGCTTGAGAAATTCCTGTGAGCCGCGTCCGAATACCTGGAACAGCTTGCGCAGCGCGATCATGTTGCGCGTCCAGTGCAGCAGGGAGCTGGTGTCGCTCTCCTGTGCCTCGACGTTGATCGCTTCGTAGCCCCAGATGGGGTCCATGATCACGGGCGAGTAGAGCCGTGCCGGCACCGCGCGCGAAAAGCCGGCGTTGCGGTCGCTGTTCCACTGCATCGGCGTACGCACGCCATTGCGATCGCCCAGGTAGATGTTGTCGCCCATGCCGATCTCGTCGCCGTAGTACAGGATCGGTGTGCCAGGGAATGAGAACAGCAGCGAGTTCAGCAGCTCGATGCGGCGGCGATTGTTGTCGACCAGCGGCGCCAGCCTGCGGCGGATGCCCACGTTGATGCGCATGCGCGGGTCGGCCGAGTAGGCCAGGTACATGTAATCGCGCTCTTCATCGGTGACCATTTCGAGCGTCAACTCGTCATGGTTCCGGAGAAAGAGGCCCCACTGGCAGTTCTCGGGAATGGGCGGTGTCTGCGCCATGATTTCCGTGATGGGCAGCCGATCTTCCTGCCGCAGCGCCATGTAGATGCGTGGCATCAGCGGAAAGTGAAATGCCATGTGGCACTCGTCGCCGTCACCGAAGTAGGGCAGCACATCCTGCGGCCACATGTTCGCTTCTGCCAGCACCAGGCGGTTTTCGTACTCCGCGTCAATGGCAGCGCGGATCTGCTTGATTTTGACGTGTGTCTCCGGCACGTTTTCACAGCTTGTGCCGTCACGCTCTACCAGGTAAGGGATGGCGTCCAGGCGCAGGCCGTCCACGCCCATGTCCATCCAGAAGCGCATGGCGTTCAGCACCTCTTCCATGACGCGCGGATTGTCAAAGTTCAGGTCGGGCTGGTGCGAAAAAAAGCGGTGCCAGTAGTACTGCTGCGCCACCGGATCCCAGGTCCAGTTGCTCTTCTCCGTGTCCGTGAAGATGATGCGAACGCCGTCGTACAGCCTGTCCGTATCGCTCCACACGTACATCTCGCGCTCGGGCGAACCCTTGGGAGAATTACGTGCCGCCTGGAACCACGGGTGCTGGTCGCTGGTGTGATTGATGACGAGCTCGATCAGCACCTGCATGCCGCGTTCATGCGCAACGGCAAGGAACGCCCTGAAGTCGTCGAGGGTGCCGTAGGCGGGATTGACGTTCAGGTAATCCGAGATGTCATAGCCGTCATCCCGTCCGGGCGAGGGAAAAAACGGCAGAATCCAAAGGCAGGTGACGCCGAGTTGCTGCAGGTACGGCAGCTTCTCCATCAGGCCGGCAAAGTCGCCCACGCCGTCGCCGTTTGAGTCGGCGAAGGCTTTGACGTGCAACTCATAGATGATCGCGTCCTTGTACCACTGGGGATCAGTCGTGCTGCTGCGTTTCTTCTGCGTCGGACGTGCGATGGCGGTGCTCAAGCTCCCGTACTCTCCCTGTTTTCCTGGACGGACAGATGCTGCGGGCGAACCAGCAGGATGTGCGCGGGACTCTTCTCAGGTTCAAGCGCGATGTAATTCCTTGCGCCGCTCCAATGGTATGTCTCGCCACTCAGCAGATCGTCCACCTCGTACGCGCCGCCGTCCGCGAGACCCAGCTCGCCCAGTTCGAGATCGGTCCAGCCCGTCTGCAGGTGATGCGGATCGAGATTCACGATGGTCAGCACGGTATCGTCACCCTCGCGCTTACTGTACGCGATCAGGTGTTCATTCTCGACCGTGTGGAATCGCAGCGAGTCATTCTTCTGCAACGCGGGATGCGCGTGCCGCGCCTTGTTCAGCAGCGTCAGCAGGGGAGCCAGGCTGGATGGGTCGTCACGATCCCAAACCCGCAGCTGGTACTTCTCGCTGTTGAGGTACTCCTCGCTACCCGGTTTGATCGGCAGATGTTCGCAGAGTTCGAAAGCGGGCCCGTAGACGCCGTAGCTCGCACCCAGGGTTGCCGCCAGGATGGCGCGCTGCGCGAAGCCTGCGCGACCGCTGGTCTGCAGAAAGCCAGGGAGGATATCCGGCGTGTTCGGCCACAGGTTGCCACGGAAAAACTCTGCAACCGGCGACGTCGTGATCTCCGTCATGTACTCGGTCAGCTCCTGCTTCTCAGTGCGCCACGAGAAGTAGGTATAGCTCTGGGTGTAGCCACCCTTCGCAAGCCCGTACATGACGTGCGGGCGCGTGAAGGCTTCCGCCAGGAAGATCACTTCAGGGTGCGTCTTGCGGACCTCCGCGATGCACCACTCCCAGAACGGCAGGGCCTTGGTGTGGGGGTTATCCACACGAAACACGCGGACACCCTTGTCGATCCAGAAGGCGAAGACGGAGAACAGTTCCTGCCAGAGCGCTCGCCAGTCTGGCGATTCGAAGTGGATCGGGTAGATGTCTTGGTACTTCTTGGGCGGATTCTCCGCGTACTGGATGGAGCCGTCCGGACGAACGCGGAACCAGTCCGGGTGATCCTTCACCCAGGGGTGTTCCGGCGCGCACTGGAATGCGATGTCCAGCGCAATCTCGAGGCCGTGTTCGGCGGCGGCGACAATCAATGCGGCAAAGTCGGCAAAATTGCCTAGTTCCCGCAGGATCGCCTTGTGGCCGCCATCCTTGTTGCCGATCGCCCAGGGGCTACCCACGTCGCCAGGCTCGGCGGTGACGGAGTTGTTCTTGCCCTTGCGAAAGGCCGTGCCGATGGGATGGATCGGCGGCATGTACAAGACATCAAAGCCCATTGCCGCAACCTCCGGCAGGCGTGCGATCACGTCCCGGAAGGTGCCGTGCTCGCCGGGGACGAAGCCGGCCGAGCGCGGAAACAGCTCGTACCAGGACGAGAAGCGGGCACGCACGCGATCCACCCACAGCGGCAGTTCGCGCGCGTACAGGGTGGCAAAGCTCAGGTCAGGATAGTCCAGGCACAGCAGAATGGCGTCGTCGTTCAGAGGGAATTCGTAGAAGTCCGCGTTCTTCTCGGCCAGGTACCGCAGGGAACTGGCCGTACCTTTCAGCGTCCGGGCATGCTCATCACGTGCCCTGGCGGATGCCTGGTCCAGCAGGATGGCGCCTGTGCGCAATGCCAGCGTGATATCGCTCTGCGGCCGCGACGAGATGTTGTAGCCCGCATTCCGGCTGCGGCCCGCGGCGGGCGCATCCTGCACGGCGACCGTGTCCTCATCGGCAGCGCCAACGGCCTCGTTCTGCTCTGGGCCCCCCGGAACGACGACGGCCGCGGGGGTTTGCACGCCTGGCACGTCCTGTGCGTCGATCCGCTTGTGCACATCGTGAACCCATGTCCCGAAGTGGTCGACCCATGCCTGCACCGTGTAGGTCCACGAGCCGATGGCGTCGACGAGAAACTCCGCCTCCCAGACATCGTTGCCGAGTTCACGAAAGGGCGCGTAACGCCACGTGCGCTCCTCGGCCTGTTTGTACATCAGGCGGCCCGCGACGTGGTCATGGCCGTCGCTGTACATCACGGCCGTGATCGATACCCGGTCGCCCACGACGCGTTTCGCGGCGTACCGGCCGGCATCGATCTCCGGCGTTACATCCTCGATGATGACGCGGCTTCTACCCTCGTTCGGCTTCAAACAACCTCCATCGCGGGGCACGTACCCGCCAGTTCGCCACTGCATCCCACGCCGTTGACCGATCTTCCCGGGAATCAGGTCGTAGAGATGCGCGCGGCAGGAACAGCGTTTGCCGGAGAAGAACGCCGACCCCACGTAGGTTTATCTTCGAATTGGAGTGTAGTGCATGATTGCGATCGATGAGGGGACGGAGACCGCGTCCAGCGGAGAGCTCGCCGGGAACGAGAAACCGCTGCTGGGTGCCCGGCTTGAGGATTACGCCCTGATCGGCGACTGCGAGACCGCGGCCCTGGTCTGTCGAGAGGGCTCGATCGACTGGCTGTGCTGGCCGACCTTCTCGTCCGGCGCCTGCTTTGCCGGCCTGCTGGGAACCCGGGACAACGGCTACTTCAGCCTGAAACCCGCGGCCAGCGAAAGTGTCCTCGGTGATGAGTGGGGGTACAAGCCGCACACCCTCATCGTCGAGAAGACCTGGAAGACCTTGAACGGCGAGGTTCTCGTCTCTGACTTCATGCCGCCGCGTGGCAAACATTCCGACGTGGTGCGAGTCGTGCGGGGGGTGCGAGGCACCGTCAAGATGCGGATGGACTTGACGATCCGCTTCGATTACGGGCGCACCATCCCGTGGGTGCAGCGCGTGGATCACCATATGCGCGCCATCTCCGGACCCCAACTGGTGGTGCTGCGCACGGAGGCGCCTCTGCGGGGCGAGGGCATGAGCACGGTCAGCGACTTCGACATCCACGAGGGCGAGACCGTCTGCTTTTTGCTTTCGTACGGCTCCTCGATCGAAGACGACCCGGCCAGCTTCGACGCGCTCGACGCGCTTCGCGACACCGAAGAATTCTGGACAGAGTGGGCGGGGAGGAGCACTTACAAGGGCAAGCATGACCAGGCCGTGGAGCGGTCGCTGATCACGCTCAAGGCCCTCACCTATCGACCCACCGGCGGCCTGGTCGCGGCGCCGACGACATCCCTGCCAGAGAAGGTCGGCGGCGAACGCAACTGGGATTACCGCTACTGCTGGCTTCGCGACACGGCGTTTACGCTGCTGGTCCTGCTGCACGTCGGGTACGTCGAAGAGGCGCAGGCATGGCGCGGCTGGCTACTGCGCGCGATTGCCGGCTCGGCCGAGCAGATCCAGTCGCTGTACGGCATCGCCGGGGAACGGCAGTTGAACGAATGGACGGCCGACTGGCTTACCGGCTATGAGCATTCCCAGCCGGTCAACATCGGCAACAAGGCTGCGGATCAACTGCAGATGGATGTCTTTGGCGAGGTCATCGCGGCCCTGGCGCAAACGCCGGTCGAAGCCGGCGACCAGTGGCGCACCGATGTGTACTCCATGGCCCATCACATGCTCGATCGCCTGACTGACATCTGGCAGGAGCCGGATTCCGGCATCTGGGAGGTGCGCGGGCCCGAACAGCACTTCGTCCATTCCAAGGTGATGGCATGGGTCGCCTTCGACCGCGCAATCAAGATGTGCCAGGGCGGCGGTGAACTGCCCGATGACACACTCGCCGACCTGGTGGAGAAATGGCAGGCGACCCGAGCTGCCATTCACGCCGATGTCTGTGAAAGAGGCTTCGACAAGGAGTTGAACAGCTTTGTGCAGGCCTACGGCTCGAAGCAGGTGGATGCGGCCCTGCTGCGCATCCCGCTGGTCGGCTTCCTGCCTGCCAGCGATCCGCGCGTCCTGGGCACGGTTGCCGCGGTAGAAGATCGGTTGTTAAGAGACGGCCTGCTGCTGCGCTACGACAGCGCTGACGGTTCTGACGGTCTGCCGCCGGGCGAAGGTTCGTTTCTGGCCTGCTCCTTCTGGCTGGCGGGGGTGCTGCACCTGACCGGCCGCAGGGATGAAGCATGCGCGCTGTTTGACCGGCTGCTGGCGCTACGCAATCCGTTGGGCCTGCTGGCGGAAGAGTACGACATGCCAGCGTCGCGCCAGGTGGGGAATTATCCGCAGGCCTTCACCCATCTCGCGCTGGTGCATGCAGCGGTCATTCTCGACGACGGCGTCGGCCCCTGGACCGAAAAGCCTGCCGGAGAGGAGGAGCGCTAGGTTTGATCTGACAATGGGCGCACTGGCGTGGCCCCGGGGACAACCTGACCCATCGGCGCAGGCACCTAAACGGGAAAGTAACCTTTCACGGCATCTGTTCAGGCTCATGGCTCTCGGGCGCTGATCTGCCACGCGTCAACGCATCCTTTCACGCACGTTTTTTGAGAACAGACCCGGAAAAATGCAACGAACACCCATCTCAACCTACCGGCTGCAGCTCCATGCGGGCTTTACCTTTGCGCAGGCCGGAGTGATCTCCGATTACATCCGCGCGCTCGGCATTTCGCATGTCTACAGCTCCCCCTACCTGCAGGCAGGCAAGGGATCGATGCACGGCTACGATGTGGTCGATCACCACACCGTCAACAGCGAACTCGGTGGTGAGCGCGGGCATGAACAATTCTCCCGGCGGCTGGGTTCGCTCGGCCTGGGGCAGGTACTCGACATTGTGCCCAACCACATGTCGGT
>CBAAAE010000106.1:0-10050 GCA_964658845.1 uncultured Novosphingobium sp. | reverse complement strand
AGCCCTGCGCGTGGGCAAACTGCAGGCGCATGCCGAGCACGTTATGGCCCTCGCGATTGATGCGGAGACCCTTCATCGGGTAGAACTGCCGGAACGCCGCGACCGGCGAGAAGTACTTCACGTTGCCGCCCGCACCCGCCACCGCGATCGCCAGGTTGAAGTCGCGGCCATTGTGCGGACCGGAAGCGCGGTCGACCGACGAGTAGGTGAACGAAGGCGTAATGATCGACGACACAATCCCGTCCAGCGCGTTGTTCTGCGAGATGCCGCTGCGGAAGTTCAGGGTCTCGAACACGTTTCGAGTGTTGTCGTTGAAGGTGGAGATGTTCGACCGGGTCAGGCCGTAGGTGATGCCGACGCGGGTAACGCCCACCGTGTGCTTGAACAGGTGGCGCAGCGGCGTGCTGGCGGACAGCGTCAAGCCGGTGCTGGACTGGTTGTAGTTCGTCAGCAGCGACTGCTGCGCGTTCGACAGGTTGGTGTTGCCGGTACCCGCCGAACCGTAGCTTTTGGCCGGGTTGAAATCGTACTTGCTGGCAAAGACCTGGAAGCCGACGGAGACCGGCTTGTTGCGCAGGTACGGCTCGGTAAAGCCAAAGGTCAGGTTGCGCGACAGGTCGCCGATATTTGCGACGACGGAGAGCGTCTCACCCAGGCCGAGGAAGTTGTTCGTCTCGTAATTCAGGCCGACGAACGAGCCGGAGATGCCGGAAAGGCCGCCGTTCAGGCCGATGGAGTTCTTGCCCTTTTCCTTCAGCTTCAGCAGCAGGTCGACCGTGCCCTCGTCATTGTTGGTGCGCGTTTCCGAGTCCTGGTCGGGCTTCAGCGTGTCGAAGTAGTTGAGCTGGTTCAGCCGAAGGATGGAGTTTTCCCATGCCTGGTTGTTGTACTGCTGACCCTCTTCGAGCAGCAGTTCGCGGCGGATGACGCGGTCGCGCGTGATGGTGTTGCCGCTGAACTCAATGCGCGAGACGAAGAAACGCTTGCCCTGGTCGATGTCGATGTTCAGGGTAATGGTCCCCTTCGCTTCATCGAAAACGGGCGTCGGTGATCCGACAAAATTGATAAAGCCGAGCGAGCCGAAGGCCTTGCGCAGATTTTCGAGGCCCTTGCCGAAGAGGGTGGCGTTGAAGTATTCGCCGTCTTTCAGTGCGAACTGGGCACGCAGCGCGCCGGGATTCACAACGCTCTTGTCATAGCCGGTGAAGTTGATGCCGGCCAGCTTGTAGCGCGCGCCCTCTTCAATGGGGATCTCGATGTCGATCCGCTTGCCGTTGGAGGGGTGCAGCGTGAAGATGTTAATGCCGCCGGAGTTGCGCACCTTGGTGATGGGTTCGCCGGGCTGCACCTTGAAGTAGCCGCGGTCGCGATAGGCGGCGCGTACCCGCTCCACGTCCTCGTCCAGCTTGGTCGCGTCGAAGGTGCGCGAAAACAGGTCTTCCAGCACGATCGAGTGCGGAATGCCGATGGGCTTGGAGTTCTTCATGGCCGCACGCAGGGTGCGGGTGTTGATGCGGTTGTTGCCCTCAAAGCCGATCTTGCCGACCTTGACCGTGGGACCTTCCTTCACAATGAAGGTGACGGCAACGCGTGCCGGCGGAATGGTGCGGACTTCCGTGCGAACCGTGGCGAACTGGTGGCCGTGCTCGGAAAGCAGCTGCTTCAGGATGACTTCCTTGCGCTTGATGCGCGTGGGGTCGTACTGGCTCTCGACGGTGACGCCGACCTTTGCCTTCTTGTCGCGCTCCAGCACGTCGGAGACGGTGACGGCGTTCAGGCCCTTGTAGTTGATTTCGCCAATGGTGGGCTTTTCACGCACATAGACGATCAACTGCGTGCATCCGGCGCCTTCCGCGCGCTCGATCTGCACGCTCTCAAAGTAGCCCGAGTTCCAGAGCGAGTTGAAGTCGCGCTCGACAGTCGCGGCGTCGTAGGGATTGCCCTGCCGCGAGAACAGGCGGGCCAGGATCGACTCTTTCGGGTAGCGCCGGTTGCCGATGACCTGGGGCGCGCAGAGCGGTTCTTCCGCAGCGGGCGCGGCTGCGGGCAGCGACGTGGCCTGCGCGGCCAGCGACGTTGGCTCGGCCAAAGCGGCTGCACCAAGAAGAAAGGCTGCGAGCAGGCCGGTGCTGGAGGCGCGGCTGACGCCACGAGCTCCAATCAATCGATGAAGTGAGGAGAACCGCACATTCCGATGCTCATGTTGTGGGAGGCAAAGGCTGCCCTGTTCTACGCTTTTAATAACAACACCCTCACTGCAATAAACTCACCGGCACAGGCCACCGCGATCACCGGAAACCCGTCGTGTGCACACGTGTCTATGAGTGACGATTATAGGGGAACGAAGCGAGCGGGGGAGACCCACGAACAATCCGAGAGGTGCCGGGAGGAACAACCCTGCACCGGGAGTGGTGCATCGGGGCATGAGTTTACCGCGATTGCGCGTTCCTGCATGGCGTTCTCGGCGAACAGCCGGAACGCTTCCCCGGCGAAGGTCGGCTTGACGAAGGGATCGCACTTCCAAAAATGCAACATCAGTGCACTGTCCAGTCGCTCTTCAGTCGACTCAGTGCTCGCTGAGTCGGATCGTGACCAGTTGCATAAACGCCGGCTCAGCAGGAGGCTGAGCCGGCGCTGTGTGCTATGCAAACCCAGCGGGCCGCGTGGCAAGGTTCGCCGATGTTGCAGGAGCGCTACTCGCCGTACCGGCAAATTCACCATTGATGCCGTTTGGAAAAAATCCTCCAGAGGTCTTGCCGGCACCGCCATAGGCGAGATTCAGCACCTGTGTCACGCTCCTGAGCGCAGGAAGGCCGTTGGATGGATTGATCGAAAGGTACTGCAACTGACCTCCTGTGGGAGGCGGCACCAGGTCAGCACCATCGAGCACAGGGCTGGGAACGTTGAGGCGTGCAATTTGAGTGTGAAGCGTGCCCACATGCTGTGCCTCGGTCGCGAGGATCCGGGCGGCGGTCTGGATCACAATAGGTGTGGTCAGCAGGTAGGCTGCGCCACCGTAAGCCGATACGCCGATATCTTCAAAGATGCGGGCCAGGGTAAGGTACTCGTTCTGATTGCCGAAGCCGATACCGAGTGCGTTCAGATTGATGTTGGGTTTTGCAATGGCGGCTGAACCCAGAAAGCCCTGCAGCAGGGTGACATGGGCACGCTCATCCACGCCGATCTCTGCGGTGATCTGACCGGTAAATACGAGTGAGTTGGAGAAGGTTACCTTGGCACCGCCGGTGGTGAGGCCACCGTTCGGTGAGTTTCCATTGGAAGCCACACCTGAGACCTTCAAGCCGGCCTGCTCGATGCCGTAACCGTACTGGCCATAGGTGTAGAACTCCGCCTCCAGATACTCAAGGTTGAGAGCGAAATTAAGAACTGCTATTTCTGTTGCGGTGGGGCTTGACGTCTGCGCTCCAGCGTTGGTCACATCCACGAGGCTCATTGCAGTCACGGCGGCAGCCGCGGCACCGATCGTTCCAAGGAACTTACGCCTGTTCGGGGATGCCTTTACCACTTCTTCGATCATGCTGTTTGACATTCAAAAACTCCTTAACTGCGGTGGTTAGTAGTTACGTGCCCCAAGGCCAAGAAAGCTTATGCTTGTGCGGTCGGCCGGTGAAATTTTGCGAAGAACAGTAGGCCCACCGCAGGTATCACAAGCAGCCAGGTAGGTGGCTCCGGCGTTACCGCAGTCGTGTTGGTGATGGTGACCGAATAAGCGCTTGTGCGCTGGCTGCAGCCAGCAAAAACGTTGAGGAACTTACCGCCACTTACATTGCACGTATCGCCCGTTTCAGTCGGCGAGTTAAAAAGCGTTCCCGCGGCATAAGTGGTTGTGAAGACATTCGGGTCCTCTGTCAGGGCGAGTAAATAACTGCCTGGACCAAGCGTCTGGCTGAGTGACACATCGCTCGTGTCGTTTTCGGCAAAGGCCAATGGACTGCCGCCGGTCGAACTAAAAAGTGTGAGTACAGGCAGAAAGCCACCGCCTGCAAAGGACGTGGTTGCGAAGGTGTACTGCTGGTTAGTAGAGGTGGAAAAGCCGATGGTCAAAACGTCGCTGTCCCCGCTAAACGTTCCAACGTAAGGGACCGAGGCTGCGTTCGCTCGACTAACAAGAGGCAGGGCAAACGCCAGGACAGATAGAATGGTGGACAGACGTCGGGTAAGTGTCACTTCGGAACTCCTGTGATATCGGTCGCAAAGATGTAGAGCGCCACTATTTACAAGCGCGCAATAAATGTCATGCCTTAATCAAAATAGAAATGTGCCTTAGTCAAACCGTTCAATGCCCGCAATACTACGCGGCCACGCTGACTGCTTGTTCAATCCAGGATTTTCCATTTCGATTGAGTGAACATGCGTTTCCTGCTCACACGAAAACCGAGCCCTTGCGTCGCCGGTCTTCATCTTCGGCAAAGTCTTCGCGGATGCCTCGCCTAGTGTCCGGATGATGCACGAGAAGCTGGCGACGAGAGTAAAGAACGCGCACATCTATCTGCGCTTCCCTTGAAAATGCCTTCTGAAAAGATGCTGCCGTTACTAGCGCAGATACCAGGGCACGTTCACCACGACGATGCGCCGGTTGCCCTGCACCAGCAGCATCGCCTTCAGCACGGTGGACCGATGATTGTGCAGCAGGTACTGGTACCAGCGGACGGCGACCAGTTCCGGCACCACCACCATCACCTTGCGGTCGGGGGCGCGCTGTTCCGCTTCCAGCACGTAGCGCACGATGGGCGAGGTGATGAAGCGGAACGGCGACGCCACGGAGACCACGCACGGCGGCTTGAAACCGGCCTTCCCAGCCGCTGCGTCGAGCTGCTGCTGCCAGTCGGCTGAGGTCTCTTCACCTTGTTCGCCGGGACATTCAATGTGCAGAATTTCCACATCAGGGCTCAGCGAGCAGGCGAACTGGAGCGCCTCCTGCGAGGCCCGGTTCCAGCTTGAAACGGGCACCACGGCGAGCGGTGGGGACTGACGTGCGATTTCGAGATGGTCGATCGTCACCAGGCCCGCCGCCTTGCGGTAATAACGGTGCACAGCGTACATCAGAGCGATCAGCGAGGGCACCATCAGGACGGTGATCCACGCACCCTCCTCGAACTTCGCTACCAGCACGATGACCACGGTGCATCCGGTGGCCGCCGCGCCCATGCCGTTGATGGTCATGTAGAGCTTCGAGCGTGCACCGCCATTGCGCCGCCAGTGCATCACCATGCCAGCCTGCGAGAGGGTGAAAGCGAGAAAGGCGCCGATCGCAAACAGCGGGATCAGCCGGTCCGTCACGCCGCCGAACGCGATCAGGATCAGCGCTGAAAGGACGGCGAGTACGACGATCCCCTCGGCATACACCAGGCGGCGCCCGCGGATGGCGAAAAAGCGGGGCAGGTAGCCGTCCTCTGCAATGACGCGGCACAGGCGGGGAAAGTCGGCGAACGCGGTGTTTGCGGAAAGCGACAGCAGCACCAGGATCGAGGCGATGGTGACGTAGTAGACGATGCCACGGCCGGCGACGGCCACCGTGATCATGGACAGCAGGCTCTGGTAGTGGGGTGAGGCGGGCTCCGTCGCCATGATGCCGTAGACCTTCGTCAGGTAGGCGATGCCGGCGAGAAAGACTCCCAGCAGAACGACGATGACGGTGAGGGTGCGGCGGGCGGTCTGGGTGTTGGGCTCCTTGAAGGCGAGCACGCCGTTGCTGACGGCCTCCACGCCGGTCAGGGCGGTGCATCCGCTGGCAAAGGCGCGGATCAGGAGCCACGCGCCCACGGCTGCAATCGCGTGTCCTGACGGTTGCGGCGGCGCCACGACGGGATGCGGATGTCCACCCGAGAGGATCGATTTGGCAATGCCCCAGCCCAGCACGCTCAGCAGGCAGATGCAGAACAGGTAGGTCGGCAGCATGAACAGAATGCCGCTCTCGCGCACGCCGCGCAGGTTGATCAGCGTCAGCACAAGCAGGATGCCGAGGCACAGACCGAGGGTGTGCGGCCCCATCTTCGGCACCGCCGAGACCAGCGCCCCAACGCCGGTGGAGATGCCCACGCCAACGTCCAGCAGGTAATCCAGCATCAGCGCCGCGGCTGCCAGCAGGCCCATGCCGCGACCCAGGTTTTCGCTTGCAACGGTGTAGGATCCGCCGCCGTTCGGGTACGCATCGATGGTCTGCCGGTAGGAGAAGTACACCACTGTCAGCAGCGCAATGATGACCAGGCTGATCGGCATGACGTACGCAATCCCCGCCGCAGCCGCGGGGATCAGGATGGTCAGCGCCGCCTCAGGACCGTAGGCGGCGGAGCCAAGCGCGTCCAGGCCGAAGGTCGGCACGCCCTCGGCTACGCCGACCCGCTGCTCCGAATCTTCTTCCGACGCAAGCGGCCGGCCCAGCAGCAAATCCATCAGCGGCATGGCTGGTCTGATGCGCAGGACGCCCCATCGCGCAGGCGCGCTCCCCGCAGAAGCGCGCCAAATAAACAAGCGGGGTTGCGTCGTCTCGCGGGATCTCGCGTCTACTATGTATGACTTCGTACACAGTGGGTCCGCAGCGGACTGGGCGCTACGCGCCGGTTCAGGGCAGTTGGCTGGCCGTACGCCCTGTGCGTAGCCAGTTTCGGTTCGCCCACGCGGCGGTGCTTGCCCTGCTGGTGTTCTCTGCTGCAGGTGGACCGGCGCAGTACACGCGGAATCCCATGCGCAACGTCACTGGCACGGTGACGGATGCCGGGCAGGAGCCGCTGCGCGGTGCGGTCGTCCAGATCGAAGCGGCGGACACGCTGGTGATCGAGAGCTACATCACCAACGAACGCGGCGAATACCACTTCCACAATCTGCGGTCCGATGCCGACTTTACGCTGTGGGCGACCTTCCGCGGCAACCGGTCGAAGACCCACGCCATCGGCAAGTTCGACCACAAGCTTGACCGCGAGATCCCCATGACCATCGTGCTCGAGAAGTAAGCCGGCGCGGACGATATACTTGTCTCTGCAGGCGGACTGAACGGTCGCCGCTGCTTCGCGTTTTCGGTGGAGCAGGGGAGGAAAGTCCGGACTCCAGAGGGGCAGTGTGCCGGGTAACGCCCGGGATCTACGCGTCAAGGCGTAGAGACGGCCAGTGCCACAGAGACGATACCGCCCCCATCCGCGCAAGCTGGCGGGGGTAAGGGTGAAAAGGTGCGGTAAGAGCGCACCGCGCCGGCAGCAATGCAGGCGGCAAGGTAAACCCCACACGGAGCAAGACCAAATAGGCGGGAATGACTGCCTCTGCGGAAGCAGAGACACGATGCGTGCCGGCCCGGTGCGCCAGACTCGCGGGTAGGTTGCTTGAGCCGGATAGTGATGTCCGGCCTAGAGGAATGATCGTTCAGCGCTGCATCCCGCCATGAAAACTGACGGGCAGCGTGGACAGAATCCGGCTTACAGGTCCGCCTGCACTTTTCTTTTGATGGATGGAGGTTGTCATTGGGACGCAGCCTTTCTGGTGCAGCCTTTTCCCTATCCAGGCGTCCCCTTATCGTGCCGGGATGACATGCGAAGAGGCAAGCAGATCTCTGCCTGCGCTTCGGGATGACAAGCGGGAAGAGGGATGGAAACCCCTTACCGCAGCAACAGGCCGCCGTTGCCCGCGAACAGCGCACTCCGCGTTACGACCGCATTCAGAAGCGCGATGCTGAAGGCGATGGTCAGGCAGTCCTCCACGATGGCTACCGGCCAGTCCGGGCACTTCAGCGCTACCACCGAGCGTGTGCGCACAAACCATCCTGCGTAGGTCCCGATCAGCGCGCCAACGATGCCCAGGATGATGGCGACGACCGGGCTCAGCAACAGCGGTTGTGCCAGCAGCAGACCCACGAAGGCACCGAAGAGCGATCGCCCTGCCAGGCCGATTGGCGAGGTGCGGCTTGGCGTGTTTGGCAGCTTGTCGCCGATGTATTCGCCCAGTGCCATCAGCGTAAAGATAATGACCGCGACGATGTTCGCCGTGAACGACCGCCATCCCGCGAGGTGCAGCGCGTTGCGGTAGGCGAACCAGCAGAGCACCGCGATCGGCGTCATCGTGCGCAGACCGGTGCAGACACCGAGCAGTGAAATCAATAGGAGTCCCATGCCTCCTAGAATGCTTTGGTTCAGGCAGAGGCGCAAGGCCTGATTTCCAGTGGCAGGGTAACAACGAGTCAGAGCGGCAGCGTTCGCCCGGGGCCGCAGTGTAGCCTTTGACTGACGATGAAGCTGCGCGGGGATCAGATTGGGGACAGGCAGGGCACGCAGCCCGCGACCGAGTTGATCTTCGGCGAGTGGTACCCGGCCTTGCGCGCGGACCGGCTGCCGAAGGGCAAGTCCGTCACGACGCTGCTGCTGGGCGTGCCGCTGCTGGTGGGCCGCAAGCGCGATGGCGCGTTGTTTGCCATGCGCGACCTGTGTCCGCACCGCGGTATTCCGCTCTCTGCGGGGTGGTTCGACGGCGACACGGTGCAATGCCGCTATCACGGCTGGAAGTTCGAGCCGTGCGGCGGGCAGTGCGTCGAGATCCCGTCGCTCACGCAGATCGATACGCTTGAACCGAAGAAGATCTACGCCGCCGCGTACCCCTGCCGCGAGGTGGACGGCTACGCCTGGGTTTACCTGCCGGAAGCGGGCGCGGGCCGCATTGCGGATGAGGCGAAGCTGCCGGCCGTGCCTGAGGTGCCGAAGTTTTCCGGCCAGTTTCGGACGTCGCATATCACGGCCGATCTGCCGTGCAATGTCGATCACGGCATCATCGGACTGATGGACCCGGCGCATGGACCGTTCGTGCACCAGGCCTGGTGGTGGCGTTCTTCTGCCTCAATCCACGAGAAAACGAAGCATTTTGAGCCCCTGCCGGACGGTTTTCGCATGAGCTCGCACGCTCCCAGCGCAAACTCCGCACCGTACAAGCTCCTCGGGATCTACGGCGAAAAAGTCACTACGACGATCGATTTCGTGCTCCCAAACCGGCGATACGAGACGGTTCAAGCCGGTCCGAAGTGGTTCGCATCGCTGACCACGATCACGCCGGTTACGCCGTCAAGTTGCCGCATCGATGTGATGGCGTGCTGGAACATCTTCTACAACGTGCCGCTGGTGCCGGCGATCGCGCGCTACTTTGGAGCGAAGTTTGTGGGGCAGGATCAGGAGACGATGGTGCAGCAGGCTGAGGGGCTCCGCTACCGGCCGGCCATGATGCTGATCGACGATGCGGACAAGCCGGCCAAGTGGTACTTTGCGCTGAAGCAGCGACGCTTGACGGGCAAAGGTGAGCACCCGCTGCAAGGGCCGGTGGAGTTGCACTGGCGCAGTTAGCGGACTGCTGTGCAGTAAAGGCACTCTTTGAATGACGGCTGCGGTGACGTATTGTCCCTTCTGAGAGCGGAGAGTCGGCGGCAACTTTACCGCTGGATGGTCACGCTCTTGATCGTCACCGGTGTGATCGGCCGGTTGTGCGCGTTGCGGGGCACGCGGGCCATGTCGGCGACCAGCTTCGTGGACGCCTCGTCACACTGGCCGAAGATGGTGAACTTGTTGTCCAGCGTGTGCGCTGGCGCGTCCGTGATGAAGAACGAGCTGTCGTTCTTGTCCGGTCCGTCGTTCGCCATGGCGAGGCGGCCGGGGCGGTCGAATTCCAGACCGGGCACCGTCTCGATGCTGTACGCAAAGCCCGCGTCGGGCGCGCCTTCCGGGTAATCCTGCTGCTGCACCATGAAGTCGGGCAGCAGCCGGTTGAAGTGCAGGCCGTCGTAGAAGTGCTTGCCGCGTTCGGTCACGTGCGTCGCGGGATTGGTCCATGGCCGCTTGCCCTCGGCCAGTTCGGTGAACGTGGCCGTGGCGATGGGGGCTTCGCGGCTGAACAGCTTGCAGGTGAGCGCACCCATGGTGGTGTCGATCACGGCGGTCGGGCCGGTCGGATCAGGCGCGGGCAGCGTAGGGATCGCGGGCGGCACGGGGGGCGGCACGATGCTTGTGGCCGGCACATCTTCGGCAAGGGGTGGCAACGGCTGGCCGGGCTGGACGATGCGCAGCT
>CBAAAE010000105.1:0-10108 GCA_964658845.1 uncultured Novosphingobium sp. | reverse complement strand
TGAACCTGACAGTTCTATCGAGCGGGAACATGACATTTCTAATGGGCGGCTACACTTTGGCTGTATAGAATATGTGTTATCGGACGTATACCTGAACAGCAGATGCCTCTGCTCGCAGACCGTGGGCGGGTCAAAGCTGGCTCCGCTTCATCCTCTTTGCACGGGATCAACACGCCTGCGGCTGGAACAGAAAAGCGGCTTGTATGAGAGCTCTATCGACGTGCCAAAGAAGACTGGTTCCTTGTTGAATACGCCAACATCGAAGACGCTCTTTAAGCCTCAGAGATGTGAAACTACCAGAGGCGCTATTTGAACGGAGTCGTCATGGCCAGCCTGGCACCAGTCGTCGTCTATGGATGGGATTCAAAACTGTTAGAAACTCGCCGCCTGGTGATCCAGACGTTGGGTGGCAAAGTGTATGCCGCTGCTGATCGCAGGTCGGCGGAGCAACTTATTCACGATCTGAAACCGGGTGTGCTGGTTCTCTGCTACACACTCGCTCCTGAGGAGCGCGACCTGATTCTTGCGTTCGCACGGACGCATTATCCCGCGGTAAAGATTCTTACCCTCGGTGCTGACGGTCCCGTCACCGCGGAGACCAGTGATCACTTCAGTATCTTCACAGGTCCGAGAGCGCTAAAGACGAAAGTCGCGGAGATGCTCCTTCAATGACCCGATCAGCTGAGGAGCGTTCCAGCGCGTCCTCGGTCGATTGCGAAGGGCGTGATCGATGCGTTCTTTAGTGCCTTGGCAGCAAGCGGTACAGGCTGCATGGATCGGTAGTGACAGAGATACCATCCCCCTCATCCTCAGAGGACAGCGCTATTTGTTCATGCCACAACCGCTCGAACTGTGGGAACTCCAGAAACACTTCTTCGTGCTCCGGATAGAGGTACAGGAGGTCCACGGGTTCGGAGAGCGTCTTGTGTTGGGCCAGGATGGCCAGCAGCAGTTGACGAAGCACTGGAGCGCGAAAGGGGTTGTACACATAGAGCAGCGTGGCTCCGCTTAGCAGGTTATGCAAAGCTGTTGGAGCATCCGCGCAAAGGATGGAGGCTGGCACCCCAACACCAGTCCGCTCACGCCATCGTTCGAGGTTTAAGCGCGCGGTTTTCGCGAGTTCGGGGTGAAGCTCAATCCCGATGACGTCGCGGAACAGCATGCGCGAAGCCAGCAGCACAGCTCGTCCCTTACCACAGCCGATATCGATGAAGCGGTAGCGCGCCGTTGGGGGAGTTCCCGGCGTCGCACGCCACCTTTCCACTGCGTGCATGAAGCGGGACGGCGGCACACCGAAATAGGCTGTGTTGTGGGTGTCGTTATCATGCCCGGTGCGCAAACGTTCACGCTCAAGAAGTCCACTCGTGTCCACGCCGTGACTAACATCGAACGGGTGGATGGTGACTGCTACCGCCGCTGGGGGCCTTCCCAGCAAACGCCGTGCGATCCGCTTCAGGAAGGTCAATAGTTGATCCACAGCAGGACCGGCTGCACTTGTCCTCTCTACGTCATAAGCCATGCGTTTAAGATGCCGATGAACGTACATCGTTTTACGTAGAATCAGGAGGATTCTCAGGCCTTCCGCTCTTCGCCGGAGTTCCCGTCGTTCCCAAGGTGGAGTCTTCTGCTACCATCCCTGCAAGTTTCCTCATGCGTGTTGTCCAGACGGTCTTCGGTGTTTTTCACCACTTCGATCTTGCGCGCGAGCTGGAGCGGCGCGGTGATCTCGCGGCGATCTTCTCAACCTGGCCGTGGCAGCGGCTGCGGCGTGAAGGCATCCCGCGCGCAAAGGTCGGCACCTTCCCTTGGATCCACACGCCGGAGTTCGTGCTGCGCCGAGCTGGCCTGCTGCCCGCCTGGATGGACGACCTGACGGGCTATGCAAACGCGCTCGCCTTTGATGAGTACACGCTGCGCCGCGTGCCTCCGTGCGACGCCCTGATCGGCATATCAGGCTCATCGCTGAAGACGGGTGCCCTGGTACAGAAACGCGGCGGAAGATTCTTCTGTGACCGTGGCTCCTCGCACCAGCGCTTCCAGCAAGAACTTGTGGAGGAAGAGTTCAAGCGCTGGGGTGTGGAAACGCCTGCATCGGACGAACGTGACACGGTTCGCGAAGAGGCCATCTACGCCATGGCTGATGGGATCACGGTGCCATCCAGTTTTGCTGCGCGCTCGTTCCTCGCCATGGGAGTTCCCGCTCAGAAGATCCACACTGTTCCATACGGTGTGCAACTTGAGCGCTTCCATCCGCCGGCCGAATCACCCTGCAGTCCGAGTGAGCGCTTCGAAGCGCTCTTCGTAGGCGGCGTCGGCTTGCGAAAAGGGGTTCCGTACCTGCTGGAAGCCTTCGCGAAGGTGCGCCATTCGCATAAGCGGCTTCGCATCGTGGGTGCCCTGTCGCGTGAGATCAGGCCCGTTCTCGAGCGCCTGCCCAGAACAAATGTGGAGTTTCTCGGGCTGCAGTCGCAGGGGCGCGTCGTGGAACTGATGGGCGAAAGTCATCTGCTGGTCCTGCCAAGCATTGAGGAAGGCCTGGCGCTGGTGCAGGGCCAGGCCCTTGCCTGCGGATGCCCGGTGCTGGCCACCACCAATACGGGCGGCGAGGATCTGTTTACCGATCAGGTCGAGGGATTTATTGTTCCGATTCGCGACCCGGACGCTTTGCGCGGTCGCATGCAGCAGTTGATTGACGATCCCGGACTGTGGCGGCGCATGCGGTCTGCCGCACTCGGCCGCGTGAGGCACATCGGCGGCTGGCAGACCTATGGCGACCGCTGGCACGAACTGCTGAGCAACACGATTCGAGCGCAGCCATAGACTCAGCCGCACCCGCCGCCGACAAAATGCACCAGCTCGATGCGATCGCCACTCCCTACTGCGGTCTCCGCCCACGCGGTGCGCGATACGATTTCGCCGTTATGTTCCAGTGCGACGCGGTCGGCCCGGAAACCTAGCGCCTGAACCACATCGCTGATATGCGGCGGATCGCCCAGGTTGTCAAAGGCGCGCTCCGTTCCATTCAGCAGGATGACGATGCTTGAGGCCATCCGCCCAGCTTACCAGCGCGTGTGGAGCCCCCACGTTACTCGCGCGAATACAGGTGCAGGCGTTTCAGCAGCGCCTGTTGCACACGTTGATGCCAGGGATGCACGTCTTCGCAGTCTGAGAAAACAGCGCGTGAACAGCCCATCAGCAGATGGACGGCGGCCGCGTCGGAGGGCGATTCCCATTGATCGAATAGGCGCGAGTCAACAAGGTATTCGATGGCATGGCCAAGCGTCTCCAGGGCGCGTCCCTGCTGCGGCGTGGTCCGCTTGCGCTCGGGGGACGGTCTGCGTGCGGGCTGATCGCCGCCAAAATCCTGAAATGGTCCAAGTGGGACGGCGAGGGCATGAGCGGACATGGACAGATCATCGGCTCGGTGCGCATTTTTGTTACATTCATTTTTGCCGCGAAAGAGGCCACAGCAGATGCATCGGTCCCCTTCCTGCGCCACGCGGTACAGCCTGTCGCATGGCCGTCGCCACATAGGCTTTGGCGTCGCAGGCAGCTTGTGCATAGGGATTTCCCCGCAGCAGACCACACAGGAGGGCGCTCGACAGCGCGCAGCCGGTACCATGCGTGGCGCGCGTTTCGATCCGTTCGCCCGGTAGCACGGAAAACCTGCCGCCGTTCAGCAGCACGTCGTCCGGCCGGGTTCGATGTCCGCCCGTCACCAACACCGACAAACCCGGATACCGGTCACACAACGCTACAGTCGCAGCTTCAATCTCTTCCTGCGTACCACACGGCAGGCCCGTCAACACGGACAACTCCTCCGTGTTTGGCGTGACAATGCCGACCAGGGGCAGCAGGTCTGCCTGCAAGCAGTCCAGGCCCTCGGTGCTGAGCAGGTCTTTGCCGGAACTGGAGCGCAGCACAGGGTCAAGTACGACAAACGGACCGCGCTCACGTGTTCTTAGCGACCGCAGGTAAGCGGCGACTGCGGCCACCTGGGCTGGCCCTGCAAGCATGCCGATCTTGATGCCTGCAGGCGGGAGATCGGTCTCGAGACAAGCGAGTGTCTCCGTCAGCAGCTCCGCATGGACCGATTCCACGCGCTGAACTCCTGTGGTTGACTGCACCGTCAGCGCGGTGATCGCCGCGATACCAAAAACATTGTGGGCCGCGAACACGGCAAGATCTGCCGTGATACCTGCGCCTGACGACGGGTCAAAGCCCGCGATGGTTAGTGCGACCGGATTAGCTACCGCTGGGTACGTTTCCATCTTTCTTCAGCATAGCTTTCCGCTCCACGAACGTTCTGCATCCGCCGCCCGTTGCAGCGCCCTGCTGGGGCTTGCAGTGCATCTACACTTGGGAAGATGAACGCACTGGACCAGCTAGTCATTGCCCTCGACTTCCCCTCGCAGGCTGAGGCCATGCAGATGGTCGACCGTCTGGACGGGTCGGTGCGGTGGTTTAAAGTCGGCCTCGAGCTCTACCTTTCCGGAGGAGCGCGAGTGGTGGAAGCACTGGTCGCGCGCGATTTTCACGTCTTCCTCGACCTTAAGCTGCATGACATTCCCAATACTGTGGCTGCGGCGGTCCGTGTGGCGGGATCGACCGGTGCAAGCCTGTTGACGGTCCACGCAGCCGGCGGCCCGGCGATGATAGCTGCGGCGGTTGCTGCGACGCCTGCTTCCATGCGTCTGCTTGGAGTCACGGTGCTAACCAGCATGGACGCGGCAGAACTGTCCGCCATTGGCGTGGCCGACGCGCCAGGGGAACAGGTTGTGCGACTCGGCGAGATGGCTGTCGCAGCGGGTGTCAGTGGGCTTGTCTGCTCGGCCGCGGAGATCACGCGCCTGCGTTCGAGCGCCGCGCAGGATGTGCAGTTGGTCGTTCCCGGAATCCGGCCTGTCAGCTTCCCGACGGATGACCAGCGCCGAATCGCCACCGCCGGCGAGGCCATACGGCTGGGCGCAAACATGCTTGTGGTCGGACGCCCGATCACGCGTGCCACCGATCCTGCATCGGCTGCGCGGGCGCTGTTGGCGGAGATCGCCGCAGCGAACCTGGCGTAGAGCTGGAAACAACCTGTGTACGCGTCTCCGGCGTAGAGTTACGCGTCTCCGTCACGCATCCACTCGTCATCCTGAGCGCAGCGGAAGGATCTGCTTCTTCCCAAGCTACGCAGACCTTTAGAAACAACAAACCCGATGCACCGTGCACCGGGTTTGTGTTCAAATCTGTTGCGTTGGACTACAGCCGTTCGAAAAAATCGCAGGCCGAGCACGAGATGTAAATGCCGCCCGGTGTTCCGCGCTCACGATCCTTCACGCGTTTGACGATGCGTGTCGGCTTGCTGCACTTCGGGCAGTCGGTGCTCTTGGTAGTGTCCATTGCTTTCTTCCGGTCACCGGTTTTGGCGATTTTTGCCATGGGATGTTCCTCTCTGGTGGCGCCTTCCGTGCGCCTTGTGGGATCTTGATTCGCGAGTGGTCCGGCAGAAGCCGGCATTGCGAGCAGCTACAGGGAGACCGCAGGCTCTCTCGCGCAACCTGTTCAGTCTACAGCACGCACGAGCAGGCCCGGAGTTTCTTCACCCCGGACACATTGCTTACTTGGAGTTGCCTGCTGGCTATCCGCTGGTTACAGGGTCGGACCCGGTGCGGCTGACGAGACCAGATTCTGACTTGACGGCTTTGGTGGCGCTGGCTTTGCCGAATCATCAAGGGTCTTCTCGCCCGGCGCTTTGAGCGATGGCGCCTTGCCCGTGGTCGCGGTACCATCCCCGCCGCTCTTCGCGTCGCCGAGCGATATCTCGTGGGTCAGAGCAGGGTCGCGGTAGCTCGCGAGCTCGTCGTGCTCGTGGATCTCAAGCGGCTTGCCGAGCGCGGCCAGCTTCATAAGGATCACTCGGTCGCCGCGAAAGCGAACAAAGCGAATCGATTGTGGCGTATGGCCGTAGATCCACTCCTCGAAGACCTCGCCATTCGAACCCTCCGTGGCGCGTTCACGAAGCTTGCTTTCCGGCTGGCCGAGGCTGGCGAGCACCATCCTGCGATTCATGCCGACCATCACTTCGTGCTCGTCAATAGCCTTCTTGATGGGCTCCGGAAGCGTGTCTGCATAGGCCTGTTCGGCGTTCTTCAGACCGAAATCGAGCAGCGGCTCAAGCAACGCCTTCAGCTCCGACGCCGAAACTCGCGGTGTCTGACCTTCAAAGAGCAGTGTGATGCGCGTCCCGGTGGGGCGTTCGCCCATCTGGCCGTCGCCCGCGAGAGGCGTGTTGTTGATCGAGATATGCCGCAGATAGCGGTGCGGCAGGTAAGGTCCGCCGTTCACATCGATCAGGATGCGATCGGAAAGCACGGTCAGGTCGGTCACCATGACGCGATCACCGGCCGCCGCCGCTTCGCCGTCCTTGTACATCCTGCGCTTGAGCGTTTCGCTATCGACGGTCAGGCGGCCATTGGCGTGCATCACCAGGCCGGGCGCTCCCAGGGGCAGCGCGCTGTGCGCGAAACCCTGCTCCATCAGAAACATACGTAGCAATTCGCGACGCCCATTTGCGTCCATGGGCTCGTGCGCGTACTCGACACGGGTGGGCTTGAAGCCAAGCAGCGGGTCGCCAAAGGCTGTGTCGGGGCCCACGACGAAGACATCACGTTGCATCTGAGGTCCAGTGGCTTGCGCACACAAGGACGAGGAGACAGCCACAAGAGGCAGCAGAACGGCGGCTATGCGAAGGATACGCATGGGTAGGTCTCCCAATGCCTGCAATGTAGACCCATTTCATGGGGATATGCAAGCGGCCACCACGCCATCTTTGCATGCGATGCATTGAAACGTATCAGAACGCTCACTAAGCGAAGAACCCGCTTGAAAAGGCCCGTTCTGGAGCTCGTACCTAGGGCAATCGCTCCGGAGGCGCTGGAGCAATGCCACCGATCTGAACGAGAGGCACGGCTGCCGCGGCACGCTGCTCCTCCTTCGCATGTTCGGCGGGAGGCGCCACATCGACCGGGTATCCTGCGCCGGTGATGGGTTGGTAGGTGTAGTGCCACGCGTAATCTCGCGTCATGCGATACAGAACGATAAAGGCCGCGAGCAGCACGACGATGGCGCAGAGTGAAGACTCGGGACCGAAGGGTCCACCCGTCAGCCAGGCTGGTCCGCCGGTGTCGTTCTGCACGATGCCGCCGCTCACCGGAGTGTACGGCGAGGTTGCACCGAAGAGGATCTGCAGGCCGATCGTCCATCCAAGCTGCAGGCCCAGCGGCATCCAGATGGCGCGCGTCCGCAGAAAAGCCGAACAGAACAGGCTGGCAGCAAGGGCAGCGAACAGCAGACTTCTACCCTGCCCGGCCGGACCTGCAAGCACAAGGCAGACCACGACGAAGACCACGGCAGCACGAGTCCAGCCCGGGCCAATCGCGCGAACCAGCAAGCGCACCGGCAGACCGCTCAGAACCAATTGGACAACCAGTGCAAAGGCCGCAAGGACTGCGACACAGATGACCGACCGCAGCATCGACGCCGCGTCCAAATGGAACGTGACCGTCAAGCTGCCGCTGAGCAGCGCGGGCAGCACAAGTGCGAGCGAGATGGCCCATCCAAGCGCGGCACCCAGGCCAAACTCTTTACCCGCTCCCGGCCGGCGCACGAAACCGACGCTGCTGAGGGCCCGCAAATCCGGCACTGCGACGCGTGCCATGACATAGAAGCCACCGAGCAGCGTCGCGGCCGTGGCTGCCTCGCGGACCATATCGTAAGCCGCACCCGGCAGCAGCGCGGCTGCCAGCCGTCCGGCCGCGAGTGCGACTACGATCCACGCCGACGCAAACAGGAAAACAAGCGCCGGCCGACCAGCGGCCTGGCGTGATGTAGACATGGGTAGAGTGCTCATCCGACTTGTCTTCCTGCCTTTTGAACCGTGCTACGCGGTGGTGTAGAACTGCGCTACATTGCGAAACTTGCGGTACCGATCCTCAAGCAGCACTTCAAGGGTGGTCGACTTCAGTTCGGCGTGGTGCTGTTTCAGGGCTCTGCGTACCAGTTCGAGAGCGCCCTCAGGGTCCGCCTGGGTGCCACCATCAGGCTCAGGTATCACCTCATCAACGCAGCCGAGCGACGATACCGACGGCGCCGTGTACTTCAACGCTTCCGCCGCAAGCTGACGTTTAGAGGGGTCTTTCCACATGATCGCAGCACACGCTTCCGGCGAGATGACCGAGTAGATTGCGTTCTCCAACATCAGCACGCGGTCGGCGACGGCAAGTGCAAGAGCACCCCCTGAGCCGCCTTCGCCCGTGATCACGGTGATGGTGGGGATGCGCAACCGGGACATTTCCAGCAGATTGCGCGCAATGGCTTCGCCCTGACCGCGCTCTTCCGCGCCCAGACCGGGGTAGGCACCGGCGAGGTCGAGAAAGCTGAAGACCGGCCGATTGAACTTCTCGGCGATCTTCATGGCACGCAACGCCTTGCGATAGCCCTCGGGCTCGGGCGAACCGAATCGGAAGTGCATGCGTTCCTTGGTGGTGCGGCCCTTGCGGTTGCAGATCACCAGGACTTCATCGCCTTCGAAGCGGGCCATGCCGGTGTACATGGCGGCGTCGTCTCCAAAGCCTCTGTCGCCGTGTATCTCGCTGGTGTCGGTGAAGATGGCGTCAATGAAATTCATGGGATGCAGGCGCTGCGGATCACGTGCAACCTCTGTCTTTCGCCATGCCTCTGGCACCGGAACTGCCACGGGCTTTGCGTCTGTCTCTGCCATTAGAACCTTGTCGGATTATACGTTCGGTGAGCTACGCGGACCTGCCGCGCCGCTGCAGCACGCCGTCGATGGAGACGGTGTTCAGCTCAACCAGCCAAAGCAGGACGAAGAACACGGCGCTGTAGACGAGCTGATCCCCCGCCCCGGCCCAGTTCTGGATGGAGGTTGTGCCAAAGGTGAGCGCCACCATGAACAACCCGCCAACAACCAGCGCGAGCCGTGTCGCAAAGCCGGTGATCAGCAGCACCCCTAGTGTTACCTCGAGAAACGGAATGGAGTACGCGAACGCCAGCGTGAGCGTGTGCGGCAGGGGTCCCTTGTTCATGTTCTCTGCCGTATGTGCGGCAAAGTTGCCCACACCGTTTAGGATTCGGAAGAAGCCGTGGCCGAAGAAGTTGATCCCAAGCGCCAGGCGCAGGATGGCATAGGCGAGGTGCTTGTGGTTCTGGAGCATCGTTTCCCCTTGCTGTTGTCACCATTTTGGATGTTGTCATCCCGCAGCGCAGCGGAGGGATCTGCTTCTTTCTTCCCGCACGTCTTTGACCGCAGCGTGGTGAAAAGCTGACAACTTCGCCGCGCTACAAAGCAAAAGTCGCTAGTTGATCACTTTGACGCCGCCCGCTCCTACCAGGTCTTCCACGCGGTCGATGAAGAGCCGATCCGCGTACACAGAAAAGCCGTGCGGCTCCAATACCGCGCAGAACTCGCCGGGTTCTTCCAGGTCAAGCAGCAGCTTGCCCGGACCCGGTGCGTCCGTGAAGATGCGCAGCAATTTGTCCAGCAGGGCGACGTCAGGATTGTGCAGCGGCACCTTGATGCGGAGCGCCTCGGGCAGCTTGATCTTCACGTCTTCGAGCGCCGTGATGGAAGTTACCGAGAGCTTCGGTGCGGAGTCCTCCTCGCCGCGCAGCGAACCGCGGACCAGCACCGGCACGTCGATCTTCAGGGCCTCCTGCAGCTTCTCGTAGTCCTTCGGAAAGGCGATCAGATCGATCTTGCCCACTGTGTCTTCCAGGCAAGCCGAGGCGTACATTTCGCCGGAGCGCTTGGACTTTGCGACCTTCAGGCCGGTGATGACGCCGGCGATCTGGATCTCGCTTTGCGGCTCGCGCTGGCCGCGCTGGAAGACGACTGCCTCCGGCTTCATCTCGCAGGCGGTGGCGGTATCCACGGCCTTCAGGTTGCGCAGCTTCTCGCGGTACTTGTCCATCGGATGGCCCGACACGAAAAACCCGAGCACTTCCTTTTCATTCTGCAGACGGGTGTGTTCGTCCCAGTCGGGAGCCTTCGGCAGATCGTCGGCGGGCGGCGGGGGTGCGCCTGCAGGACCCGCGTCGAACA
>CBAAAE010000104.1:0-10208 GCA_964658845.1 uncultured Novosphingobium sp. | reverse complement strand
GTCCGCGAGCTCGAACAGGCCCTTGTACGCAGCGGCTGTATACGCGGGATAGAGCGTCCCGTTGCGATAGTTGTTCGCCGGATTCACCTTGCTCGAGCAGGCTGCGCAGCCCTCCGGATCGGCCTCGCTCAGGATGATCGGCAAGTGCGCAAATCGCGGAAAGCTGTGCACGATTTCGAAGCCGCGATCTGCGTCCTGCATCTCGTGCGTGATGCCCATGGCCACGTGTCCGTCCGTGATCTTCGGCGAGCCCTTCACGTGGAAGCTGATAAAGTCCAGCGGCACGGCCTTGCCGTTGGCCTCGCTCTTGCCGGTGCTCACATGCGTAAGAAACGTCCCCAGATATTCGGCTGCATGTTTACCGCTGGGACCGGTCGTTGCAGGACCGCCGACGATGGCTCCGGGTAGCGCCGCGCGCACGCCTGCAACCGCATAATCGTACAGCTTGCAGTACTCCTGCACCGTGCCGTGAAAGTAGTCGATGTCCGGCTCATTCCAGACTTCGAAATACCACCGTAGCACCTCGTCATGGCCGTAGCGCTCGACCAGGTGCGCGGTCAGCACGCGGACTAGTTCGCCCCACGCGGCATAGTCTTTGGGCGGGTTGTTGACTGCGCCGCTGACCGTGCTTTTTGGATAGTGGACCTGGTACGTCGCGTGCGCTGGACCGGCATCTGCGGCAAGGTCCTTCGGCATGAATCCAAGCTCAACCATGGGCCGCACGCCGGCGGCCTTCCACGCGTCGAAGATGCCGTCAATGATCCGAAAGTCATAGACCGGCTTGCCGTTGGGACCGAGCGTGTAGATGTTCGTGGAACTCCACTTCAACTCGGGCACGCCGTCACCGGTGGTCAGCAGATGGTGCGCGCGGATGAAGACGGGCACCGGGCTCAGATCGTGCAGCTCACGCAGCAGCTTCTGACCGTTCGGTGCGGTGGTGTAGTTCGCCTCGTCATAGCCGAACCATGCGTAGATGGGTTTGTACGCGCCGACCGTGCGTGACAGGTCGACATCGATGTGCACCGTCTGCTGCGCGGGTGATGCAAGCGACGCAAGCAGCACGCACGCGCCAAACATTCGCCGAAGGATCATGCAGAGCACTGTACCGCGACAAGATTAGACTTTGCGACTAGCCTTGTTGCTTCGTCGTCCGGAGGAGAAAATCTGTTTGTCGTCGCGCAGAGACTCCATCGTCATCCTGAGCGTAGCGGAAGGACCTGTTTTCTTTCGGACACGCGCGCACTCCCGACGAATGCAGATCCTTCGGGCTACGCACTGCTCACGATGACGATTCCGTTCTGTTACAGATGAGCAGTTGCTGGTTTTGTAAGCTCGGGTTCACTGAATCTCAATCACGATAGGCGTGTGATCGGAGGGCTTGTACTCCGCGCGCGGAGCTTTGTCGATCTCGCATCGGACCAGCCTCGGCGCGAGCGCAGGTGACAGCAGGAAATGGTCGATGCGGATGCCGCGATTCCGCTCAAACGCCATCCGGAAGTAATCCCAGTAAGTAAACAGGCCGCCCTCGCCCGGGTGCAGCGTGCGGAAGGCGTCGACATAGCCGAGGCCCAGCATGGCGCGGTAACGTTCGCGCGGCTCCGGCTGAAAGAGCGCGTCGCGTGTCCAGTTCGCGGGCTTGTCGCAATCGATGTCCTCGGGGATGACGTTGAAGTCGCCGCCAATCAGCGTGGGCACCTCATCCGACCTCCACGTCATCATCTGCTGGATCAGGCGATCCATCCACGCCAGCTTGTACAGAAACTTGTCCGTGCCGATGGGATTGCCGTTCGGCAGGTAGATATTCACCACGCGGATGCGTTCACCGGCCGGCGTGTCGATAACGCTTTCAAGATAGCGCGCATGGCTATCTGCCTCGTCGCCCGCCAGCGTTGTCCCAACCGTTTCGATCGGCAGACGAGATAACACGGCTACGCCGTTGTAAGCCTTCTGAGTCACGGCCGCGCTCTGATAACCCAGCGCGCGAAAGTGCTCCTCGGGGAACTCCGTGCCCTTTAACTCCTGCAGCAACAACACGTCTGGCGCGGCCGTCTGGAGCCATGACGAAACATGCGACAGCCGAGCGTTGATCGAGTTCACATTCCAGCTTGCGACAATCATGTGAGTTGCCTTCCATATCCTTTCCAGCGTCAGATGCGAGCAGGGCGGGTACGCAGTTGTTCAGCCTGAGACCTGATACTAAAAGCTTTGGAAGGGCATCGTGACGGGCCGAGCAGCGCTCGCTCCAGTCCGAGTGTAATTTCCTCAAGGATTGTGTGCTCACGGCCAACGCTCAGGGCTTTTCTTCAGACCGTCCGAATCGGCCGAGGACGTTCAGCGTCACCTTCGACGGCGCGAAGCAGGATCACGCCATCCAGGCGGAGTCTATCCGCGACTCTGCCTCTGCGGGTTCCGGCCTGCGGATGGATTGGACCCCGACGCCCGCGACACTGATGCCAGAAGCGCTTGACGTGGCGAAGAAGTCGGATCTCGTAAATGCCATGCTCGGCCTCTCGCCTGACCTCGAGGTTGAGGAGATGCCGGTCAAGCTGCCTGGCTTTGCCAGCGGAGATCGCACCGACATCAGTTTGCCCGCGTCGCAGCGAGCACTGCTCGATGGCATCGTCGCCACGGGCAAGTCCACCATCGTCGTGTTACTTAATGGATCTGCCCTGGCTATCAACATGGCGGATGACAAGGCGAATGCGATTCCGGAAGCTTGGTATCCGGGAGAGGCCGGGAGTACTGCGCTGGCGGATACGCTGGTGGGCAAGAACAATCCCAGCGGCCGTTTGCCTGTGACGTTTTATAAGTCAGAGTGATCTGCCGAGCTTTGAAGACTATTCCATGAGAGGCCGTACCTACCGCTACTTCACAGCACGTCGCTGTATGCTTTCGACTTTGGTCTTAGTTACACGAGGTTCGCTTACTCGGGCTTGAAGCTTTTCAATGGAAAGCTCAACGCGGGGGACACATTGTCTGCGGAAGTGACCGTGAAGAACATCGGCAAACTCCAGGTGAAGAAGAAGTGGCCGAGCTGTATCGGTTGCCGCCCACTGACGGGAATGGAGGACTCTCACCCAAGCGACAGTAGGCCCGGGAGCGCAGGAAGCTGACCTTCACACTTACGGCTCGACAGCTATCGGAAGTGGATGCGTCAGGCGTCCGTTCGGTGCTGCCCGGCCCCACAACGTTGCAGCAGGTGACGCGCAGCAGAATGACCCGCAAGCACTGACGCCTGCAGAAACAGCAGTATTCACCGTTAGAGGCAGCTGCAACTTCCGCGTTAGTCGCCGCTCCGCTACCGCTCAATATTCCCGTAAATCCAGGCTTGATCCTCGGTAGTCAATCGATAATGAAGCAGCATGCTGTCTCCTTCCTGCCACGACCCGGTGTCGGAGTTATAGGAGGCGAGGACGATGATTAAGTCGGCCCATGAATCACCGAAGTGGGGAGATTCGCTCGCCAGACATGTGATGGGGATCACCGCCTCGAGTCTGCCCGTCGAGGGATCCCATTGCGGTGCGATCACCCAGTTCACCGCCCAATCCGCCACCCACTCTCCGGCTGAGACTCCCCAGTGTTGATACAAATCAGAGTCACTGCGCCGCTCGAGCATGTAACTCATGGGGCGCCTGATGGGTGCGCCCTCTATGCCAAGGTTGGTGCTTGGAGAGCTCGGATTTAACAGATTCTGACTGTAAATTCGAAGGGCAAACAGGGGCTGGTCCTGGTACTTCGGGAAGGTACCTGCGAAATTATCCAATCGTAAGTAAAAGTTGACTTCATCGTTCGTGATGTAAGTTCGCTTGATCTGGGTGGTTTGTGATGTAGCAGAGGTGGTCTGCGGACCGATGAAGTAGGGCACGTTGACCCACTGTCCCCAATCGTCGCCGGTGCCTGAATTCACGGAGATCGTCTTCCTGGCACCAGCGTTGTAGACAGGAGGAATCACGCTCAAAGCGTATTGCCCTTCGTAGATCAGGGCTGCCAGAATAAATGCTGACGCAGTAAGTGGCTCACACATCGAGCTGATACAGGGCTGGAGGGAAACGTTAGAGACGGCCTCGCCGGGAGGCATGTAGCCCCGTCCAAAGACGCTTGCGCACCATTGCAGACGTGACAACGCGGCTGCGGGCTGGCCCGTCAGGATCTCATACACTGCAACCCAGACGCTCATCTGCGGCCAGGAGGGTTCCGGTCCCAGTGCCTCGTTGCCCCCGGGACTCCAGTCGCCGGTGTAATAGAACATGTCGCCCAGATATCGACACAGTCCATACTGCATTTTTGCGAGCGCCCCGACGACGGTCGAAATGTGGTCGGCCGCGCGTTGAGATTCATGATCGATAACACCCAGCGCCACGAGTACGTTGGAAGAGGAATCGATCAGAGGTTGCACGCTGTTATCGGCATTGACGGCTCGATTAAAGTAGGACGACGGATTCCACATGCCTGGTGGGCTCCAGTCTGAGGGCCGTTGCAGCGCTGACATGATCGAGCCGGATCCACCCGCGTACCATTCCGCGAGCGCTGTTTCGCCTAAAATTTCCGCAAGGCACTGCGTTGCATAAAGGCCGATAACATACCAGGATTGCGTGTAACTATTATGTTCGAGCCCTGCAGACATCTCCTCCCAGATGCTGTAGTCCGCCTGACCAAGACCGTTAGGCTGAATGTTAGCCACGATCCAGTCTGCGGCTCGCTTCACGTTCGGCCATAAATCACCTAGAAACGTCATGTCGGTCGTAAGCGTGAAGTGTCGATAGACACCATAGATAAACGCACCGATTGAGTCGTACTCCGGCTCGACAAAGGGGACATATGTGCTGCTCCACATGTCGTAGGTGGTCTTCCAGGTACCATCGCTACCCTGGCAGCTGGCCAGCCAGCGCCAGTGACTCTCCGCCTCGGCATGATGGCCGCTTGCGTCCAGTGCAATCGAGGTAACGGCACTGTCTCGAACCCAGTTTTTGTAGCCATAGGCAAAAGGGTTTGTCGTTGCACAAAAGGCACCACTGACCGGGTTCTGCACGTTCTTAATCACGATCAAGGCACGGTCAAACATCTGGTTCAACGCATCGTCGGCAAAACTTACGCGCCGGCCCATATTTCCATTGGTAAGCCATGTGTTGTAGGCCGCGACCGTTGTGGCGAACCAGGCGTCCCCTGTCGTCGCACGAGCGTCCGCGATCGCTGCATCAGCGTCCGCCTGGGTCTCACAAACAGCAATGTAGAAATAGAGTGTTTCAGCTGCTCCTGGGGCGACTGAGACAAGATTGTTGAACGCCAGACCTATCTCTGCGGCAGTGAGATCGGCGTTATTCATCAATCTGCCGCTTGCATCGAAGCTGAACCAGGCCGCTCCGGTTGCGCTCGATGATGATTTGTCCGCTTCATTACCGGCCTGGAATCCGTCAACCGCCTGCAGGGCGCCGAGCACAACGAAGAGTTGTGATGATGCTGTCATGTCCGCGATCAGAGCAGCCTTGTCAGCGTCGTACCATGCGTGCACGTTCTTGCTGAAATCCAAGTTGTTGAGATGGACCTGGTCGAGCACGTTAAAGGTGACGCTTTGCTCCGTGGAATTGGTCAGCGTGTATTTCACTACAAAGAACGGCTGATTCGGAGGGCCTGCAAACGACCGGGAAATACGAAGAACAGGTTGAGCGGCATCCGTCCCGCCGAACTTCAGATAGTTCGTCGTGAGGACGCCCGCGCTGGCGGGGTCGTTCTCAAACCATGCCTCTGCATCAAAATTCTCAACGCTTGTAAACTTTGTCTTTTCCGTTTCGTCTCGAAAGTAACCTGTGTAATTAATAATTTGATTGACCCCTCGACGACCAAGAGATCCGCTCAGGTAGTGCAGTTCTGCAAGGTGAGGTCCCAAGGTAGAAGAATCGTTCTGCGTGAGTTTTCCGGCCTCCCAGATGCCCACCATGTTCTTCCAGTTTGAGAGATACAACGACCGTGTCGACGTATTCGAAGGTTTTGTGGCATCCATGGATCACCTGCTTTCGGACGATAGGAATGGTCGCTGCAAGGTTGAGGCATTATTCTTGCTGAGAGGCTACCGCAAAGAAGTCTCCTCTACAACGGTGATTCATCAAGATGAGGATGGGTTTCGCAGCTCATTCATAATAGGTCGACTGCTACTCGTCGCCGCGGCGTTTCCGAGATGAACTTCGGCTTACATCGCGCTGCAAAGGGTCACCCGTTCACACGAACTGCGATGAAACAATCATCCCCAGACGGCGAAGATCTTTACCAGCAGTGGGAACTTACGATCCGCTTAGGCTCTCGGCAAGTTGTTAATACCCTGCGGCCTTGCCGAAATCCTTCCGGGTGTCGTGGCCGCCCATCAGGTCGCCAGTCTTTGGGTCAACCGCGATCAGTTCGCTGTCTCCCCAGACGCCGGGGTTGTGCTCGTCAAATTCACCGGAGCGCTTGATGTTATAGCCGCGCATCTTCAGCACGTCGCTTACAGTGACTGGAAAGCGCTTTTCTACCTGCAGATCGTCGGGCAGGTACTGGTTGTGAAAGCGCGGAGCGTCAGCGCTCTGCTGAATGTTCAGGCCGTTGTCGACGACGCTGATCAGATCATTCGCGACGGTCGAGATAATGGTTGGGCCGCCGGGCGAGCCCAGCACCAGGCGCAGTTTGCCGTGGCGAGTCACGATGGTTGGCGACATGGCTGAGAGCGGCCTTTTGCCCGGTGCAATCGCGTTGGCTGGACCCTGGATCAGGCCGAAGCCGTTGGGTACGCCGACCTTGCTGGTGAAATCGTCCATCTCGTCGTTCATGGCGAAGCCAAGGCCTTTGATGACCACGCCGGAACCGAAGTAGAAGTTTAGCGTGTAAGTGTTGCTGACCGCGTTGCCGTCTGCGTCCACCACGCTGAAGTGGGTGGTCTGGGTGGACTCATGGCGGTCGCCCTGCTGCGGCGGTGGTGGCATGAAGCCGGCGGGGCGGACCAGGTCTTTCGAGGCGGTGGCGTTGACCGGGTCGATGGTCTTGCGCCATGCCTTCGCGTACTTTTTATCGGCCATCTGCCCGAGCGGCATGGAGACGAAATCAGGGTCGCCGAGGTAGTCGGAGCGGTCCATGAAGGCGCGGCGAAAGGCTTCGGTGATCAGGTGTACCTGGTCTGCGCTGCGATCAGGTCCAAGCTTGTTCAGCTTGTAGCCGGAGAGGATGTTCAGCGTCTCCTCAAGGACGATGCCGCCGGACGATGGCGGCGGCGCGGTAACGATCTTGTAGCCGTGGTACTTGCCTTTAAGCGGCTCCCGATCCTTGACCTGGTAGGCGGCCATGTCGGCGGCTGTGATGAGGCCTCCGCCGGCCTGCATGTCGTCGGCGATTTGATGGGCCATGCGGCCGCTGTAGAACTCTGCGGGATCGTTTGCGATGCGCTCGAGCGTGGCGGCGAGCTCGGGCTGCACAAAGGTCTCGCCCGCCCGATAAGGATTGCCGTCCCGCTGAAAGATGCGGCGGCCCTCGGGAAACTGCGCCAGCGACTTCGAGTTCCAGGCGTCGACTTCCGCGGTCAGCAGGTAACCGTCGCGCGCGAGTTTGATGGCGGGCTGCAGGACGGCTCTCAGGCCGAGTTTGCCGAAGTGCTGCTCCGCGTAAACCATGCCGGCGACGGTCCCCGGCACGCCGCTGGCCTTGTAGCCGACGGTGCTCATGCCCTTCACCACGTTGCCGTCAGGGCCCAGGTACATGTCACGAGAAGCGGCGGCGGGCGCCTTCTCACGATAGTCGAGGAAGTGGGGCTTGCCGTCGCCCAGCTTCTTCGATCCATGCTTGTGTGCGGGGCGGATGAGCATGAAGCCGCCGCCACCGATGTTGCCCGCCTGTGGGTACACCACGGCCAGCGCGAAGCCGACAGCAACCGCGGCATCTACCGCGTTCCCGCCGCTCTTCAGAATGGCGACGCCGGCATCGGTCGCCTCATGATGGATGCTGACCACCATGGCGTGCTGCGCGCGCACCGGGTCGGGTGTGGGCACGGCCTGCGCCCCGGCGGTCGCGGACAGAATGAGACTCGCGGCGCACACGGGCGCCACGGCATGGCGGAATGGACTCATTCACAACCTTTCGTCGGGAACAGAAGCAGCATACCGCGACCCCGGGGTAGGCAGGGAGATCGCCTAAGTGTTGCCGGTAAATGCCACGAAACAGGCTTGATCGGGTTATCAGCCGCATGCGCGGAAGAGCCTCTTTCGTTGACCGATGACTCCGCGGTTGGTATAACAAGGGGGTTGCGTGCGTTCCTTCGCCTCACCTTGTGCAACCCCAGGACGGGGCTGCGTATTGGTGTGTTTTGCGGACGCGGCCCACGGTCCATCATGCAAGTAATTCTGAAACAACTTGGCGATCTTCTGCTCGGCTCTGTGCCCACTGTGATCTTCTTCCTGATCCTGCTGGCGGCGTACGCCGTCCTGGTCCGCGGGCCGCTGGAAAAGGTGCTGGCAGACCGGCATGGCCGTACCGGCGGTGCCATGGACGAGGCACGTGCCGCAATTTCGGCGGCAGAAGCGAAGACCGCAGATTATGAGAATCGCCTGCGCGACGCCCGCGCGGAGATCTTCGCAGCCCGCGCCGCGCGCCAGAAGGCGTCCAGCGATGCGCGCGACAAGGCACTGGCTGAGAGTCGTGAGGCCGCGCAGCACCGCATCGGTGTCGCTCGTGAAGCGGTCGAGCGCTCCGGCGCCGAAGCAAAGTCGCAGATCGAAGCCGGCGCGGCCGCGCTTTCACAAAGCGTGCTTCGAGCCATCCTGCCGCATCGCGCAGATCCTGGCGTGGGAGCGGCACAGTGATGCGGACGGGAATCATACGCATCATTCTTGTACTCGCGGTTCTGCTGGCCGGCGCACCCTTCCCGATGCACGCCCAGCAGCAGCCCGCGGGCACCGCCGGGCGCGCCTCAGGATCGGTCGCTTCAGGCCAGGCTTCGGAGCCGGAAGCTGCGGAGAAGCCCGACCCCGCAGAGGAGCTGAAGAAGCCTTCTCCATCGGTGATCAAGCTTGGCGGCATGGTGGGCATGAAGCCGTCGACCTCGGTTATGGCGTTCCAGTGGCTGAACTTTCTGGTACTCGCAGCCGTGGTGATTTACGGCCTGGCGAAGGCGCTGCCAAAGGTTTTCCGCGGACGTACGGAGAAGATTCAGCGAGACATTGTGGAAGCTCGCGTCGCGACTGAGGAGGCCCGCGCACGCCTGAGTGCGGTTGAAGCTCGGCTGGGAAAACTGGACGGCGACATTGCTGCGCTGCGCAGCGATAGCGAGCGCGCCGCTACTGAAGATGAGCAGCGAATGCATCTGCAGGTGGAAGAAGAGCGTCAGCGGATTCTGCAGTCGGCTGAGCAGGAAATTGCAGCGGCGTCCGCAGCCGCGCAGCGCGCCTTGCGGGAGTATGCGGCGGGTATCGCCGTCGATCGTGCCACGGCACAGTTGGAGATTACGCCGGAAGACGATCGCATCCTGATCGAACGGTTTGCCGGGCGCCTGGGCGCGGAAGGGAGCCGGAACTAAATGGCGACCTTTACGCTTCGATACGCGCGTGCCTTTGAGCAGGTAGCTGCTGCGCAGAACCTGGATGTCGATGCGGTGCGCACGCAACTGGAAGACTTTGCCGCGACCTTTGACGCGAGCCGCGAGTTGCGGGAGTTTCTGCTGAATCCGTCGCTGCCGCAGGCTGACAAGCTGAAGGTGCTGGACGCGGTGGGTTCGCGGGTGGGCCTGGACAAGACGGTTCGCAACTTGATCGCCGTCCTGATGGATCACGACCGGCTGCACTTTCTACGGGAGATCGTCGCGGAGTACAGTGCTTTGGCAGACGAGGCAAACGGCATCTGTGAGGTCGAGATCGTGTCGGCAAAGCCCCTTTCTGACGATGAGCGCGACCTGTTGCAAGGCAAGGCCGGCGAACTGGCCGGCGGCAGGGTATGCGTGCAGTGGAGCGAGGATGCGGCGCTGCTCGGCGGCGCGATTCTGCGGCTGGGCTCGACGGTGTACGACGGTTCGGTGCGCGGCCAGTTGCAGCAGATGAAGCACCATTTGGCAGGAGCTTGAACGTTACTTTTAACGTTTGAGTCGCGGTACTCATAGAGGTTTGGAATGCGTCGCAGGCTGCGGCGCACAGGGACGGAAAAAGGACACATGGCACAGCTCAAGGCAGACGAAATTACAGAACTGCTGCGTCAGCAGATCG
>CBAAAE010000103.1:2105-10312 GCA_964658845.1 uncultured Novosphingobium sp. | reverse complement strand
CTGGTATGGGCACTGGTGGCCGCTGCTGCTGATTCTTGTAGGCGTGCTGCGCCTGGCAGAGTGGGCTATCGATCGCGCGCGCCTGCCGGAGGGCGCACCACCCCTGCGATACAGTGTCGGCGGCGGCGTCGTATCCACGTTGATCGTGCTGGCTCTCGTCGGCGTCGCCCTGCACGCTGGGGGACAATGGCGCGACGACCGCCACGGCATCGGCGTCTTCGGCGTTCCATGGGCCAATGGTGACATGGACCACCTGTTCGGGCAGAAGCACGAGGACGACTCGTCTTCCATGGTGCGTGACATTGCAGCCGGCGGTTCCCTCTCGATCGACAACCCGCATGGGGAAGTAACCGTGTCCGGCACGAGCGACGACGGCAAGGTGCATCTCTCCGTCCACAAGCAGGTCTATTCGAACTCCGACAGCACAGCGGCAGAGAGGCTGCGGCAACTGGTGCCGGCGTTCGATGGCTCGAACGACAGCCTGGCGTTGCGCGTTCCGGTGGTGGAGTCGGCCACGGCGGACCTCATCCTGCTGGTACCTGCGGCGACTCATGTGCTGATCACAAGCAATCACGGCGATGTGCATGCGACCAACCTGAAGGCACCCCTTTCCGTTACGTCGAACAACGGTGACGTTGAGATCGCAGCCATTACCGGCAGCGTGCAGGTGCACGTCAACAATCGCCGGCGCGACCTGAATGTCCGCAGTGTCACGGGCGATCTCAACGTCGACGGCAATGGTGACGAGGTCACGCTGAATGACATCACCGGGTCTGCCACCATCCACGGCGACTTCTACGGCGGCGGACACCTGCAACGCGTCAGCGGCGCGGTCGAGTATCACAGCAGCCGCAGCGACCTGAGCTTCGCGCACCTCAACGGGGAACTGCAGATCGACAGCAGCGACCTGACCGCCAGCGAAGTCGTCGGTCCCATCCTGGTGAACACGCGCAGCCGTAACATCACGCTGGACAAGGTGACGGGCGACATCAAGGTAGTCAATAACCACGGGGACGTGGACGTGCACGTGGCGCCACCCACCGGCAGCGTTACGGTGGACAACCAGAACGGCAACGTCAACGTGACCATGCCCGACAAGGCAAAGTTCACCCTGAACGCGGAGACCAGCGACGGCGACACGCACAGCGACTTCAGCGGCAGCGATACCCGTGGCGGCAAGGGCATGCTGAGCGGATCGGTCAACGGCGGCGGAGCGGCGGTTCGTCTGAACACATCGCATGGCGACATCAACGTGAGCCACAACAACATCACGCCGCTGCCACCGGCGCGTCCGTCACCGCGGATTGCTACCTTCGGAGCGACAGAGCCTTCCGCTCCCTCTGTTCCGCCGGACATTGGAGAAAGCACCCGGCAAACAGTCGCCGACGCCCAGAAGCTGGCTCAGGACGCGATCCGCGAAGCTGATGCTGAACTGCAGGACGCCCAAAAAAAGCGGCAGGACGCACTGAAGATGGCTCGCGAAGCTCGCGAGGCTGCCAGGGCAAAGCAGTAAGAGACTCCTCGGCAGCAACGAAGAGGGCCGCTTCGCTGAGCGGCCCTCTTTTCATGTACGCGTGCAGATGCTACTTCAACTCGTATCCGGCGAAGAAGTAGCCGATCTCGAACGCGGCCGTGTCCTCGGCATCGGAGCCATGGATGGCGTTCTCTTCGATGGAGCTGGCAAACATCTTGCGGATGGTGCCTTCCTCAGCGTTCGCCGGGTTGGTTGCGCCCATCAGCTTGCGAAGGTCGGCAATGGCGTTGTCCTTCTCCAGGACCATGGGAAAGATGGGGCCGGACGCCATGAAGCGGGTCAGATCCGCGAAGAAGGGCCGTGCCGCATGCACGTGATAAAAGCCCTGTGCCTGCACGTCCGTCAGCGACATCTTCTTGATGGAGACAATTTTGAATCCGGCCTTTTCGATTTCGGCAAGGATGGCGCCCGTGCTGCCCTTGCGGACTGCATCCGGCTTGATAATAGAGAACGTGCGCTGCGACATGATGCTCCTCAATGAGTGTCTTCGTAACTTCCCCATTGTAAGGGAGCACTTGCCGCCCAACCGCTAAGCAGCTGCTTCTGCCTGCGGTACGAAGAGCGAGAACGTGGTGCCGCGACGTCCGTCATCCGTCCGCGAACGCACTGTCAGCCGTCCTCCATGACGCTTCGCGATCGAACTTGAGATCCAGAGTCCCAGTCCTGACCCGCTTGCACCCTTCGTGGTGTAGAACGGTTCGAAGATCTTCGCCGCCGTGCTCCGCGTCATGCCACGCCCTGAATCAGAGACGCTGATGCGCAAGCCGCTGCACCCAGATCGGGGATCAGATGCAGGAGAGGTGCGGATTGTAATGACGCCGCCCTCATGCCGCATCGCGTCAATCGCGTTGCTGACAAGGTTGTTCAGGATCTGTCGCAGATCTCCTTCCGCGCACCGGAACGGACGGCTGCGGCGGTGCTGGCGATCGATACGGATGCTCGAATGGTGCAGCGCACCCTGGTGCAGGGCTACAACTGACTCGATCAGGGACTCCGGCACGCAATCCGTCATGGCCGCGCCGCCTCGCTGGAACCGGAGTGTCTGCGCCACGATTTCTGTCACACGCTTGAGCTCCTGCTCCGCCTGACGCAAGTAGTCGTCCGACTCGCTTGAGAGCGATGCGTCCGTGCGCACCAGGTAGAGCAGGTTCGTAACGGCTTCCAACGGGTTGTTGATCTCGTGGGAAATCGATGCGGCCAATCTACCCACGGCAGCCAACTTTTCGGACTGCACCAACTGGTTTTCGGCAAGCTGCTGCTGTTCACGAATTTGCTCGGTCGCTACCCGCTGCACTGCCGCAGATGCCTCCCGATGAAACGCCGCTTGCTCATGTTCAATGCGGGCGGCTGCGTCGCGCTGACGAAGCACCTCACGCTGTTCGTATTCCGTCATGCGCAGCCGATCCTCCACGACATGCCGGGACGTCACGTCATTCAGAGTGATAACAGTGCCCTGGATCACCCCATCACCGACCAGCGGCACCGAAGAGCATTCCACATGGACTGCCTCCCCTGTCTTCTTCCAGATGGTCTCTTCCAGATGATGGACCGACTTTCCCGTCTGGCATGCGCGATAGAGGGGGCACTCTTCGACCGGGTACGTTGATCCGTCGAGGTGCTTGCCATGAATCAGATCGTGCATGTTGTGGCCGAGGCACTCCGCCTCGGTATATCCCAGCATCTGCAGCGCCGTGGGATTGATCTGGGTGCAGAGTCCGTCTTCGCCCACTGCATAGATGCCGACAGCAACGTGATTCAGTATGGAAAGACATGAACTAAGATCGACATCCACTGGCGTAACACTTCTTCCGTGATGTTCGCCAGCCCGCTCCATCATTGTCCCCACTGTGTCGGTCAGCACCGAAGCACCCTAAGATGGATGCGGTTTTTGAGACGAGCGTAGTAGGCATGCCTAGTCAGCTTGCACTGTATTGAACACTTTTAACGCCGATGGCGCAGTTTTACGGCAGAGAATCGGCACCCACCCGCAGACAGGTGCCGCGTTGGTATCCGTTTCATGCAGGCTATCTTCCGAGCACGCGCGCCATGGTCTCGCCGATGTCTGCAGGGGACGTAACCACGTGGATACCGGCAGCGGCCATCGCCGCCATCTTGCTCTCGGCGGTGCCTTCACCGCCAGAGATGATGGCTCCGGCGTGGCCCATGCGGCGGCCCGGCGGTGCTGTCTGCCCGGCGATAAAGCCGACCACCGGCTTCTTGACATGCGCCTTGATGTATTCGGCCGCGGCTTCCTCGTTGGTGCCGCCGATCTCGCCGATCATCACGATGGCTTCGGTGCCAGAATCCTCGTTCAGCATGCGGATTGCGTCGATGTGCTTGGTCCCAATGATGGGGTCGCCGCCGATCCCAATCGCCGTGGACTGGCCGATGCCGCGTTGCGTCAACTGGTGCACCGCCTCATACGTCAGCGTGCCCGAGCGCGACACAATGCCGACCGAGCCTTCCTTGTGAATGCGGCCCGGCATAATGCCGATCTTCGCCTTGCCCGGCGAGATCACGCCAGGGCAGTTCGGCCCAATCAGCACCGACTTTGAATCCTTCACCACCGACCAAACCTTGACCATGTCCAGCACGGGAATGCCTTCCGTGATGCACACCACAAGCGGGAGACCCGCGGCGACGGCTTCCATGATGCCGTCCGCAGCAAACGGTGGCGGCACGAAGATCATGGTCGCATTCGCGCCGGTTGCCGCGACCGCCTCTTCCACTGTGTTGAAGACGGGCCAACCTTCATGGATAGTCCCGCCCTTACCCGGCGTCACACCACCCACAACAATGTCGTTCCCAAACTGCTTCGAATACTCGGCACAACCCTTCGCATGGTAAGTGCCTTCACGACCGGTAATGCCCTGAACAATCAGGCGAGTGTTCTCGTCGACCAATACTGACATTTACTTGCTCCCCTTCGCTGCTTCAACGGCCAGTTGGGCGGCTTCAGCCATGGTCGATCCGACCGCGTACTTCAAGCCGGAATCCGCTAGGATTTTGCGACCTTCTTCAACGTTCGTCCCTTCGAGCCGAAGGATGAGCGGCAGCTTCACATTCAGGTTCCGCGCCGCGGCCACGACAGCTGTTGCAAGTACATCGACTCGCAGGATCCCGCCGAAAATATTAATGAAGATCGCTTTGACATTCGGATCGGCAAGCAAGATCGCAAACGCCGCTTCGATCTGCTGCTGGTTCGCGCCACCGCCTACATCCAGAAAGTTTGCGGGCGAGCCACCCGAATACTGGATGATGTCCATCGTCGCCATCGCCAGACCCGCACCGTTCACCATGCAGGCGATCGAGCCGTCCAGCTTGATGTAGTTCAGCGAATCCTTGCTGGCCTCAACCTCCAGCGGATCTTCCTCGGCGACGTCGCGCAACTCCTTAAGGTCTTTGTGCCGGTACATCGCGTTGTCGTCGAAGTTGATCTTGCAGTCCAGCGCCGCCAGCTTGCCGTCCTTCGTCGTAATGAACGGATTGATCTCGAGCAGCGAGCAATCGGTATCGATAAATGCCTTGTACAGGCCCAGCATGAAGCTGACCGCGGGGTTGATCTGCGCCGGCGTAAGGCCCAGCTTGAACGCAAGATTGCGCGCCTGCCACGGCTGCAGTCCGAGCGCGGGCTCCACGGCTTCCTTGAAGATGGCATCCGGGTTCTCGGCAGCGACCTCTTCGATCTCCATGCCGCCGGCCTGCGACGCCATGAAGGTCAACTTTGCAGTGGCGCGGTCGAGCACGATGCCGAGGTACAGTTCGCGGTCGATCGCCGATCCGGCCTCGACCAGCAGGCGCTGTACCTTCTGGCCCTGCGGCCCGGTCTGATGCGTGATCAATTGCATGCCGAGGATGGCCTTCGAAGCGGCGTTTGCGTCATTCAGGGTCTTGGTCACCTTGACGCCTCCACCCTTCCCCCGGCCGCCAGCATGGATCTGCGCCTTCACCACAACCACGGCATTGCCGGCGGAAAACAACTGCTTGGCCGCGTGATCCGCCTCTTCCAGCGTGGTCACCATCTCGCCTTCAGGAACGGGTACGCCGTACTTGCGCAGGATATCCTTCGCCTGGTACTCGTGAATCTTCATGCAGGGCAAACTCCAGACAGCATTCTTTTTGACAGGATGCATGTTAGCGGACAGCGCTTACCCCCGTAAATCGTCACCGACTGTGTGTGCGTTTATCGTCGCGCCCACGCCATGGGGGAAAATAGAACTCATGGAGAGCATGAGCCTGCTGCAGAGCGTCATCGACGGTGGCGATGCGCTGGATTTCGACGAAGCGCGCACCATCATGAAGGCACTGCTGGTGGGCGAGTTCAGCGAGAACGAAATGTCAGACCTGTTGAGCGCGCTGCATGAACGTGGGGAGACAGCGGCAGAACTTGCGGGCTTCTCCGATGCCATGCGGTCTGCATCGGTCACGATCCCCTTGAGCGACGCCGAACGCGACACGCTGGTCGACACCTGCGGTACGGGCGGCGATGGCAGCGGGACCTTCAACATCTCCACCGCAGTTGCCCTGGTGGCATGCGCTGCCGGAGCACAGATCGCAAAGCACGGGAACCGGGCGGTGACGTCGGCGTGTGGATCGGCCGACGTGCTGGCTGCGCTCGGCATCCCCACGGAGCACACACCAGAGTCCGCTGCCGCTGCTTTGCGTGAGCATGGCTTCGCCTTCCTGCTGGCGCCCCGCATGCATCCGGCCATGAAGATCGTCGCTTCCGTGCGGCGCGCGCTGCCGTTCCGGACGGTGTTCAACGTGCTCGGCCCCATGACGAACCCGGCGGGCGCACGGCGGCAGGTGATCGGCGTCTATTCGCCGGACCTGGTGCCGCTGGTGGCAGAAGCGCTGGCCGTAGCCGGGCACGTGAACCATGCGCTGGTGGTTCATGGGCAGGGTGGCCTGGATGAGCTCTCGCTTTCAGGCGAGAGCATCGTTGCCGAAGTAAAGGGCGGCGACGTGGTGCATCGCACCCTGCACCCGGAGGATGCCGGCCTGACGATCTCACAGGATCCGCTTTCAGGCGGCAATGCCGAGGTCAATGCGGCCATCCTGCAGAACATCTTTGCCGGCGAGCACGGACCGCGACGGGACGTCGTGCTGCTGAACGCGGCGGCGGTACTGCTAGTGGCAGGCCTTGCAAGTGATCTGCGCGCCGGTGCAGCCAGGGCCGCCGAGGCTATCGACTCCGGCAAAGTACAGCGGCTTGTTACCGCGCTTGCTGAGTGACTCCAAAAGACGCTATGGAACGAGAGCGATCTCTGGTTGCAACAGTTTCTGCGCGGCGGCGGGTAGTGGCTTGTCGGCGTTCTTCAGCAGATTGCTGACCTCCCACATCTCCGTGTCCTTCATCAGCTTCACGTACGATGGCATGCCGGAGAGGCGAATGCCGTTCTTGACCTTCCAGTAGGTCTCGCCCACGGGGTCGTCGGAGACGCCGACTACCGCGCCGCCGTGGTGTCGCTCCCATAGCTGCGGCACGCCCGGGAACATGTTCGCCCCGACTGCCGCAGGGTGATCCGGCAGGCCATGGCAGAAGGCGCAGTTCTTCGCGTAAATCGCAGCGCCTGCGACGAGCGTTTCGTCACTGACGGGCACAGGCGACGCGCCGGGCAGTTCACGATCGATCCGCGCCTGCAGCGGGTTGTGCACGATGGCCGCTTCCATGGGGAAGGACGGATCGGCCACGGCTACCGGCGGATGTCCATGTCCCAGGTAGAAGTACGCAACCACGGGAACGGCAAGGACACCCAATACAAAACACAGCACGGCAACCGTCACACGACTCATCGTTACTCCTTTCGCATTGTTAGGCCGACACGGCTTCCAAAGCTTCCTCTTCGACTTCAACGATCTCGCCGGCATCCTCGATCGGCACGCCAAGTGGAATGCCATAGCGTGGCGCAAGTTCCGGGGCGAATCTTGCGATGTCATTCCGCAGACGCATCAGGGAAAGGTCTTTCGCCTTGCTCTCCAGCATAATGTCCGTTTCCAGATGTTGGATCGAACGTAGAAAAGTAATCGTCTCGAACGGATTGTTGTAGTCCGCGTGGCCGGTCCAGATGGGTGGCTGTAAGACGGTCTCAAGCAAGCCAGTCTTCTTGCTCTTGCGCTTGATCTCGCGCATCTCCGTGCGTGCACAGCTGAAGTGCATCTTGGGCCGCACGCCTGCAGGCCAAGTCTTCAGAAAGCGCTCGAGCGTTTCCACCATCGGCAGGCCCTCAGGGTTCATGCACCAGTGGTGCTGATAGTCGAAGACGCACTTCACGCCGGTGCGTTCGTGGATGGAAAGCACGTCCGCCGCGGAGAAGCGGATGTCGTCATTCTCAAGCACCAGGCGGCGCTGTACGCGCTCGCTCAGCCTCGACCAGGTGCGCACCCATGCGTCACAACCTGCGGCACGGTTGCCATACGCGCCGCCCACGTGGATCACCATCACCGCTTCCGGCGGCAATTCCATGTAGTCCAGCATGGTCGCCTGCGACTCCAGGTCGGCGATCGACTTCCGCGTGAGTGTCTCGTTGTCGCTGTTCAGAACGATGTACTGCGACGGATGGAAGCTGAGCCGCAGGCCCTGCGCAAGGGCCAGTTTGCCGACGTGTTCCAGGTCGCCGCGGCTCTCCTCCACCATGTTGTGAAACTGCGGCATGTCCGGGTGGGTGTGGTA
>CBAAAE010000103.1:0-2005 GCA_964658845.1 uncultured Novosphingobium sp. | reverse complement strand
CGCGGCTCTCCTCCACCATGTTGTGAAACTGCGGCATGTCCGGGTGGGTGTGGTACGGCGCCAGGTCGCTCGCCATGCGGTACATGCGAATGTCGTGTCCACGCAGGTACTCGAAGATCTCGCACAGGTAGCCGAGTGAAACGCGCAGGTGAGGATCGCGTCGCCAGCCCCGGGTGTCATTGCTCTTTAGGCCGGGCTGTCCCATGACCTTGACCGGGAATCCCAACCGCATGGCCTCCTGCGGAAAGGGCGATGCAGTCAGGCCGTTCTCATCGGTTTCGGGCCATTTGCAGGAGGCCATGGGATGCTGCAGGCGGCGTTGTTCCTCAGCCTCAGCGTCGGCCTTCTGCCGGTCGCGAGCGGCCTTCATGTTCACGCGCTTCTTTGCGGCCTTTTCCTTGAGTCTGCGCTTCTCTTCGCGCTCGATCTGCGCGGGTGTCAGAGGCTTTGCGGGCGCCTTAGCCGGCACCTTCTTCGCTTTAGCAGGTATCGCTGGGCCGCTCGCCACACCGCGCGAACGGGTGGACTTGCCCTTCCCGGCAGCCTTTGGATCGTGATCGCTCATGGGGCCTTGTGATGCGTGACCACGAAGTCACGTTTGCGCGGAGTTTCGCCCTGTATTCACGGCATGAGAAAATAAGAGATGATGATCTCAGTCTCGAATGTCACGATGCGATACGGCTCCAAGGTCCTGTTTGAGGACGTATCCACACAATTTATCTCAGGCCGACGTTACGGCCTTACCGGGCCCAACGGCGCCGGCAAGTCCACTTTCATGAAGGTCCTCACCGGCGAGCTTGAGGCGCAGAAGGGCACCGTCCTGCGCCCGCGCAAACTCGGCATCCTGCGCCAGGACCAGTACCAGTTCGACGCCTACCGCGTGATCGACACCGTCATCATGGGCAACGCCCCGCTGTGGGCTGCGCTGGAAGAGCGTGAGACGCTCTACAACAAGGCCGACCTGACAGACGAGGACGGCATCCGACTGGGCGAGCTGGAAGGCGTCGTCGGCGATGAAAACGGCTACGAGGCCGAGAGCGATGCCGCCATCCTGCTGCAGGGCCTGGACATCCCGGACGAGGTGCATGACCGCACGATGGGCGAGCTGCAGGGCGGCCAGAAGGTCCGCGTGCTGCTGGCCCAGGCACTGTTCGGTGCACCGGAAGCGCTGCTGCTCGACGAGCCCACGAACTACCTCGATCTCGAGTCGGTGCACTGGCTGCAGGACTTCCTGGTCAGTTATCGCGGCACGCTGATTACCATCTCGCACGATCGGCATTTCCTGAACGCAGTCTGCACGCACATCGCCGACATCGATTACCAGACGATCATCACCTATCCCGGCGGCTACGACGACATGGTGATGCAGAAGGTCAGCGTGCGCACCCGCATCGAAAGCCAGAACGAAGAGCGCAGCAAGAAGATCGAGCAGTTGAACGACTTCATCGCTCGCTTCAGCGCAGGTACGCGATCCTCGCAGGTGAACAGCCGCAAAAAGGAAGTGGAACGGCTGGCGACAACGGAACTTGCGCGCTCGAACATCCAGCGCCCCTTCATCCGCTTCGACATGCTGCGGCCCAGCGGCAAGCACGTGCTGGAGGTCGAGGCGGTCACCAAGACGTACGACACGCCCGCACCCGACGGCACCCACGGCCCCGTCTTCAAGCCGTTCACGTCATCGCTCACGCGCGGCGACAAGGTGATCCTGATGGGCCGCAACGGCACCGGTAAGACCACCATGCTGAAGTCGCTGCTGTCCGGCGTGCCGGACGTGCAGGACAGCGACTTTGTGCGTACCCACGGCAACGTGAAGTGGGGCCACGAAGCGCAGATCGGCTACTTTGCGCAGGACCACACGGCCGCCATCGAGAAGGGAACCACGGTCGCCGAGTGGCTGCATGGCTTCGATCCAAGGAAGTCGACGGAGGAGATTCGGGGCATTCTAGGGCAAATGCTCTTCCGCGGCGAAGAGGGCATGAAGAGGACCGAAGCCCTCTCGGGCGGC
>CBAAAE010000102.1:1699-10388 GCA_964658845.1 uncultured Novosphingobium sp. | reverse complement strand
GCACATCACGCCCCAGGTCGAACAGATCGTCAAGGACAGCGGTATTGACGACGGCCTGTGCTTCGTGTCCCCCATGCACATTACCGCGGCGATTTACGTGAACGATCACGAGAGCGGCCTGATCGAGGACATCAGCCTGTGGCTTGAGAAGCTGGCGCCGCGCTGGCCCGGCTACAAGCACCACGCCACCGGCGAAGACAATGCCGACGCACATTTGAAGGCGCTGCTGCTGCACCACGAGACGACGCTGCCGGTGACAGCGGGCAGACTCGACCTCGGCACATGGCAGCGCATCTTCTATGCGGAGTTCGATGGGCAGCGTTCCAAGCGCGTTATCGTGAAGGTCCTGGGTGTGACGAAGTAGCGACTTGGCTTGTCTCAGTGGCGGCGGCCTTCGTCGCGCTCGCGTTTTTAGGGCGGATCAGAACGATATCCACACGCCGGTTCGCCGCCCTGCCGGCTTCGGTATCGTTATCCGCAACCGGATGGAATTCACTGTAGCCGGCGATGGAGAAGTTTGCTGGGCGCACCGTGCTGTCGCGCATCAGCACCTCTGCAATAGCACTGGCCCGCGCCGTGGACAGGTCCCAGTTCGACCGGAACCGCTCGGTGTGGATGGGGCGGTTGTCGGTGTGGCCTTCCACCCGCAGCGGCCCCTGTGGCAGCGACGCGGCAATCCTGGTCAGGATCGGCAGCGCCTCCTCCCGCACTTCCGCTGAGCCCGAAGGGAAGAATCCCGCACTATCAAGCGAGAGCGTCAGGCCGTCGTCCGCATCGAGCACACGGACCAGGTGCTGCTGCAGGGCAGGAGCGATGGAGCGTTCGATGGCCTTGCGTACCGCTCCAGCGCCCTTGTTCTCCTCGGGCGTCTCGAGGGGCATCTCAATGGGCTTTTGATCGGCCGACGAGGTGCCAGCGCCCGGTGCAAGTGGCGGTGTCTTGGCGTGCGCGTCAAAGATCCCCTTCTGGTCAAATGCGGTCTGCATCGCCAGGGCCATCTTCGCGGTCTTCTTCTTGTCGTTCACCGACGAAGCGAACAACACCACGAAGAACGCCAGCAACAATGTCAGAAGATCGGCATAGGAGACCAGCCAGCGTTCGTGGTTTACATGTTCGGCGTGCTTTTTCTTGCCCATACTAGGCCGGGCTCTCTGCGTGGCTGTTCGACAGGAAGGTGCGCAGCTTGGTCTCGATCATGCGCGGGTTCAGGCCTTCGAGGATGCTGATCACACCCTCAAGCATCATCTCCTTTACCATGACATGCTCTTTGTGACGGATCTTCAGTTTGCCTGCGGCGGGCAGGCAGAACAGGTTTGAGAGCGCGACACCGTAGATGGTCGCGACGAATGCAACCGCGATACCGCTGCCGACTTCGTCGATGTTGTCGAGGTGTTGCATCACCTGGATCAGGCCGAGCACCGCGCCGATGATGCCCACCGTCGGGGCAAAGCCGCCGGCCGATTCAAAGACCTGTGCGATCTTCTCTTCATTTTCAGACTTGTTATCGATTTCAAGCTGCATGATCTTGCGGACTTCAGACGATTCCGTTCCATCTACCGCAAGCATCATGCCCTGCTTCAGGAACGGGTCGGTGATCTTTGCCAGATCGCTGTCGAGCGAGACGATGCCGCTCTTGCGCGCCTTGTTCGCAAACTCAACGAGCTGCTTCAGCACCACCTCCGGGTCAGCGCCCCTGTGCATGAAAACGCCCACCACGCCCTTCACGGCGCCCAGAAAAACGTTCAGTGGAAACTGCACCATCACAGCCCCGGTCGTTCCGCCGACAACGATGATGGCGGCGGTCAACTGCGTTATCTGGGACAGCTTGCCGCCCTCCATCATCATGGCGCCAAGGATGGCTGCAAGTGCCAGAACAATCCCGCCGATGCTAGCGATATCCATACGTCATGTTCCTTCCCGGAAGCTTTTTAGGAGTGAGCCGCGCTGAGAGCGTTGTGAGCCACGATGGCGGCGTCAGCGGAAGGCCAGGCATGTTCCAGAGTTGCAGCGCGATAGTGCAGCGTGCGTGCCAGCACGTCGGCACAGCTTTCCAGCACGACCAGTTTGTCCCCGGTCACTAGCGTCAGCGTGGTGTCTGGAATGGCTTCAACGTGCTTGATAAGGTCGCTGTTCACCAGCAGGTGGTGCCCGTTCAGGCGTGTGAGTTCAATCATCTTGAGGTGTGCGCTCCAATTGCTTCATCGGCGAAGAACGACGTGTGATGAGCAGTGGTCCGATGGCGGGTTCTTTGAGCAGGAAGGACTTGCGAACATGATGGCAAGCGTCCGGATTTCTCAAAAGAAGAAAGCAACAAGCAGCCTTCATGCGATACGGGGAGTCGCCGATATAGGTTGTGAGCGCCAGGACGACGGCGTCGCAGTCAACTTCAAAACGCTGAAAAGCAGGAGCAAAACGCAATGTCCTTGGGTATCCTTAATAACATCGCTGCCATCTACGCGCAGAACAACCTGAGCGCGACGCATTCCAATCTGACCAAGACCCTGCAGCAGCTTTCCTCAGGTTCGCGCATCAACTCCGGCGCGGATGATGCTGCCGGCCTTGCTGTGGCAGACGGCCTTGCCGCGAACGAAACGGCATTGGCACAGTCTGCGCGAAACGCCAATGACGCGACGGGCCTGCTGCAGACCGCCGATGGTGCACTCTCGCAGGTAACGACCCTACTGAACCGTGCCGTGACCCTGGCGACGCAGGCTGCGAACACCACCCTCACCACCGGCCAGATCTCGTCCGCCAACCAGGAGTACCAGAACATCCTGACGCAGATTGGAAACATCGGCACAGCCACCAACTTCAACGGATCGGCGGTATTCTCGGGCACCGCACGCACCTTCTTCGTTTCCGATGGCACCACCTCGGGCTCTTCCACCTACAGCGACACGATCGGATCCCTGACTGCTGCCAGCATCGGCACGTCGACCGGCGGCGGCGCGGGCGTCGACTTTACTGCGACCGGTGTGGCGACGTTGACGGCAGCTTCTGCTACCGCCGTTCTCACTGCACTGACGAACGGCATTGCAGACGTGTCGTACCAGCGAGGTACCATCGGCGCCAACATCAACCAGCTCGCTTCAGCCCAGTCGGTTGCCAGCAACGAGCAGACCAACCTGACCGCGGCCGAAGACAACATTCGCGCCACGGATTATGGCCAGGCGGCTTCCAACCTGTCCAAGTACCAGGTGCTCAGCCAGACCGGCATCAGCGCCCTGGCACAGGCAAACAGCGTCCAGCAGGAAGTCACCAAGCTCCTGCAATAAGACGCTGCGGTAACGCTGTGGTACTTGAGCGCGGGTGGGCTAGAACTCACCCGCGCATTTTTCCTGCAGCGGCACACGTGCGGTGCTCTACAGGCAACCCTTGTGCGGAAAACGGCGCGGAAGAGGCAACCATTGTCGAACGTAGGTATCAACTTCGGATCAGCGACAAGCGGTACCGGCTTCGACGTGGCCACCACCGTCGCAAGCATCATGACGAACATGCGCGCGCCTGAAACCGCATGGGCTACCCGCACGACCGCTCTACAGGCGCAGGACACAGCGCTCAGCACCTTGGGAACCGACCTTTCGGCGCTTTCCACGTCGCTCGCAACCTTGACATCGTTTGACGGCGCCCTCGCGCAAAAGCAGGGCGCGGTCAGCGACTCGAGTGTCGTGGCACTCACCAGCGCAACCAGTTTCGCTGCGGCAGGGACGCACACGCTCACCGTGCAGGCGCTTGCAACCACAAGCGCCCAGCACTCCGCCGCCATCGCCAGTGGAACCACGCTGAGCGGTAGCTTCACCTTTCACGTAGGCAGCGGCACAGCGCAGACCATCACGCTTGACTCGACGAACAACACGCTGGACGGAATAGCCTCGGCTATTAATAGTCTGGATGCGGGTGTGAATGCAGCCGTCATCACCGACAGCAGCGGCTCGCGGCTTTCGCTCGTCGGCAGCAGCAGCGGTCTGGCAAACGAGATTACGGCGGACGGCAGCGGCGTGACAGATCACAACGGGAACGCCCTGTCGTTTACCGAGACGCAGGCGGCCGGCGACGCTTCGTACAAGCTGGATGGCATCCAGCTCTCCAGCGCGTCCAACACCGTCTCCACCGCTCTTACCGGCATCACCTTTCAATTGCTGGGCACTTCCAGCAGCACTGTTACGCTGCAGGTGGCAAACGACACAGCCGGGATGTCTTCTGCGCTGTCTGCCTTCGTCACCTCCTACAACACGCTGGCTTCGGCGCTTGCTGCGCAGGAGACAAAAAGCTCCTCCGGCAGCGTCCCGCCTCTCTTCGGAGATCAGACCGTGTCCCAGCTGCAGTCACAGCTTGCGACTGCCTTCGCGTTCGCCACGGGCAACACGGGCAGGACGAGCAACCTCGCTCAACTCGGCATCTCAGTCGGTACCGATGGACAGTTGTCGCTGGACACGAATGCCCTCTCCACGGCGCTGTCCAGTAACTTCAGCGGCGTCACAAACTTCTTCCTGAATCAAGGCGATTTCGGGCAGAACCTTGGGAAGATCGTCAACAACCTGGGTACGGTCGGCAACGGTGCCCTGGCGCTGCGCAGCACCCAAAACCAGGCAGAGGAATCCATTCTCGCCACCAACAAGTCCACCCTGGAACTGCGGCTGACGGCATACGAGACCAATCTGACGTCGGAACTCAATACTGCAAACCAGATCCTGCAGAGCATTCCGCAGCAGATCGACGAGAACAATCAGATCTACGCCGCGATTACCGGGTACGGCAACAACAGCAAGTAAGACACAAAAGGGGTTTGTCAGGATGACGTACCAGGAACAGGCGCTTTCCGGCGCCACCGGCGTGGACCTTATCGTATCGCTGTATGACGGCTGGGTCCGCTTTCTTTACCGGGCCGTAGCCGCCGTCGAGGCCGGCGACGTAATCGACCGGCGCTACGCGGTCAAACGCGCCATCGACATCCTCATGTATCTCGAGGCCCGCCTGCGGCCGGATATCGGTGGAGAACCTGCGGCTGCTCTGTCCAGCTTCTACGCGGCCATGTTCACCATGACCCTCGAGGCATCGCATGCTGCTTCCGCGAAGGAACTGCTGGAGGTCATCGCGTGCGTTCGGAACGTGCGTGAGGCATGGGTTGTGGTGGCGCGCGATCCAAAGGCGAATCGTGTCTTGCCGCGTGAGTTGCGTACTGTAGCGGAGCGGCAGGCCAACACGGCGGCCGTCGCGCAGTCAGCATCGACACCGGAGGCCGCGCCACCGATGCGTTGGAGCGCCTGACGTTAGCGGAACATGCTCCAGTTCTGCCGGTTCAGGCTGCGGAACAGCACGGTGATGCATGCGGCCGCGATCAGCAGCAGCAGCAGGCCGTCGGCAATGCGGCCGAACAAGAGGTTGCCGATGCCGAACAGGGTCGAGTACACCATGGAGAAGCCAAGTACCCAGTGCAGCGTGTTCCAGCGCAGTGTGTGCTCCGCCAGCGCGGACGCGGGCGCAAACCGCCGCCAACCCAGGGCAGGCGGCCGTACCAGGTCGTAGAAGCTCTGCAGCTTTGCGTCTGGTTCGGGCGCGGTCAGCAGCGTCACGCTGAACCAGATCAGCGTCGTCAGGCCTGTGGTCAACAGCATGAGCCACGCAAAGGCGTGCGGATCGTCCGTGTTCAATGGCGCAATCGGCAGCCTGGCATCGATGCTGTGCAGCGCACGGACCACCGGCATGCCCAGCGACGACTGTAGTGACAGTGAGATGATGCCAGCCGCGGTCATGGCGGCAATCTCGCTCCAAGCGTTGATGCGCCACCAGAACCACCGCAGGATGAACACCAGGCCCGCGCCTGCGCCAATCGCAATCAGGAACTTCCAGGCTCCTGCAATCGAGTTCATGTGGTACGTAGCGAAGCCCGACAGAGCCGCGCAGAACACCGTCGCCACCCGTGATGCGTTGACGTAGTGCTTGTCACTGCGATCATGCACAAGGAAGCGCCGGTACACATCGTTGATCAGGTACGACGCACCCAGGTTCAGGTGCGTGCCGATGGTGGACATGTACGCCGCCGCAAAGCCTGCCAGCATCAGGCCGCGCAGGCTCGGCGGCAGAAAGCGGATCATCACCACGATGTACGCGCCTTCCTTGTCGCCCGCCGCCGGCAGCAGCACCAGCGCCACGAGCGCGGTCAGGATCCAGGGCCACGGCCGCAGCGCGTAGTGAGCCATGTTGAACCACAGGGTCGCTCCCAGCGAGTGCTTCTCGTTCTTCGCGGAGAAGATGCGCTGTGCAATGTAGCCGCCGCCGCCAGGCTCTGCGCCGGGGTACCAGGTCGCCCACCAGTTCAGGCTCATCAGCACAACAAAGCTCAGGAAGAAGGTGCTCCCTGGGTGCGGAAAGAAGGCAAGCGTGTGGGTGCCGCGGATCGCGTCGGACGCGTTGACCTTTTGTATCAGCGCGTCCATGCCGCCCACGCCGCGCACTGCGAAGTACGCCAGCAGGATGACCATGCTCATCTTCAGGACGAATTGCACCATGTCCGTCCAGAGCACGGCCCAGAGCCCCGAGATCGTCGAATACAGCAGCGTCACACTCAGGCACAGGAACACGGCCTGCAGTTTGCTGAAGCCAAGCGTCAGCGCCAGCACCTTTGCCATGGCCAGGTTGACCCATCCCATGATGATGGTGTTCACCGGCAGCGCGAGATACAGCGCACGAAAGCCGCGCAGGAACGAGGCAGGTCTGCCGGCGTACCGGATTTCGGTGAACTCCATATCCGTCAGCACCTGGGCGCGTCGCCACAGCGGTGCAAAGAAGAAGACAGTAAGCATTCCTGACAGCGCGAACGACCACCAGATCCAGTTGCCCTGGATACCGCCGCTGTAGACCAGGCCGGTTACCACCAGCGGCGTATCCGCGCCGAAGGTGGTCGCCACCATGGATGTGCCCGCCAGCCACCACGAGACATTGCGGCCAGACAGGAAGAACTCGCCTACATTGCCCGACGCGCGCCTCATGTAGAAAAACCCGATGCCAAGGTTCAGCGCAAAGTAGAGCGCGATGATCAGCCAGTCAAGGGCGGTAAGTTGCATGCAACCTCGTGCAAAGAAGACGGTGCTCCATCTTACCGTTCGATCCAAATAAGCGCCCCAACTTTACACTGCAACCGCTAAATCGATGGCCATATCCCAAAACGGGAAGGAAACTCACCCTTGTCAAATTGCGTCTATCCTTATACAGACAGCAGGTGTCTACTCCCCAATGACCCTACTGAGGTGATGCTTGAGTAAAATGCTGAGTTCCTGGAAAGAAATTGCACACTTCTTCGGCAAGGGAGTGCGTACCGTACAGCGTTGGGAAAAGACGCTCGACCTGCCGATACACCGTCCACCCGGCGCCCCCAGCAACGTGGTGCTTGCACGTACCAGCGATCTTGAAGAATGGATGCATCGTGGGCCTGTTTCGCGTGCGGTAAGCGAAGAAGCCGCGGCTCCTGCTCCCATCCAAGCGGAAATCCTCGCGCTTGCCGACCTCGAACGAGAAGTAGGTTATCTTTTGTCAGTGGTCGGCACTCACACCCCGGTTTTCGACACTACCTTGTCCGCCCAGGATCGCATCTCGGTGATCGCGGAAGCGGTAAGTAGAGTCAACAATATCCTCGCTTCGAGCCGAGAGGCACGCGCCGCATAACTTCTCCTCGAAACATGATTTGCTGAAACACCCCGTTCAAGTGACGGGGTGTTTCTGTTTGAGCCGCGCTACCATCGAGACGTGCAACTTTAGTGCACAGGGGTCCTTTACACATGGCGTATCGCGACCTGCGCGAGTGGATTGCGCGGCTGGATAAAAGCGGAGAACTAAAACGAATCCGTGTCGAAGTCGACCCGAACCTCGAGATGGCTGAGATCGCTGACCGCGTGGCGAAGATGGGGCGCGGAACGGCCGACGCTGGCGGACCGGCGCTGCTCTTCGAAAACGTGAAAGGCCATCCGGGCGCCCGGGTGCTGATGAACCAGTTCGGCAGCGAACGCCGCATGCGGCTCGCCCTTGAGACGGACTCGCTCGATAAGATCGCGGGCCGGATCGAGACCCTGCTAAAGCCGCAGATGCCCTCAGGCTTGCTGGACAAGTTGAAGATGCTGCCCATGCTGGCCGAGATTGGTTCCTTCTTCCCAAAGGTCATCGACAAGCGCGGCGCGCCCTGCAAGGAAGTAATCCATACCGGCAAGGACATCAAGCTGTCCGAGATCCCGATCCTGAAGACGTGGCCGGGTGATGCGGGTAAGTTCATTACCTTGCCGCTGGTCATCACGCGTGATCCAAAGTCCGGCAAGCGCAACACCGGCATGTACCGCATGCAGGTCTATGACGACCGCACCACGGGCATGCACTGGCAGCGTCAAAAGAACGCAGCAGAGCAGTTGCGCGACCGTCTGCGCGCGTCCGCAACCACCGGCGCAGAACGCGTGAACCTGATGGCCATGACCGGCGGCGGCACGGTCTCCGCAGGCGATCAGGCGGCGAGCCTGCCCGGCGTCACGCTCTCGCGCATCCGGGCTGACCGCATGGAAGTGGCCGTGGCCATCGGCACCGACCCCGCCATGACCTTCTCCGCGATCGTGCCCGCGCCGCCTGAAATTGAGGAGTACCTGATCGCCGGCTTTCTTCGCCAATCACCTGTAGAGCTGGTCCAATGCGAGACCAACTCGCTCGAAGT
>CBAAAE010000102.1:0-1599 GCA_964658845.1 uncultured Novosphingobium sp. | reverse complement strand
GTGATGAGCGGCATCTGGGCGCTGGGCCAGGCCATGTTCACCAAGTGCATCGTCGTGGTGGATGAGGACTGCGATGTGCAGGATGTGGGCGAGGTGGTGCTGCGCGTCGCGAATAACATCGATCCGGAGCGCGATATCCAGTTCACGCTTGGCCCGGTCGACTCGCTCGATCACGCCTCGCGGCTGCCAAACTTCGGCTCGAAGATGGGCATCGACGCCACGCGCAAGTGGGCTGCGGAAGGCTTCACACGGCCCTGGCCTGAGATGCTCGCGATGCCCGAGGACGTGAGGGCACGGGTGGATGCGATCTGGTCGAAGCTCGGCATCGGTTAGTCTGCGTTTAGTGTTCTTACATTCAGGCTCTGCAAATTACGAGCCCACCTTGCTGGCTTCTTATCTTCTGTCAGGATGAGCTTGAACGCGCCATCTACACCGAGTGGCGCGCCGTCCAGCGAATCCGCAACGATGGCCTGCCCGCTGCGGCACTCGGGATTGATGTCGCAAAGGGTGATGGCAACGTGGAAGTTATCGGTCGAGCCGGCGATGATCACCTGCATGTTCGTGGAACCCTTTGCCGGTCCCAGCAATGCGAGAAGGTCCTTCACAGGGACCCCACTGTAGCTTTCGTCCTTGTTCGCATGTGCGTTGTGGACGGCGACCGTGATGTGTGGGAGTGCCTTGAAATCGACCGGAGTGATCGATTTGGAAGTACCCGCAAGCCCCACAAGCGTCAGCTCTGTAGAGGGCTTTGAAGCAGCTTTGGGCGGCGCCATGCCGTCGTGCATCCCGCCTGCCGCTGTTTGCGCATGAGCAGACAAAGCCGGTAGCAGCAGGGTAAGCGCCAGTGCTAGTTGTAACTTCATTTCGTTACTCCGAAGGTGCTGCCGGTCTGATTATTGCGGACGCATCGGGTGTAGTTGTACAGAAAAGTATCCCGGACGTGCGCGTACTCATTCAGCGCCTGGAATTTTCGTTTAGCGGGGTCCTGATTCAGCAGGTAGATCGTCGCCACGATGTGCGTGTCCTTGTCCGTAAGCAGGTAAACGCCGAGCGTGTTGCCCTTCAGCTCCTTGCGATCAAGACCTGTAATGGTGAAGCCGTTTTGCGTGGGCTTGTGCGTCGCGTTTCTCGCCGTACCTTTGTCCGAGGCGAGGATGTCGTCAAAGTCGTCCAGGATCAATTGCCGGTTCGCAACGAAGTTCTCCGCGGGCAGCAATTCGACCTTCACGCTGGCGTAAGGGGTCTCGCCGGGGTAGCTGAGCGTCACCCGGCGGCCGGCCAGCAGCGGCACGGAACCGGTTTTGCCGTGGCTCTGCACCGGCCGGACTTTCACGTCGGGAGGCATGGGCGTCACCTCGGTCACCTCCAAACCGTCCGGGAAGGCGCAGGACTCATAGGCCTTCAGCTCCGGGTAGAGTTGTGCCTGTGCGGTAAACGACATCGAAAGACAGGCTGCGAACAGGGCAAGAGCGGTGGCGCGGAACATGCCTGAACACTACCGGAGCCGCGTCGTATACTCAAGGGCATGTCAGTCGTCAAGAACATCACCGGCATTGCCAAGGGAATGGGCATCACCTTCAAGGAGATGCTGCAGCCGTC
>CBAAAE010000101.1:0-10408 GCA_964658845.1 uncultured Novosphingobium sp. | reverse complement strand
CCACCATCGTTGCCGAAAAACATGCGCGGCGTGCTGGTGTTGGACAGGTTTGCCTGCCACGCGATCGCGTGCTGCGATGGAGCCACACCCGCTGGCGCGGCGCAGCCGTTATCCGTGTTCGTGGTGTTCCGCAGGCTGCATCCACCGGCCAGGCCACAGCGAAACAGGTCCGCCGTCCCTGCAAAAAGCAGCGTGTCGCTCTGGCTGAGCGCCGTGGCTGCAGGGACCGCCGCCAGCGTCAGGTTATAGTCGCCCGCATCGATTCGGCCGGCCTCCTCCATGGTCGTCGCGCTAAGCTGCGTCCCCCACTGCACGCTGCCGGAGGCACACGTGGCGCCCGTGATTGCGCAGGCATCCTGCCACAAGCCCTGATCCCGATTGGTGGCGTCCACGGTCAGCGCGAACAGGTCGCCCGAGACCGGCTGGGCAGCCAGCGCACCGCGGAAGATCGGGCAGCTCGTCAGACCGTAGTCGCCGCCGCGCGTGGGGCAGTTCGCTGTCGTCAGACCGGTGCCCGGCTGGGCGAGCAGGCGCGTCCAGGTCACACCATCGCTCGATTCGTAGTAACCGTGCGAGCGCACCGCCGCGTAAAACCTGCGGCGCACCGGGTTCCACACAACCGACGTGGCAGCGTTCCCGCGATAGGCCTGAAAGTTGGTGTATTGCGACTGGATGACGTTGCTGCCGTCCTGCAGCGTTGCCACCGTCCACGTTGCGCCGCCGTCCTGCGAGTAGTACAAGCCGCGCACGCCCGGGAACTTGCTGTCCTGCACGATAGCTGCTTCGGCTGCCGACGACACCGCCACCACGACAAGCTGGGGCGACGCGGTGCTCCAGGCGAATCCGGCGATGCCCTCGCCCACGAACGAGCCGTTGTTGCTTCGCTGCACCAGCGACCAGGTCAGGCCATTGTCCGCCGAGCGCAGGATGCCTGCGCCGTAGTAGCTGTCCGACGCGTCATTCGGGTCGCCCGTGCCCGCCAGCACCACGCCCGTGCCGCCCGGCTGTACCGCAATCGCGCCAATGGAGAGCGATGGCAGAACGCTGCCACCGGCGTTTGCCGAGAAGACCGGCAACGTATCCGTCAGCGCCGTGAAGGACACTGCCGCTGCGGATCCGGCTGCATTCATGCTCTTCCACACCCCGCCGCCGGACGTGCCGACGTAGACCGTGTTGCCCGCCGCGTCATTCGGATCAATCGCAACGGAGGTGATGCGGCCCGTCACGAGGCCATACGCGGAAGTCTGCACCTGCAGCGGCCCAACGGCCTGCCACGGCGAGTTGAGCGAGGCTGGTACGTTGAGCGGGACCGCACGGACCAAGGCATTCCTGGTGGGTCGCGCTTCTTTTAGCACGAGGTGTTGCGCGCGAGCGTTGTCCAGGGATTCGGCCGGGGTTCTCGCGGATTCGGCGGAAATCATCTTGCCGACCGCTCGGCCCTGCAGGAATCTGGCCGCTCGGCGACGTGCCGCTAAGGTTCGCGTGCGCGCCGCGTTGAGCCGGACCTGTGACGCTGTTCCCGGAACTTCCTGCGCCTGTGTGGCCAGACCACACCACAGCAGGGCAAACGCAAGGAGGGCCGCGAAACTCCTTGTCGCACGGACCCTCGATCCACTTACGCGCTTGCGTCGGTCCGCGTGAAGCCGCGGAGGCCCGCCGCACGTGGAAGCACGTGTCCAGGCAGTGCCCTGTTGCCGGTCGACCGGGTCCTGCAAGAACCGCAAAGCTTTCCTCTTCCCGCTGCGAAAACACAGCAATCCAGCGCGCACCTGTGCACGATGCACGTGTGAGACCGCAACGGAGAGGACTTATGTAAGACAGTTCTCAGCAATCGCACGCACAGCACACAGGAGACCGCGGCTGGCGGCCGAGGCTTGCTGAGGGAAAGATCAGGAAAACAGGCAGGCGTGCAACGGCTCTGGTGGCCTTATGCCGGGCAAAACGCCGAACCGCAAGGTTGCGTTAGCAGCGCACAATCTTGGGTGAGGCGATGTCGCGGGTGGCGTTTCTCGAATCTACCACCAGCTTGGACTCGGCAACGATCCGCTCCATCTCATACGACGAATGATCCGTCGCAACCACCACGCAGTCATACTCGCCCAGGTCGTCCAGCGGCGTGGAATACATGTTCAGAGCGTATTTCCGCCCGTGTCCCACAAAGGGAAAGAATGGATCGTTGTAGCGGACATCCGCTCCCGTGCCCTGCATCTGCTCGATCAATACCAGCGCCGGCGACTCCCGAAGATCATCGACGTCCGCCTTGTAGGCTACGCCCAGCACCAGGATTTTCGCGCCCTTCATGGCGATGCCGCGTTCGTTCAAAGCGCGTGCCACCTGTCGCATCACGAACAGCGGCATACCCTCGTTCACCTCGCCTGCCAACTGGATAAAGCGGGTGGTAAATCCGTACTCCTTCGCCTTCCAGGTCAGGTAGAACGGGTCCACCGGGATGCAGTGACCCCCGATGCCAGGGCCGGGATAGAAGGGCTGGAAGCCGAACGGCTTGGTCGCAGCCGCATCGATGACCTCCCAGATGTCCACGCCCATCTGCATACACAACTGCTTCATCTCGTTGACGAGTGCGATATTCACTGACCGGTAGATGTTCTCCAGCAGCTTCGTCATCTCGGCGGTGGCCGGGGACGAAACCGGCACGGTGCGCTCAAAGATGGCCCCGTACAAAGCGCAGGCAACCGCTGTCGCTATGGCGTCCATGCCGCCCACCACCTTCGGAATCTCTCGACGGGGCGTGATCATGTTGCCGGGATCTTCGCGCTCCGGGGAAAAGGCGATCAGCACGCCATTGATCAGGTCTGTGCCGTCGCTCGCCATCTGCACAGAGACACCGCGTTTCGCGCCCTCCTCCATCAGGATCCGCGCCAGGATCTCCTCCGTTGTGCCTGGATAGGTTGTGCTCTCCAGGACGATCAACTGGCCCGGCCGGACGTACGGCGCGATGGCATGGATGGTCGCCTTGACGTAGCTCAGGTCAGGCTCGTGGTGCGTGGTGAGCGGCGTTGGGACGCAGATCAGAACCGCATCCATCTGTGCGATATGAGCAAAATCTTCAGTCGCCGCAAAGCCCTTTGCCTTCGCCGCCGCAATGTGCTCCGGCTCGATACGCCACATGTAGCTCTCGCCGCGGTTCAACGTGGACACCTTGGTCGAGTCGATATCGAAGCCGGTCACGCGAAACCCCTCGCCCGCGAAAAGCAGCGTCAGTGGCAGACCGACGTAGCCAAGTCCTACGATGCCCACGCGGGCCTCGCGGCGGTCAATCCGCGCGCGCCATTGCGCCAGCGATGTAGATGTGACCGTTTTCCCTTGCTGCGGGGACTGCACCGTTTCGCTGACGTTCACTGACCATCCTCCAACTCCACCGTTGGACTCAGAAAGCCCTCGCGAGGGTTCATTCACTTGCATGTTGTTGCGGCAACTGGCGCAACGTTCTTCCGGCATTTGGCACAAGGAATGGCTTGGCGCCTCGCGGCAGAACGAGAGAATTTTCATTCCGCTTGAACAGCAGCGCCTCTGTTTGCATCCAACCATCCATCTCTGGAGGAGACGTCGAATGATGATGAAAAAGATGGTTGCCGTAGCGTGTACCGCCGCTGCGTGTGTCAGCATGGCTGCCGCGGAAGGTTCCAGCACTGCCAAGCTCAACAGCCGCATTGAATCAGCGCACGCCGTTCTGCACGCGCTGATGGCGACGCCGGACAAGGGCATTCCGCTGAACATCGCTGCCAAGGCGACCTGCATCGCGGTGGTGCCCGGCTTCAAGAAGGGCGCTTTCGTCGTGGGCGGCCAGTATGGTCAGGGCGTCGCTACCTGCAGGACAGGCAAGGGCTGGAGCGCTCCCGTCTTCATCCAGATCACAGGTGCCAGCTTCGGTCTGCAGATCGGCGGCCAGTCCACGGATCTGGTTCTGGTGGGCACCAGCCACAAGAGCATGGACGCCATGCTGCATGACAAGGTCAAGTTGGGTGGCGACCTGGCTGCGGCAGCAGGCCCGGTCGGACGCAATTCGCAGGCCGCAACTACAGCCCTCGCATCCGCGGAGTTCCTCACCTACTCGCGTTCCAAGGGCCTATTCGCCGGCGTCGATCTTACGGGCGACGTGATTAACCAGAACAACTCGGACACGGAGGCCTACTACGGCAAGGGTATTCCGTACGAGAAAATTCTCTCCGGAGGTGTTCCCACGCCGGTAGGTGCACAGCACTTCGTCAAGACCTGTGCCGAGCTCTTCAAGATCGGCAAGGCACAGTAACAATCAAGCATCACTCAGAGGGGCAGAACCGCAGGCTGCGGTTCTGCCCCTCTTCCATTTATCGCGCGTGTGAGAACTGCTCCTGGTACCAGGCGACGGTTCGCCTGAGCCCCTCTTCGAAACCAACAATCGGCTCGTACCCCAGGGACAGTCGGGCAGCGTCGATGCTGGCGAGTGAATCGCGAACATCACCGGCACGTGGGTCACCGTAATCCGGAAGAATTGAGCTGCCAAGCAGACCAGTTATGCCCTTGTACGTCTCATTCAGGGTATGCCGCTCGCCACAGGCCACGTTGAAGACGCGACCCGTAACCTGCTCTGCAGCCGCATCGCTCGCCAGCAGGTTCGCATGCACCACGTTATCAATATAAGTAAAATCCCGGCCCTGTTCGCCGTCCCCGTAGATCACCGGACTCTTGCCCTGCTGTAACTGCAGGATGAACTTCGCCATAACGCCGGAGTAAGGTGAGTCCGGCACCTGACGGGGTCCGAAGATATTGAAGTATCGCAGCGAAACAGTTTCCATGCCGTACACCGCGGCATAACTCTGCAGGTACAGTTCCCCGGTCAACTTCTGCACGGCATAGGGTGAAAGCGGCTGTGGCTGCATCGTCTCTACGCGCGGGAAGCCGGGCTGGTTGCCGTATGCGGAGCTCGAAGCCGCGTACACCACGCGCCGCACACCGGCCGCGCGCGCCGCCTCCAGCACCTCAAACGTACCGTCGATGTTTGTCAGGTGCGATGTGCGCGGATCCTGCACACTGCGCGGCACCGAGGGCAGCGCCGCTTCATGAAAAATGACGTCGAGACCCTCACACGCGCGTGCGAGGGTGTCGCGATCCAGCAGCGAAGCCTCGAAGAACTCGACCCGATCTCGCAGGTGAGCAATGTTTTCCCTCCGCCCTGTGGCGAAGTTATCCAGACCGCGCACACGCTCGCCGCGCGCCAGCAAAGCATCCATCAGGTGCGAACCAATAAAACCTGCCGCGCCGGTAACAAGAACGTTTCTCACAAGACAAGTATCGCAGGCAGCCTACGCCACCGGCTTTGTGGAACCCGCGGCCGGCCACTTCCAGTTACGAATGTCCGGTCGATCGATGCCGTTCTCGTGTGCGTAGTTCACCGCTTCAATGATCTGATCCTTCAGCCATTCCTTGGTGTGCGCCGCGGTCGCCTGCAGCGTGGGAACGCGATCGATCACGTCCATCGCGAGATTGAAGCGGTCCACCTGGTTTAGAATCGCCAATTCCAGCGGCGTGTTGATGTTGCCCTTCTCCTTGTAACCACGAACGTGGAAGTTATCGTGATTAGACCGGCGGTACGTCAGCTTGTGGATGAGCGACGCATACGCGTGAAAATTGAAGATGACTGGCTTGTCATTGGTGAACAGTCCATCGAACTCAGCGTCCGACATGCCGTGAGGATGTTCCTTCTCAGGCATCAGGCGGAAGAGGTCGACCACGTTGATAAAGCGGATCTTCAGGTCGGGGCAGCGTTCCCGCAGAATCGCGACCGCAGCCAGCGACTCGGACGTTGGAATATCGCCGGCGCACGCCATCACGACGTCAGGCTCGCCGTCCGCATCGTTGCTGGCAAAATCCCAGATGCCGATGCCCTTGGTGCAATGCTTCACCGCATCTTCCATGTCGAGGTACTGCAGGTGCAGCGCCTTATCGGCAACAATCACATTGACGTAGTTTGTGCTGCGGAGACAATGGTCGCCCACGCTCAACAGGCAGTTAGCATCGGGCGGCAGATAGATACGCGTAACTTCAGGGCTCTTATTCGTGACAATATCCAGAAAGCCCGGATCCTGGTGCGTAAAACCATTGTGATCCTGTCGCCACACCAGTGAAGTAATCAACAGGTTGATCGACGAGATCGGTGCACGCCACCGCAGTTCCAGCTTGCTTTTTTCAAGCCACTTCGCATGCTGGTTGAACATGGAATCAATAATGTGTACAAACGCCTCATAACTCGAAAAGAAGCCGTGTCTGCCGGTTAGGACGTAACCTTCGAACCAACCCTCCAGGGTGTGCTCGCTCAACATCTCCATCACCCGTCCGTCGGTGGAGAGGAAACCGCCATCGGCATCCTCCGGCTTCATCTCGGACATCCAGGTCTTAGGACTGGCCTCGTAAATCGCGTCTAGCTTGTTTGAGGCCGTCTCGTCCGGACCGAAGACACGGAAGCTCGTCATGTTACGACGCATGACATCCCGCAGGAAGTGCGCGAGTGTATCGGTGGAAGATACCTCAGTCTGCCCCGGCGATGTTACTGGCACCGCGTACTGCTGAAAGTCCGGCAAGTTCAGCGGCTTGCGCAGTGCTCCGCCGTTGGCATGGGGATTTCCGCTGATCCGGCGAGTTCCGGCCGGCGGTAGATCCTGTAACTCGGAGATCAGCGTGCCGTTCCCATCAAACAATTCCTCGGGCCTGTAACTGCGCAGCCAGGTTTCTACCAGGTGCAGATGCGACGGGTTAGTTACAGGGTCCAGGATCGGCATCTGGTGCGCGCGCCATGAACCTTCAAGCCTGTGGCCGTCGATCTCTTTTGGGCATGTCCAGCCCTTGGGCGTGCGCAGGATAATCATTGGCCAGCAGGGTCTCTGCGGCGTAACACCAGGACCTGCGTTTCTGGCCGCCTGCTGGATGGAACGGATCTCGAGGATGCACTTTTCCATTACATCGGCCATCAGTCCGTGCATGACCTCAGGGTCCTCCCCCTCGACGACATAGGGCTTCCATCCATAGCCGATAAACAGGCTCTCCAGCTCATGCGGAGGGATGCGTGCAAGGATGGTTGGATTTGCAATCTTGTAGCCGTTCAGGTGCAGGATAGGCAGCACCGCGCCGTCATGGATCGGGTTCAGAAACTTGTTGGAATGCCACGATGTTGCCAGGGGACCCGTCTCAGCTTCGCCATCGCCAACGACTACCGTAACGATGAGACCAGGATTATCAAAGGCCGCACCGAACCCATGCGAAAGGCTGTAACCAAGCTCGCCGCCCTCATGAATCGAGCCGGGGGTTTCTGGCGTGCAATGACTCCCAATGCCGCCAGGAAACGAAAATTGTTTGAAGAATTTCTGCATGCCCGTTGCGTCCTGGCTCATCTCCGGATAGACCTCGGAGTAGACACCCTCGAGATAACTGTTGGAGAGGGTCGCCGGTGCGCCATGACCGGGGCCGGCCAGGTAGATTAAATCAAGATCGTACTTCTTGATGAGTCGGTTCAAGTGGACCCAGATAAACGTCTGACCCGGGTCAGAACCCCAATGTCCCAGCAACCTGTTCTTGATGTGCTCGGGTTTGAGCGGCTCGCGGAGCAAGGCGTTATCGCGCAGGTACAGCATGCCCACGCACAGGTAATTACAGGCACGCCAGTAGGCATTCATCCGCCGCTGTTCTTCCGCGGAAAGGATGGTGGACGACGACTCTGACTTGCTGGATTCAAGAACGGAAGATGTGCTCTGCATGCGTCATTACCTCGTGCTGTAACGGGTTACCTTGCGCCTGTATTAGTTGTCCGTGTTCTGTAACCGTCCCACGTGAACGGCAATCATCAAATCTTCCTGCGCTGGAACTACCATTACCGCGACTGCGGAACCCGGTCCGCTGATACGTCGCACGGCTGTTTCATGAGAATCATTCAGGGAGTCATCAAGTGAGATACCCATCGCCCCGAGAGAAGCCAATATCTCCTTGCGTGTAAGGCTGTCATGTTCTCCAATGCCACCTGCAAAGATCACGGCATCAAGGCCACCCATCAACCAGCAGTAACTACCCATTGCCTTTGTAACACTGCGCGTGAAAACCCTGATGGCCAGATCTGCGGAAGGGTCGCCATCGTTCGCCGCTTTACGCACTGCCTTGAAGTCATTCGGCAAGCCGGACAGTGCCACCATGCCTGACGCGTGATTCAGCATGCCCTCGACGGCGTTGGCTGCGACGGCTTTATCGCCCTGCTGCTGACGGAGCAGGTACAAAACCAGGCCCGGATCCAGGTCTCCCGGCCGCGTCCCCATCACAACACCGCCGGTCGGTGTGAACCCCATGGAGGTGTCCACGGAGCAGCCATCGACGATTGCCGTCACACTGCATCCGCTGCCCAGGTGTGCAATGACCATGCGGCGCGGCAGCTTCTCATTACTCGCCCGTATCTGCCGCAGAACGGACTCGCAGCTCAGACCGTGGAATCCGTACCGGCGCACACCGGCCTGGCGGTACGCGTCAGGCAACGGATATGCGCTGGCCTCTTCCGGCATGGTCCTGTGGAAGACGGTATCGAAGCACGCGTAATGCGGCAGATCGGAAAAGCGCCGCAGGCCCTCCTGAATGATCAGGACTGCCTCCGGTTCGTGCAGCGGTGCAAAGCCGCTGGCCTGCCGCAGATCTTCCAGTACCTCCGGCGTGATGCGCTGATGACGGTCGAGTTTCGGGCCGGAATGCACCACGCGGTAGCCCACCGCGTTGAAGGCGGGCTGCCCGGGAGCAGACACCGTGTCGAAGACAGCCTGGATGGCCTGCTCCGTGGTGGCTGCCAAGACCGGCTTTGAGGATGCCTCTGGCGTCTTCACCGTCAGCTTCGCATCCGCGCTGCCGACGCCGGCAAGCTCCCCATCCAGAACGCAGGCAGGATCCTGTGAGCCGCTGCGGGCATCCCCCTCGAAGATCGAAAACTTGATCGAAGAGGAGCCACTGTTCACGACGAGGGTGCGCATGGACAGGGCCTTTCAGTCGCGCGAAGGGCTGGGACGGGGCACATGTGGGAGCGATGCCCCGTTGATCGAAGTAGGTTTCCAGGATGGCAGCCTCGATGCTGGTGCCATATGCCTGCTAGCGGACTTATAGACCAGCCTACTCCTGGACACTGTCTCCGCCATGAAGCTTCAGCCAACTCTTGGCTGGCGCTCGTTGACTATCCCTACCGACCCACCAGCTTCTGCATGGCTTCGGGATACCGCTCTCCCTGCACCTCGATGCCGGAGAAGGCGCTTTCGATCTCCTGCAGATCGTCGGCGGTGAAGGTCACGTTCGCGGCGCCCAGGTTCTCTTCGAGCCGGTGCAGCTTGGTCGTGCCGGGAATAGGCACGATCCACGGCTTTTGCGCGAGCAGCCAGGCCAGTGCAATCTGCGCCCGTGTGGCGTTCTTCTGCTCAGCGAGCTTGCCCAGCGTATCGACCACGTGCTGGTTCGCCCTGCGCGCATCGGCGTTGAAACGGGGAACGCTGTTCCTGAAGTCATTGCCTGCAAAGGTTGTGTTCTCGTCGATTGAGCCGGTAAGGAAGCCTTTGCCCAGCGGACTAAACGGCACAAAGCCGATCCCTAGTTCCTCGAGCGTCGGCAGGATCTCCGCCTCCGGCTCTCTCCACCACAGGGAATATTCGCTCTGCAGGGCGGCGACGGGTTGCACCGCGTTGGCTCGCCGGATCGTCTTCGCACCCGCCTCCGACAGGCCGAAATGCTTCACCTTGCCCTCCGCGATCAGTTCCTTGACGGCGCCGGCAACGTCCTCGATCGGCACCTCCAGATCGACGCGGTGCTGGTAGAAGAGGTCGAGCGCATCGACCTTCAGGCGCTTCAGCGATGCCTCGGCAACCTGCTTGATATGTTCGGGACGGCTGTCGAGCGCGTTCCACTTGCCGCCGTCCTCGGGATTGGCCTTCCAGCCGAACTTGGTCGCAATCACGACCTCGCCACGAAACGGAGCCAGGGCCTCGCCGACTAGTTCCTCATTCACCAGGGGACCGTAGACCTCGGCCGTATCGAAGAAGGTGACGCCCTGCTCCACCGCGGCGCGAATCACCTTGATGGCTGTTTCCTTTTCCGTTGCCGGCCCAAGGCCAAAGCTCAAGCCCATGCAGCCAAAGCCCAGCGCGGAGACCTCGAGTCCACCCTTGCCCAATGTTCGTTTCTGCACTTCACCCTCCCCAAGCGTCGGCCGGTCCGCGCTCATGACGCTGCTGTTGCAAGTCTAGCGCCGCGTCGTCCGTGAGAAACACTGGCCGGACGTCACTATGCGGCGTCCTGAATGAGAACTTGCCGGGCCTTCCAAAGTTGGTTTGCTCGCTGTTCACGGGAGCGTAATAAGATTCGCGATGACCATGCGAACCCTTTCTTTGCGCAGCATAATGCT
>CBAAAE010000100.1:0-10430 GCA_964658845.1 uncultured Novosphingobium sp. | reverse complement strand
TGTGGTCGACCACCATACCGTCAATAGCGAACTGGGTGGCGAGCCCGGACATGAGCAGTTCTCCAGGAGGCTGGGTTCGCTTGGTCTGGGGCAGGTGCTCGACATTGTGCCCAACCACATGTCGGTTGACCGCGAAAATCGCATGTGGTGGGACGTGCTTGAGAACGGGCCCTCCAGCCGGTTTGCAACGTTCTTCGACATCGACTGGAATTCGTCGGAGGAGAAGCTGCGCGACAAGGTACTGATGCCCGTCCTCGGCGATCAGTACGGGCGTGTGCTGTCGCGTGGCGAGATCAAAATCGTTCGCGAGGGCGTCAACTTCCTGGTGCAGTACGGCGAACAGGCGTTCCCCGTGGCACCGCGTTCGCTGGCGATCGTGCTGTCGCGCGCAGCGGAGATGACGCCGTCCGACACGCTCAACTTTCTTGCCGTGTCGTTTGCCAGGCTGCCCGCGCCAAACTCCATGGAACGGAGCATGCAGCTCGCTCGCCACCGCGACAAGCAGGTGCTGCTGGGCCTGCTCACACGCCTCTGCGCAGAGGAGGAAAGTGTCTGCCGCTCGATCGACCAGGCGACAGAAGAACTCAACGGCAACATCGACGCGCTGGACGAGATGCTGAACGCGCAGAACTTTCGGCTGGCCTTCTGGCGCACCTCCGACCAGGAGCTGGGTTACCGCCGCTTCTTCGACGTGAACTCACTGATCGGTCTGCGCATGGAGCGCGAATACGTTTTTGAAGAGACGCATGAGCTGATCCTCTACTGGCTCGACCAGGGCGTACTGGATGGTGTGCGCATCGATCATCCGGACGGTCTGCGCGATCCGCGGGAATACCTGCAGCGGCTGCGGAAACGCGCAGCGCATGCCTGGATTGTTGCGGAGAAGATCCTCGAGCCGGGCGAGTGGCTGCGCGACGACTGGCCGGTGCAGGGCACCAGCGGCTACGACTACATGAATAAGTGCAACGGCCTGCTGGTGCGTCCGGAAGGCATGCAGCAGCTGAGCGAAATTTACACGGAGTTCACGCGCGAGCGCGACAGCTTCCACGAAGTCTCATTCGAGAAGAAGACGAAGATCGCAAAAGAGACGCTGGCCAGTGACGTGAACCGGCTGGCAAATATCTTTGTCGCCATCTGCGAGTCAAACCGCGACAGCCGCGACTACACCCGCGCCGAGATCCGGCGCGCCATCCGCAATGTGGCGGCATGCTTCAGTGTCTATCGCACCTACGTTGTAGCCGGTCCCAACCAAGCGGCCATCACGGACGAGGACCGCGGACACATTGATGCCGCCGTCGACGAAGCCAAGCAGCGCAAGAGCGATATCGACGAAGGCCTGTTCGAGTTCATGCGCGATGTGCTGACGATGAAAGTCACCGGCGAGAAGGAGTCAGAATTCGTCGCGCGCTTTCAGCAGTTCACCTCGCCCATCATGGCGAAGGGTGTCGAGGACACCGCGTTCTACTGCTACAACCGTCTGGTTTCGCTGAACGAAGTGGGTGGTGACCCCGGCCTGGATGGCGTCTCGCTGGCCGAGTTTCACGACTACAACGCGCACATGCAGGCCACCTTTCCGACCACCATGCTCACGCTCTCGACCCACGACACAAAGCGCGCCGACGATGTGCGCGCGCGCCTGGCCGTGCTGAGCGAAACGCCCGGGCGCTGGTCCGCCAGGCTGAAGCGCTGGTCGCGCATGAACGCAAAGTTCCGATCCGGCGCCTACCCCGATGCCAACACGGAGTACTTCCTCTACCAGACGCTGATCGGGGCATGGCCCATCACGCTCGACCGCCTGCAGACCTACATGCAGAAGGCGATGCGTGAGGCCAAACGCGAGACCTCGTGGCTGAACAACAACAAGGAATATGAGGACGCGCTGAACGGCTTCATGGCAGCCATCCTGAAGGATGCGTCGTTCTGTGCGGAGGTCCAGGCCTTTGTCGACCACATCAACCGCGACGGCCGCATTAACTCGCTGTCGCAGACACTGCTGAAGTGCACCTCGCCGGGCGTGCCGGACATGTACCAGGGTGGCGAGCTTTGGGATCATTCGCTCGTCGATCCGGACAACCGCCGGCCCGTGGACTACGACCTGCGCCGCGGCATGCTGGCGGAACTGCAGTCGCGGCCGCCGCGCGATGCAGCGCAGTTTGCGCTGGACCACTTCGAGCAGGGATCGCCGAAGCTCTGGGTCGTGACGCAGGCGCTGCGGCTCAGGCTGGAGCGGCATACTTCCTTCGACGCTGCCGGCAGCTACACGCCGATGCTGGCGGAGGGGTCGCGCGCGGATCACGTCGTGGCCTACCGGCGCGGCGACGATGTTGTTGTCATCGCCCCGCGGTTGCCGCACCGGCTCGCCCATAACTGGAGCACCACCACGATCCAGGTGCCGCCTGGCCGCTGGACCGATCGTTTGAGCGGGCAGGTCTACGAGGGCGGCGGCGCGCTGCGCCTCGCTGCGTTGCTGGATCATTTCCCGGTCGCCCTGCTGGTCAAAGACAGCGAACGGACCCAGGGCAACGACGTCCGCGGACCCATTCAGTCGCCCGCCAGTTAATCTAACGACGAACCACGGCATAAACGAAGTACGAGGAGCGGTCTGAAGAGCCGCAGGAGAACACATGCATCGCTTTTCGGTATGGGCGCCCCGGCGCAAGAGCGTCTCGGTTCGAATCGGCGAAACCGACCATCCCATGCAAGGCCCGTCGGAGCGCGGCTTCTGGACCGCCGACATCGAAGAAGCTGGACACGGCACGGACTACGCCTTCCTGCTGGATGATGACCCCAAGCCGTACCCTGACCCGCGCTCGTTCTGGCAGCCGAAAGACGTTCACTCGTCATCGCGGGTGCTGGACCATGTGAAGTTCGATTGGAGCGACCGGAACTTTCGCCCCATCCCGCTCGCGTCCGGCGTCATCTACGAGATGCACGTGGGTACTTTCACCGAAGGCGGCACACTCGACAGCGCGATTGAGCGGCTAGACTACCTGTACGAGCTCGGCATCACGCACGTGCAACTGCTGCCCATCTCGTCCTACGAGGGCAAGTTTTCCTGGGGTTACGACGGCGTGGCGATCTACGCGCCCGATGAGACCTACGGCGGTCCGGAAGCGGTTAAGCGCTTTGTCAACGCGTGTCACATCAAGGGTCTTGGCGTGATCCTGGACGTGGTCTATAACCACTTTGGACCCGCCGGCAACTACTCGCAGAATTTCGGGCCGTACTACACCGACCGGCACAAGACGCCGTGGGGCGCGGCCATCAACCTGGAGGAGGGCGGCTCTGACCAGGTCCGTCGCTACCTGATCGACAACGCCTTGATGTGGCTGCGCGACTACCACTTCGATGGCCTGCGGCTCGACGCGGTGCATGAGCTGATCGACCGCTCTGCCATGCACTTTCTTGAGCAGCTTTCGCGTGAGGTGGAGGACTTGTCCGCTTCTGTGGGCAGGCCGCTCTTCCTCATCGGCGAAACCGATCTGAACGATCCGCGCTTCGTCACGCCGCGCGAGGCAAACGGCTATGGCCTGGACGCGCAGTGGAGCGACGATTTTCACCACTCGCTCTACACCCTGCTGGTGCATGAACCGTTCGGCTACTACGAGGACTTCGGCACCATAGAGCAGCTTGCAACCACGCTTCGACAGGTGTTCCTGTACGACGGGCGTTACTCGCGGTTCCGCAAGCATCGTCACGGGCGCGAGGTGCACAAAATCTCGTACCATCGCTTTCTCGGCTACATCCAGAACCACGATCAGATCGGCAATCGCGCGCTGGGCGAGCGGGTACAGCACATCGTGGGCACGCAAAAGGCCCGGCTGGCAGCGGCCGTGGTCATGACGGCACCGTTTGTACCCATGATTTTTATGGGTGAGGAATGGGCCGCGAGCACTCCCTGGCAGTACTTCGCCGATTTCGAGCAGGAGGATCTGCGACGCGCCGTCTCCGAAGGTCGCAAGCGCGACTTTCAGCACTTCGGATGGGACAAGAACACCGTTCCCGATCCTGAGGATCCCGAGACGTTTCAGCGCTCCAAGCTGCAATGGTCTGAGATCGACCAGACGGAACACCATGCCATGTACCGGTGGTATCGCGACCTGATCCACCTGCGCCGCAAGACCCTGGCGCTGAATCTTGGAGACTTCAACCGCATGGAAGTGCACTTCGACGAAGACGCCCGCTGGATCTACACGGACCGCGGCAACGTGCGCACCATGATCAACTTCGCGGATTATGAGACCACGTTCTCAGTGGAGCCGGGAGCGGAGCTGCTCCTGTCCAGCGGCCCCGCACCTACACGGGAGGGCAACATCGTCCAGGTGCCACCCCTGAGCGTAGCCGTCTACCACTGGCCACCACGGCCCATGGAACAGGAGCCACCTTCGTAAGAAGCTGCTTCGCACGCGACGACAGACGGTGCTGCGAACCTTCATACCGCACAGGCTGGAGGGCGTCTTGGTGGAATTTGACCCTTTCTGCGAAACTTTTACCATCGTGCATCGTAACTTTACCTGTGAGCCAGAATGCCTTGTCATACTTGCCTCACACGATGGAGAGCGTACCGTGAAGAGTCTCGTTTACCGGCCCGGTTCGGGCGCACTGATGGTTTCCCGTGTTGTTCTTGCAGTTGCCATGCTGGGCGGCACCTTTGCCGCGCCGGCGATGCTGGCCCAGGCGCCTGCACCCGCTGCCGCCGCTGCTGGCAATCGCGCACTGGGCACCGTCAAAAGCGTGTCTGGAACGGCGTTGAGCATCACCACGGACGCCGGCAAAACGGTGGCCGTGACCCTGGGCGACAGCGTCCGCGTGCAGCAACTGGCGCCGGGCAGCACCGACCTGAAGACGGCGCAACCCAGCACCGCCGATCAGATCGCCGTCGGTGACCGCGTGCTGGTGTCGGGCAGCGCGGGCGCGGCGGATGCGCTGACGGCGACGCGCGTCATCCTGATGAAGTCGTCCGACATCGCCCAGCGAAACCAGAGCACGCAGGCTGATTGGAATCGTCGCGGCTCCGGCGGCATTGTCACCGCGGTCGATCCCGCGGCAAACACCATCGCGGTCAGTTCCGGCACGCGCAAGCTCACCCTCAGCACTACGGGCTCCACGATCTACCGGCGGTATGCGCCGGGGTCGGTCAAGTTTGAAGAGGCCAAGCCGGGAACTCTCGCCGACCTGAAAGCCGGCGACCAGTTGCGCGTGCGCGGCGACCGCTCGGCAGACGGCTTGACCATCACTGCGGAAGAGATCGTTTCCGGCTCGTTCAAGAATCTCTCCGGCACCATCGTATCCATCAACGCCGCCGGCAAGAGCTTTGTCATCAAGGATCTGGCTACGAAGAAGAACGAGACAGTCGCCATCAGCGACGAATCGGATCTTCGTGCCCTGCCGCCGGAGATGGCGGCTCGCTTCGCGCCGGGACGGACACGCACCGGTGGCGCAAGCGGAGCGGGTGGCGCGGGTAGCGCAGGCGCACGAGCAGCAGGCGGCGCTGGCGCCAGTACCGAAGCAGCCCCGGCAGGTACGGACGCATCGGCCCCGGGGGGTGCAGCTCAGGGAGGTGCAGCCCCGACTGGTGCAACTCCGGGTGGTGCAGCGGGTGCAGGCGCGCGTCCTGGCCGTCCCGCGGCTGACCCCTCGACACTTTCCGATGCAGCCGCAACAGCATCGGCTGACGGTGCCCCTGCAAGGCGGCCCGGCGGTTACAGTGGCGGCGGCGCGGGAGGCGGAGCAGGTTACGGCGGCGGTGCAGGCGCAGGCGGCGCACGCCCAGGTGGCGCTCGCGGAGGCGCTGCCGACCTCTCACAACTGATCCCTCGCCTTCCCAAGGCCACGCTCGCCGAACTGAAAAGCGGTCAGGCGCTGATGATCGTTGCATCGGGCAGCGGTGGCGGCGGCCCCTACACGGCCATCACAGTACTCAGCGGTGTCGAGCCACTTTTGACCGGCCCGGCCGGCAGCGAAATCACACTTCCACCCTGGAGCGCTGCCGGCGGCGGCGGCGGTGCCGAGGGCGGTGGTGGCGGCGCAGCCGAATAGTCCTTCAATCCCCTTCACGCGCCTGCGGGCAGCCCTATACGCACTTCCGACCGAGGTCATAATGCACTTTTGCTCTGTCTTTTCACGGCGATCCCGGTCTTCCCGGGGCTTGTCGCTGGCGATTCTCTGCCTGTCCACCACCGCGACGGTAACCCTGCGCCAGCCGATGGCCTTGGCGCAAGCCGTTGCCGGCACCTCCGTGACAGGCTACGTGCTTGACCCGGATCAGGCCGCGATCCCCGGTGCCGTGGTCACGCTGACGCCTGCGCGCGGAGCTGCGCTCACCACCAACTCAGGTGGAGACGGTGCGTACACCTTCCGCAATGTACCCGCGGGAACCTACGCGGTCACGGTTACCATGCAGGGCTTTGCGTCGTTTGTGCGGCAGGGTGTGCGCGTGGGTGCGACACCGCTGACGCTCAACACGCCCTTGGTGGTGCAGTCGCAATCGCAGGAGATCAACGTCACCACGGAGAACACCACGCGCGTGTCGGTCGACCCCGACTCGAACGGCAGCTCCGTTGTCATCAAGGACAAGGACCTGGAAGCCCTCTCGGACGACCCGGACGAGCTCTCCAGCGAACTCTCGGCACTGGCAGGACCGTCCGCCGGACCCAATGGCGGCCAGATTTACGTCGACGGTTTTACCGGCGGACAGTTGCCCCCCAAGTCGTCCATCCGTGAAATCCGCGTCAACCAGAACCCCTTCTCCGCGCAGTTCGACCGCCAGGGTTTCGGACGTGTGGAAGTCTTCACCAAGCCGGGTACGGACAGCTACCACGGCAATTTCAGCGTGCAGGGCAACGCGAAATTTCTGAATACTTCGAACCCCTTTCTCGGTTCGTCCAACGTGCAGCCGGACTACCACCGCATCTTTTTCCTGGGATCGCTGACCGGGCCACTGACCAAGAAGAGCTCGTACTCGCTTGCGGGCAGCCACCGTACGATCCAGGACAACAGCGTCTTCGCCGGACAAATCATCAGCACCGATCCGACCTCCAGCACGCTGTGCGCACCGGGCAACACGGCGTGCACGCTCAATCCCTACCCTGCCGCTCTCCGCGCCACCTTCCATCCGCAGACTCGGTATGACTTCACACCCCGTGTCGACTTCGCTCTCGGCGACAAGAACACCCTGACCGTCCGCTACCAGTTGGAGCACAACGACCAGCAAAATGCCGGCCTTGGTGCGACTTCGATCAGCACGGCTGGGTACAACATCAACACGCACGAGAACCAGCTTCAGATCAGCGACACGCAAATCCTGACTCCCCGGGTCATCAACGAAACCCGCCTTGCGCTGACGCGATCGATCAGTTCGCAGTCTCCAAACTCCACGGCGCCGGCGGTCACTCTGACTGGCTATTTCACGGGCGGCGGCTCAGCAGCCGGTACGCAGAACAGCACAGAGGACCGGCTGGAGCTTCAGAACTACACATCGGTCGCGCTGGCCAAGAACTTCATCCGCGCCGGCATGCGCCTGCGCATCTATCGTGAGGCGCTGCTGTCTACCTCCGGCTCAAACGGCACCTTCACCTATGCGGGACTGGCGAACTACCTCGCCAACCAGCCCCTGCAATACCGCGTGGTCAGCATTGCGAACCCGAAGATCTCCGGCAACCTGGCTGACGTCGGCATCTACGCGGAAGACGACTGGCGCGTGAAGCCGAACCTGACGTTCAGCTACGGCATTCGGTACGAGGCGCAGAGCGACATCCACAGCAACTCCGACCTGGCGCCGCGCGTCGCCGTCTCCTACGGCATACCGAAAAAGACCGGCAATCCGACCACAGTCATTCGCGCCGGCTTCGGTATTTTCTATGACCGCTTCGCCCTGGGCGACGTTATCAACTCGTACCAGCAGAACGGCGTGAATCAGACGATCTTCGTCTATCGCTCGCCTGCCGCTGGTTGCAGCCCTGCGAACACGGCAGCCTGCGGCACCGGCGCGGCTGCGGCGAACACGGTGTATCAGCTTGGCCCGGGCCTGCGCAGCGCCTACAACCTGCAAAGCCAGATCGGTGTCGATCAGCAGGTCGGCAAACGCTCCACCCTCTCACTCAACTATCTTGCCACCGCTGGCGTGCACCAGTACCTGTCTCGCGCCATCCCCTCGGGCAGCAATTTTGTCTACCAGTATCAGTCGGGCGGAGTTTTCCGGCAGAACCAGTTCATCGCCAACTTCCGCACGCAGCTCTCCACCCGCTTCTCCCTCTTCGGCTTCTATGCGTTGAACTATGCCAACTCCAACGTCGGCGGTACGGGGGGCGGCAGCGCAGAATCGTTTCCCACCGACAGTCTCAATCCGCGTACCGACTACGGCCGCGCCCTGTTCGTGCAGAAGAATCGTGTGTTCATCTTCGGCAACTGGCAGGCGCCCTTCGCCTTCAACCTGAGCCCTTTCCTCACGGTGAACTCGGGTAGTTTCTACAACATCACGACCGGCACCGACCTCAACAACGACTCGATCATCAACGATCGCGCGGGCTTCGCCAACGGCGTTTCGGGCAACTGCAAGACGGCGACGGACTTCGTGCCGATCAACGTCAGCGGCAGTAATCGCGTTCCGCCGGGTTACTGCACCGGCCCATCCAACGTGGGCTTTAACCTGCGCGTGGTCCGCGTCTTTGGCTTCGGCGAAAGAGCGGGCCCACGCAACAGGGGTGGCGCGGACGGCGCACCGGGTGCCGGCGGACCACCTCCGGGTGGTGGCGGCGGACCACGCGGTGGCGGTGGTGGCGGACCGCGCGGCGGCGGTGGCGGCGGTTTCGGCGGCGGCATCAACTCCGGGCACAAGTACACCGTCAACGTAGGCGCGCAGATTCAGAATCTGTTTAACTACGTGCCATATTCGACGCCAAACGGCAGCCTGTCTTCCTACAGCGCGGATCCGTCGAAGAACCTCTTCGGCAAGTCACTTTCTCTGCAGGGCGGTGGTCCGGGTGGCAGTCAGTCCGCGGTTCGCAGCATCACGCTGCAGGCCACGTTCAACTTTTAACGGCTCGTCTGACGGAAGAGGGTGCGCTTAAAAGAGCGCACCTCTTTCTTTGCTGTGTTGCAGCATGAATGTGACCTAGTCAACTTAGATTGAAAGCGCACGCAACGTCGCGGCGAGCACGAGTACGCCGTTCGCCGTCGCCTCGCGCGTCGCAAACTCGTCGGGTCGATGGCTGACGCCACCCCTGCAGGGCACAAAGATCATCGCAACCGGCGTAAGATGCGCCATGAACAGCGTGTCGTGATACGCGCGGCTGACCATCCGCCGGTGCGACAAATGGGCATCGTCGCACGCATGCTCGATCAGGTCGACCATCTCGGGCGAGCAGGTTGCCGGCGCGTCCGCGTTGACCACAGCCTCGTCGATCACGACCTCACGCCGAACCCTTATACCCGCACACGCCGACCGGATCTGTTCCATGACGCTCTCGCGCCGCACCGGGTCGATGTCCCGTAGATCCAACTCGAGTTCCACGCGGCTGGGTACGCTGTTCACCGCACCCGGGTGCACCTTCACCGTGCCCACCGTGGCCACCGTATCGATGGCGCCCGTTGCAAGCGCAGCCTGCTCAACCGCCAGGATCAGCTCCGCAGCCGCACACAGCGCGTCCTTCCGATCGGGCATCAGCAGCGCGCCCGCATGGCCGCCGATCCCATGCAGCGTGAACCGGTAACTGGCCGGTGCCGCGATGTGTGTCACCACACCAAGGTCGATCCCTTCGCGTTCCAGCAATGGACCCTGCTCGATGTGCAGCTCGACCCAGGCACCGTAGTATTCCCGCGGTAGCTTCACGGACGCAAGCGTACCGGCAAAGCCCGCACGTTCGCGCGACTCGAGCAGCGACAGGTTCTCCCATCCGCGCATCGCGTCGCAGGCCTCAGGGTCCAGCGAGCCCGCCAGCAGACGGCTCCCCAGGCAGCCGATGCCGAAGCGTGTTGGCTCCTCTGCCGTGAACATCAACAACTCGATCGACCGTCGCGGCCGCACACCGGCGCGTTGCAGCGTGCGGATGGCTTCGAGCCCGCCCAGCACGCCCAGCGTGCCGTCGTACATGCCCGCATGCGGAATCGCGTCCGTGTGCGAACCGGTGCCCACCGCGGGCAGGTCAGGCTCGCTTCCAGGCCATCGCGCAAAGGTGTTGCCGACGGCATCCTCGCGCACGACTAGGCCGGCATCCGCGTAGAGCGTCTTCAGCCACACGCGCGCCCGCAGATCATCGTCCGTGAAGACGATGCGAGTTACGGCGCGTTCGCCCGTCTTGCCTGTCCCCTCGGCCTGCGTGAAGCCGGCAAGGGTATCCATCTCGCCGGCAAGCCGTTCCGTGTCGACTTGCAGCGTCATCGCGGAGCCGTCGCCTGCAGTGGATGACGGTTCCAGTCCTTGTAGATCAGGT
>CBAAAE010000099.1:0-10684 GCA_964658845.1 uncultured Novosphingobium sp. | reverse complement strand
TTCCAGAGCACCACGGCTTCGACCATCTTTCGCTCCTCCGTGGACACAGCATCTCAAAGCCAGACCGAAGCGTTGTTATCGACAGCAAGCGCAACGAGTCTGGCGGACGGCGAGATTGCTCTACAAGGATGTTGTTTGTAGGAAGGTAAAAAGAAGCATGCGGTTGCTTGCCCGTGGCACAACCCGTAACGTCTGCGTTTTGAAGCGGTAACGAGAAGTCACCGCGATTGAGGGTTCAGCCCTTCTTCCGTCGCGCAGCAATAGCCGGGGCGTCTCGTGGGATGGGGAGCAAGTACGGGCCCCGGGGGCATGAACGCTAAGGGCTCATACTTGCGCCATTGAACGCAGTCTGCCCAGTTGCCGTACGAGTGTGAGCAATCCGAGACAGTCACCGTTTAGAACAGGTGCAATTCTTGAGACATGTCAGCCGATATCCGCCCCGACCTCGCGTTGCTACATCACAATCTCCTACGCGGCCAGCTCCCCCGAACTTTGAGCTGGAGCGACACGGTCGCACTGATCGGTGAACTCGGGGTCGTGCAGTGGCATGGGAGTGACGACTTTGTGTTCCTCGTGGGTACGCAGCGAGCCTTCTTCAAGCGCCCGCGGGCGCACGAACTCGCCCCGCCGGAAGTTGCGCGCCTTCGACATTTCCTGAGGGATGCGAGGCCCGCCGAGCAGGTCGAGACGCCTGGCCGGCCCTCTCGCATGACGATTGTCATCGACCATTATGCCGCACATGTGTACCAGGATCTGAGCGAAACGCGCCGGCCCGACGAGGCCACTACGGACCGGTATGATCCTTTCCGCTTCCATCACCACCTGATCCAGCGCAGGGAAGCCCACTACTCCGACGAGCGAATGCCTGAAGAGGCCTCATTTTACGAAGATGTTGCCAAGTCCATGCTCTCGGCGAATGAGATTATCCTGATCGGGCCGGGAACTGGGAAAAGCAGTGCAGTGGAAGACTTTATCGAGTACTTGAAACTCCACCACCCCGCCGTTTCGCAGCACGTCTTGGCCACCAGGAAAGTGGACTTATCTGCGCTGACGGAACCGCAGGTCGAGGAGATTGCGATACGCCACATGCTTACCCTTGTCTAACGCTTCTTGTGGTCCGCGAGACGAAACGGGATGCGGTTCCAGGCTGACCGTCCCGCAAGCAGGGTCTGAGAACCTGCTCGCGGGACGAAGTCATGGCTACAAATACCAGGGGATGTTCACGACCACGATGCGGCGATTGCCACGAACAAGCAGCAGCAGCTTGAGTACTTGCGTTCTCTGGTTATGCAGCAGGTTTTCCCACCAATGCTTCACGACCAGCTCCGGTATCAGCACCGCGATCTTTCGCGTTGGGTAATCCTGTTCCAGGGACAGGATGTAATCCATGATCGGCGTGATCACGGTCCTGTAGGAGCTTTTCACTTCGACCATCTCCGGGACAGGACCATGGTGCGCTCGTATGGGCGCCATGACCAGGCGTTCCCATGTCTCATCGAAGCCACTGTCGGTGTCGGTCTCAACGGTCACGATCTTCACTTCCTTGCTCATGACCATGCCGAAGCGCACAGCCTTCTCGGTGATCTTGTCCCAACGGGCAACCGGTATCACGACCAGAGGCTGCTGAAGATCGGTGAAGCTAAGCGGATCTGCGTCCGCGGTTTCCAAGTTGATGCGTGTGTAATGTCGCTTGATCTGGTGCATCAGCCAGATGATGGCAGGCACCAGGAGAGCCGTAATCCAGGCGCCCGCCGTGAACTTTGCCACCAGCACGACCACCAGCGTGATGCCGGTCGCAACCGCACCAAGACCGTTCAGGAACATCTTGATGTGGCGGCCCTTTGCATCGGTGCACTTCATCCAGTGCCGAACCATGCCGGCCTGGCTGAGTGTGAAGGCGAGAAACGCGCCGATCGCATACAGGGGGATAAGCCTGTCGGTGACGCCATTGAAGATGATGAGCAGCAGCGCGGTGAAGCCGGTGAGCGCGTAGATGCCATGGGAGAACAGCAGCCGTCTCCCGCGCAGCAGGAAGACGCGCGGCATGTAGTCTTTCAAGGCAATTGCACGGGCCATGCGGGGGAAGTCCGCGAAGGCGGTGTTCGCGCTGAAGCTCAATGCGGCCAGAACGCTGCCCATGGTCAGGAAGTAGAACCAGCCTCGGCCGAAGACAGCCGCCACCTCGATCGAAAGAACGCTCTGGTAGGCAGGGTCGTTCGAATCCATCGCTGTGACGCCGTAGGCACGCGCGACATAGGCGAGGCCGGCAAGCATGATGATGAGAAGGGCGATGATAACCGTGAGCGCCTGGTTAGCCTTTTGGGACTTGGGATCCTTGAAGGCCGTTACGCCGTTCGACACGGCCTCGACGCCGGTCATGGCCGCACATCCACTTGCAAACGCCTTTAAGAGCAGCCAAATGGTTACGAACTGCATCGTCGCGGGTATCGGAGGCGGCGGCGCGGCAAGAGCGATGGGATGTCCGTGCGTCGCATAGGCATGCCATACGCCCACGGCGACCGTAGCCAGCAGGGTGCCAACGAAGAGAAACGTCGGAAGCATGAAGACAAAGCCGGATTCCTTCACGCCTCGCAGATTGATCACCACGATGACAACCAGGATAAGCAGGCAGATCCCGAGCTGATGCGGATGCAGGCGCGGCACCGCGCTGACCAGCGCCGTAACGCCGGCGGAGACACCGACTGCCGCCGTGAGGATGTAGTCGATCATCAGTGCGGCAGCGGCAAGCAGACCCGCGCCATCGCCCAGGTTTTCGCTCGCGACAGTGAAGGAGCCACCGCCGTTCGGATAGGCTTCAATCGTCTGCCGGTAACTAAAATAGAGGATGGTCAGAAGCACGAGGATCGCCCCGAAGATAGGCAGCAGGTGCTGCTGCACACCCATCAGGCCAAGGGGAATCAGGATCACCATGGCCTGCTCTGGACCGTACGCGGCGCTGGTCAAGCCATCCAGGCCAAAGATCGGGATGCCGGCCGCGACACCGATGTGTTCATGCTGGGCGTCGCTCGTCGCCAGCGGTTTTCCAAGAAGCAGGTCGAACAATCTCATGCGAAATAAAGCCTCAAGAGCGAAGATCAATTCGGATTAGAGAGCATGCGGACGTAAGAAAGTCATAAAAAGGAGAGATAAGCGTCCGTTCCTTCGACATTACACGACAGGTGTTCCCATCTGAGATCTGGCGGGTGTCCGAGACGCGCAGCCTTGACATGAGCCTGTACCCGCAGCCACCCGGGTTCCAATTTAAAAGCAGGAAGCGGAGTGTTGGATGCGGGTCATCTCGCTAAGGTTAGGGAGTGAGCTGAGAAGGAGTGTGCCATGACGAAGCAGATAGAAGTTGATACCCTTGTCGCCACCGAGACGACGAGCGACCCGCGCTGGCTGTCGATTGTCGCCCGCGACAAGGCAGCGGACGGGGAGTTTTTCTACGCCGTAAAGACCACGGGAGTGTACTGCCGGCCGGGCTGCGGCGCCCGCCTGGCGCGTCCAGAAAACGTCTGCTTTTACGCAAGCACCGCGGAAGCGGAAGAGGCCGGCTTTAGAGCCTGCAAACGGTGCCGCCCCGCCGGACTTTCGCTCACCGAGGCCAACACCGCGAGGATTGAGAGAGTCTGCCGGCTGATCGAGCGCGCGGAGACCATGCCTTCGCTGGAAACACTCGCCAGGCACGCGAAGATGAGTATGTTTCATCTTCACAGGACGTTCAAGGCGGTGACCGGATTGACGCCGAGCGCCTACAGTTCGGCGCATAGAGCCAGGCGAGTGCGCGAGACGCTGGGCAGGAGTCAAACCGTGACGGACGCGATCTACGACGCCGGATTTAATGCCAGCAGCCGTTTTTATGAGGGCGCGAACGAAGCTCTGGGGATGACGCCCACCACATTTCGAAACGGTGGCACAAACACCGTCATTCACTTCGCGGTCGGGGAGTGTTCCCTGGGCTCCATCCTGGCGGCAAGGACTGACCGCGGCGTCTGTGCCGTCCTCATCGGCGACGATCCTCTCCGGCTTGTGCATGACCTACAGGATCAATTCCCAAAGGCAGAACTCGTCGGCAACGAAAGCGGCTACGAGGACCTCGTTGCCAAGGTGGTGGGCCTGATCGAGCAGCCTGGTATCGGATTGGATCTGCCCCTGGACATCCGCGGGACTGCCTTTCAGCAGAGAGTCTGGAGAGCGCTGCAGCAGATTCCCGTCGGTACGACTGCGACTTACACCGAGATAGCGGAAGCGATCGGCATGCCCACGGCCGTACGCGCTGTGGCGCAGGCCTGCGGAGCAAATGCTCTGGCGGTGGCAATTCCATGCCATCGGGTGATCAGAAACGATGGAGCGCTCTCCGGCTACCGGTGGGGTGTGGAGCGCAAACGAGCACTGCTCGATCGGGAGACACACGCATGAAGATAGTTGCGCGCACGGCTCCGGATAAGTCGCATGTGCTTACTCGTCCGTCAAAATGGTACTTGGTCCTTCAGGGCGGTCTAGTTGTGCGCCAGTTCTGCGTGCGCCTCGGTAAGTTCCTGCCTGCCGGGTTGGTCCGCGCTGTCTGTGATGGTAAGTAGTCTACGGAGATAGGTATTAGCATTCTGGCGGTCACCTGAGAGTCTTGCTGCCTTCGCCGCTCCGTAGAGAGACCAGAAGCGATTCGGCTCTTTGAGCAGCGAGTTCTGAAATGCCTTCAATGCTTCAGAAGGTTGATTCACTTGCAGCAGCAGCTCTCCCAGCATCTCGCTTGCCGGCGTGAGCGGCCCCGGCGTGACAGAGGCTAATTGAGTCTTGTCTTCCAGCCCCGCGGCAAGGCGCATAACGGCGAGCGCCTCCGCTTGATAGCCTTCGGCAAACTTCAGCATCGCTTCCAGTTCGCGCCGCTGTATCTCGATCTGACCTGCCCAGTAGTTTTCGTTCATCTTTATGAGCTTGTCCTGTATCTGCGCGAGGGAGGCGATCGCCTCGCGCGTGGCGGCCTCATCTTTCAGGTGAGCGGCTCCCAGGCCCCGGGCGAAATAGGTGATGGCATCCGCGTAAGGAAACGGGCTTGCCAGGGGTTCGAGTTTTGACGCATCGGCCCAGGCGCGGCGCTCAAGACAATAGCGGGCCGGGATGGCCGCATGAGCGAAGAAGGCGGCGGAAGCAGGCGCCGCACCATTGGCATGGGCAGGATCAAAGGTGAGAAACGTCTGGGCGGATGTGTCCACCAGCCGCTTCGCTGCCGCATCCTGAGCGGTCTGAAGATACGCGTAAACCATGTAATCGCTCGCATGCAGCACGTCGGCAGGCTGATTCGCGGCTCGGGCTGCCGCTGCCGAGGCGGTGTTGGTGTCGATGGAAGCCTTCCAGTCGCCAACGCGCGTGAAGGTATGCGAGGGCATGTGCAGGGCATGCGGAGTCGAAGGCGCAATCTCGCCGTAGCGCTTTGCAGCCGCAGCCGCTTTGGAGGCCAGTGACGGCTCGTCATAGGCGTGAATGATGTAGTGTGCCAGGCCTGGGTGGTTAGGATATTTCGCGAACAGAGTCTCGAGAAGAGCTCCGGCCTTTAACTGTTTCTCATGGGTCTGGTCGGCAGGATCCGCCGCAGAGGCCAGCGCGAGAGCGTAGAAGACGGTCGCCTCAGTATCCTCGGGATAAGTAGCGCTCAATGCGGCCATGGAACGCTCATAGTTCAAAACGCGCCTGGAGTGATCCACATCTGCACTCGCGGTGTAGAGCTGGCCGACGGCGTCAAGGTACGCACGCTCACGCTCGGTTTTCGCAACGATAGCCCGCCCCTGTTCGACAGCCTGCCGTCCCTGGCTCATCTGGGCCGCTGATTTTGAGCCAGCGAAGGGATTTCCCCAGCTACTGAGTGCGATGCCCCAGTCGGCAACCGCGCACGTGGGATCGGTCGCGAGGACGGCGTGAAACCCTTGAATCGCCGATCCGAACTGAAAGGAGTGCATCAGAGCCACGGCCCGATTGAAGGCAGGTTGCACCGCGGGACTGCACGAGGTGCTGAACGTGACACTGCCTAGGGTCTCGGTCGATGCGTGATCGTGAACCTGGAAAGTAAGTGGCGAGGCCATTGTCCAGGCACATAGCGCCAGGGTAACTAAAGTTCGCACGGCTTTTGACCCTCCCCTTGCAACCTCATGTCGCGGGACTGTCCGCTTTGAGAGGTATCGTACGGGCGCTTCGTCCTTATGGAACCAGTTGAATGATCGTCGTTTGTCGTCACGCCAGATCAGGTGCTGACCCCCCGGGAAACTCGACATTGAGGTTAGAGTAGAAGTTGTGCAGAGCAAGTCCGAGCAGCCTTGAGCCTGACCTCAGGCCGGCTCAATCTCGATCGAATCGCTACATAGAGGGAAGATTAGATGAAGCAAGTGGTAATCCCAGGTTTATTTCTGGCGTTCGCGGCAACACAAGCGCATGCGCAGGTGAACGCAGGCGAGCAGAAGCCGGAAGCAAGCATGCCCTTCACCATGACCCAGGTCGCCACTCTGCGGCTGCCCTGGCGGATTGCCTTCCTGCCGGACGGCCGCATGCTCGTCACTGAGAAGGTCGGCGGCATGGTGCTGATGACGCAGGCGGGAGACAAGATCCCTGTCTCAAATGTGCCGGCAGTTGAATGGAAGGGGCAAGGCGGTATGCTCGGCGTCTATCTTTCGCCGCGCTATGCCAAAGATCACAGCGTGTACCTGACCTACTCCGAGCCGGGCGAAGGGCCGGGTTCAAGTCTCGCGCTGGCACGTGCCAAGCTGACGATTGGCGCGGATTCCGCCAGCCTGGACGGGCTCCAGGTGATCTGGCGCGACGGCGAGCGTGGGAAGGGCGGGCAGTTTGGCGCGGCGGTTGCATTTTCTCCGGACGGCCAATACCTGTACCTCACGGTAGGCGAACGCCAGCGCTTTACACCCGCCCAGGACCCAAACCAGCCGCTGGGCAAGATCCTGCGCCTGACCCTGGACGGCAAGCCCGCCAAGGGGAACCCGATGGCAGGGAAGACAGGCACGCCTACGGTACCGGTGATTGACCCGCCCTCCGATACGGAAGCCGCGAAGATTGCTCCCGTGCTGAGGACCTATGCGTTTCCGGGGAAGAACCTGACGCCATCGGAGACGTGGAGCATCGGTCATCGAACGCCTTACGGCCTGGCGTTCGCTCCTGATGGCCGCCTTTGGGAAGTAGAGCACGGCCCGCGCGGCGGCGATGAGTTGAACCTTATCGAGCCGGGCAAGAACTATGGCTGGCCGCTGGTGTCGTACTCCGTGAATTACAACGGCGTTCCCATCCCCAGCCCGGACTCGCGCTCCGACCTGGTGAAGCCGGTCATCTATTGGACGCCGATCATCGCGCCGGGCAACCTCATGTTCTATTCCGGCGCCATGTTCCCGCAGTGGAAGGGCTCTGGCCTGATCAGCGGTTTGGCGAGCCATGCGCTCCTTCGGATTACCTTCGACGGGAAGGGCGGCGCCGCGCCTGCCGAACGCTGGGATGTCGGACATCGCATCCGCGATGTGGAGGTCGGCCCTGACGGCGCACTTTGGATGCTGGAAGATGCTAATCCGGGTGGTGTCTTTCGCGTAACTCCGAAGTAAGAGCGTCCACTGCCGGTATGCAACTTTTTGGGCTCACCGCACGCGCTGCGGTGAGCCCATGTTTCTGCGGGAATGCCATCCCCACACGAACTGAACCTTCATCCTGCCGATCCGTCCCACGGGAGCTACTTTGGCATGGGGATCGACATGACTTTGCCGGTGCCGCGTTCGGTGAACCAGATGGAATCCCCCGCGGGCTCAACCCCGGTTGGTGTCTTGAGACCCTCCTTGATGACGGCGACGCTGGCCTTGTCCCCGTTGATCGTCAGGACAGAGATCTTGCCGCTGCCGTTCTCAGCCAGGAGCAATTTGCCGTTGGCCGCTCGCATGCCATCTGGACCCTTCACAGGTTGATCCATCCAGATGTCAACGGGCCGTCCCGCCTTGCCGGCAGCATCCACCGGAATCCGGTAGAGGTTGTTTGATATCACGTTGTTCACGTAGAGGACGCCGTCGAGGAACGTGATGCCGTCGATGCCGTCGAGGGTGCGATCTTCAAGGAAGAGTTCGGCCGTGGAAGCGCCTGCGGGCAGCCGGTAGATCCTGTTCGTCGAGGTGTCTGAAACGTAAAGCGCCTTGTCCGGGCCAACGGAAAAGTCGTTGCAGGTCGTGTTGTCACCGGGCAGGTTCCAGCGCATTTTCTGCGCACCCGTGGTGAGATCGTAGCCCAGCAGCGACGTGTGGCGCTTTGCCGGTTGGGTGCCCGGCGTTGGCGTTAGTTCACATGCCCACAGCGTGCTGGTTGGCGCGTCAGCGAGCACACCGAAGAAGAACGTGCCTGGCCCCTCCGCGCTTGCATCGACGAACTTCTCCGCCGTGGTTGCGCCGGGACGCACCTTGTAAATAAACGGACTACTTGCGCTGCCAACGATCAACACACCGCCCGGAGCCATGGTTAAACTCTCAGGCTGCGATTTCGCGTCAGCGACAAGTACCTCAGCCGCAGATGCAGTCCGGACGAGACCCATGCAAACCGCCATGCAGACCGCCAGCCTTTTGACACTCACATTGGACATCTTGAAGCTCCTTACCTTGGTGTGTACTTATGAAATGCGGGCGAAAGTTCAAGGCGATTGCCTGCCTTCCATGCACGACAACTAACGGGCGACGACGGACGCAACCGTAGTGCTGCAGCTTGTCGGCATGACGAGCGGCCGAGCCGGCAGCGGAGACAACTGCTGCGCGGCAAGCTGCTGGTTGACGGCGGGCAGGTCGGTCGCGAGAAGCTGATTCCAACTGGTGACGGCAGTGTTCAGGTCGCGGCAGTAATCCCCGAACGCGCTGTACATAGCGGGCGTGGGATCGCTGTCGGCGTCTTCTACAAGGGAGACGAGCGAGCCCATCTGGCCGTTGATACCGATGAGCGTGGGTGCGGGACGGCCCGCTCCCGGCGGTGCGAAACCGCGGCTCTCGCTGCCCTGCACCTTCACCACCTTGGCGTCAAAGGCCTGCAGCGCCTTGACGGAATCCGGCGCCTGGTTCTGCAGCTTCTTGCCATCGCCGGCGATGGTCTCACGCAGCGCGATGGCCTGGTGGTACGCGGCGTAGCTGGCCGACACCACGTCCGCCGCCTGCCGATCGAGCGCAAGCTGCCGTTCGAGCGCTTCCGCAGGCACGTTCACGCGCGGATCCATGCCGACTTCAAGCGGCTGCTTGTAGGTCTTGCCGGCGACCGTCAGGCGCACCTCGTACGCGCCCGGCACCACCAGCGGACCCTCTGGGTCGGCGGGCGTGTTTCCGTACAACGCCGAGATGGGATAGTTGTGGCGCACGGCATCTGGGGCGGTGTAGCGCAGGTCCCAGACGAAGCGGTTCTCACCGGCGACGCGGGTAAGCGGTGCCGGGTGGCCCAGCCAGTAATCCGGCACATTCGGAGGCGGTTCGGTCGAGGGAGCAGCGGGTCGGCTCGTGAACTCGCGCACCAGGCCGCCCTTGGGGTCGTAGATTGCGAGCTTGATGTCGTCCGCTGGCGCGGACTTCAGGTAGTAGTCGATCAGCGCACCAGTCGGCGGATTGTCGCCGGCCGGCAGCTCCGGCGGAATCGGCGTGTCCTGGTTCAGGTCGCGATGGACCCGGACAGCACGGCCCGGCTTGAAAAGAAACGCCGCCTGCTTCATCGACTTGGCGTCGATTTCGCGCAGGGGACTGACGTCATCCAGGATCCAGAACGACCGGCCATACGTCGCCGCAACCAGGTCGTTGCCGTTGATCTGCAGGTCGCGTACCGAAGCGGCGGGCAGGTTCATCTGCAGCGTGCTCCAGTGGTCGCCGTCGTCGAACGAGACGTAGACACTGTTCTCGGTCCCGGCGTAAAGCAGGCCTTTGCGCTTGGGATCTTCACGGACAACGCGGACAAAGTCGCCGTCTGCGATGCCCGCGCTGACCTGCTGCCACGTCTTGCCGAAGTCGCGGGTGCGGAAGATGTGCGGCTTGTAATCGTTCTCTTCGTGGCGATCGACGGCCGCATATGCCGTTGCCGCGTCGAAGTGCGAGCTCTCAAGAATGGAGATCAACGTGTGTTCCGTTAGGCCGGGTATCGCCACGGGCTGCCACGTGGTGCCGCCGTCGCGCGTTAGCTGGACCAGGCCGTTGGTCGTGCCTGCCCAGATCTGTCCCGCAGCTGTTGGCGAGGGCGAAAAGCAGTTGATGGCGCTGCGATTGGGCGGTGTCAGCGTCTCCGTGGCCTCGCGGGTGCGCGGCTTTTTGTCGGGCTGCGCGGCGTCTTTCAGTTGCTCCTTCTCCTTCGCGTTGGCGGCGTCGCTGCCCGCGCGTTCGGTCAGGTCGGGGCTGATCTTGCGCCAGTGCGTGCCGGCGTCGCGCGTCTCCATGAGGAACTGCGTGCCCTGGTAGAAGATTTTGGGATCGATGGGCGAAAACGCTAACGGCGGGTTCTGAGCAAAGCGGTAATCCGCGTCGCGGCTGACGCTGGGCGAGATGGTCTGCACCTGCCGGTTGGCACGATTGACCAGCACCGTTCCACGTCCGGGACCACCGGCATAGACCATGTTCGGATCCTTGGGGTCAGGCACGATGTAGCCGAACTCGTATGCGGCGACCGGGTCCCAATCCATGAAGGTGATGGCACCGTAATC
>CBAAAE010000098.1:0-10711 GCA_964658845.1 uncultured Novosphingobium sp. | reverse complement strand
CGTTCCAGCCGTGATACATGATCAGCTTGCCACCACGCGCGGTGAAAGGTCCAAGGTCAGGATTGGTCGCGTCCACGTCTTTCGAGGTGCGGTCCACGGCCAGCCTCAGGGCTTCGGTAATATTCGCAGTCAGCGGCTGCCATAAGGGGTCGCTGTAGACCATGTAGCGGAAGAAGCCGGCCACGTAGTTCGAACCACCGGGAGCGTTGCCAAGGATCCAGTCGTGCCACACCGGGTTTTCGTCGCCGGGCATCAGCCCTGGAAAGATGGCATTGCCGTTCGCATCGCGGCCGCCGCCATAGATCGCGCGCAGCGAACCGACCTGCGGCGAAGTCAGGCACGACACGTCGTCCAGCCCCTTGCACAGCAGCACGGCGGGGTCGAAGTTGCAGTGCGCGGGGTCGCTCACGATGCCGTCTTTAAGACCGTCCTGCGCGTCACACGCGGCCAGCGAAGCTCGATTGATCGCCGGAAGCTTCAGACTTGAGATGTAAGCCGACGGGTTGCGCGTGGTGACCTGCGATACGTTGATGCCTGCCGCCAGCATGTGCGTCCAGTCATTCGCGGGCGCTCCCGCCAGGATGCCGTCGTAGTCTTCGGGGAAGCGCTGCGCTTCCATCAGCGCCTCGCGGCCGCCGTCCGAGCACGAGTCGAAGTACGTCGAGATTTGCGGCTTGCTGTAGAACGCCTTGACCACGTCCTTTGAACGCAGGGCGGTCAGATGGACGGCGCGATAGCCGAAGTCAGTGATCTTTTCCGGGTGGTGGTAGGCCCAGCTTGCGTCTTCCGCCTCGGCCTGGTGACCGGCATCAGAGCCGGCAGTGGCATAGCCGTGGATCAGGTTGCCCGACATCTGGCCATAGCCGATGGACCCCGCGAAGCCGCCGTTGCCCACGTTGAGGATGCGGCCGTTCCAGCCCGCCTGCGGCAGCCAGACTTCGAAGCGAATGACGGAATCCGCGGTGGGATGAAGGATTCCGGACACGCGGCAGAAGGCCGGCATCTCCTTGCGCGGAGCGATGCCAGGCAGGCCGCCGGCAACAACCGCCTCCGCCGCGGTGATGGTGGTGTCGGGCAGCGACAGTGCCTTCAGCGACGCGCAGCCGGACGCCGCAAAGGCAGCGGGAGCAGAGAAAATGGCAAAAGCGGCGGCACAAAGCAGGTGGCGCATAGTGCGTCCACTCTACATCGTATGGCGCTTCCATGGCGCTAACGGACACCCCGTCACGCGCGGGCGCATCCCACCTGAGGCGATGGCACTCTTCCTACAACTTGCGCAGCTTGCGGACGAGCTTGCCGCGACCGGCAGCCGTCTGAAAAAGCGCGCGGCCATTGCGGCCGGCATCGCAGCCGCGCGTGAGGCCGGCAGCGTGCACGATGCCGGCCTGTTTGCGATGTACCTTTCGGGGGAAGCCTTCAGCGAGGCCGATACGCGCAAGCTGAACATCGGCGGTGCCATGCTGACGAAGACCGTGCGGGAAATTGTCTCGCCCACCGAGGCGCAGTTCAGCGCGGCGTGGCGACGGCATGGCGACCTGGGCGCGGCGGCCGGCGACCTGTTCGCCGAGCAGGGACACACGCCCGAGCCCACCCTCTCCCTCGGCGAGATCGAAGACGCCTTTGCGGCAATCCCCACTGCAAAAACCACCGCAGCCCGGCAGGCGCTGCTGGCGGGACTGTTGCGCCGGTGCACGCCTGTGGAGGCGAAGTACCTCATCAAGCTGATCAACGGCGACATGCGCATCGGCGTGAAACAGTCGCTGGTGGAGGAGGCGATCGCTGTCGCCAGCGGGCAGCCGCTGTCCGCCCTGCGCAATGCCGTCATGCTTGAGGCAAACCTCGCCGGCGCGACGGAGATGGCCTTTGAGGCACGGCTTGAACAGGCTCGTATGCGGCTGTTCCATCCGTTGGGATTTATGCTGGCGTCCCCTGTGGATACGCCAGACGAAGCGGTCGCACGGTTCGCCTCAAAGCCTGAAGCCGCGCGCGAAGCAGACATTTCAGCCGAGCCGCAGAGCACCGCCGAGCCGCTGCCGCACATTGTTGCGGAAGACGAATCGGTAATGATCGATGCGGCTGTGGAGCACGCGCCGGTGGCCGCTCTTCGCATGCGCGCGCAGGTCGAGGACAAGTACGACGGCATGCGCGTCCAGTTGCACTGCGGCGACCGCACGCAGCCCGGTCGGGTTGCGCTCTACTCGCGCAACCGCGAGGACGTGACAGTCGGCTACCCGGAGATCGTGGAGGCATTTGCGCGGGTAAACGCAGACGTCCTCGCGGACGAAACCACGGGTTGGCATGGTGCGCCGGAGACACGGGATGCAGGCGTCATTCTTGATGGCGAACTGCTTGCATGGGATGTGGGTGCGGACCGCGCCATGCCGTTCGCCGTGCTGTCCCCGCGGATCGGTCGTAAGCGGGTCACGAACGACATACGCGTAGGCACGCCGGTCGTCTTCATGTGTTTCGACGTGCTGTTCGCAGGAGGCGAGCTGCTGCTGGAACTGCCACTGCGCGAGCGTCGCAGCCGGCTGGAGGCGCTGGCCACGAAGCTGCAGCGCGTGACGTGTTCGCCGCTGAAGGTAGCTCCACCGCTGCCCGCTGGCGGTCTTTTCGTGGACGACTCGGCTACCGCTGCAAGTGGAGAGCAGCGCCTGCGCCTGTCGCCGATTGTCGAAGCGCACTCGGCCCTGGAGCTGGACCGTGCCTATGTCGCCGCGCGTGATCGCGGCAATGAAGGTGTCATGATCAAGGCGTCGGAGTCGCTCTACCAGCCGGGTCGCCGCGGCCTGAGCTGGATGAAGCTGAAGCGCCATCTCGACACGCTGGACGTGGTCATCACCGGTGCGGAGTATGGCCAGGGGCGAAAGTCGCAATTCATCTCCGATTACACCTTCGCGGTGCGCGGCCCTAACGGCGATCTGCTCAACGTCGGCAAGGCTTACAGCGGCGTGACGGACGCGGAGATCGCGGTGCTCACCGAGTGGTGCAAGGCCCATACGCTCGAGGATTTCGGCCACTTCCGAACCGTGGAGCCGCTGATCATCCTCGAAGTCGCCTTCAACAACATCATGCGCAGCGACCGTCACGCCAGCGGTTTCGCGCTGCGCTTTCCGCGCATCATCCAGATCCGGCAGGACAAGCCGCTCGACGAAATCGACACCCTTGAACGCGTCGAGCAGATCTACCAGTCGCAGCCAGACAAGCCAGCCGAAGGCGCAGGTGAAAGCTAGGCAATGTATAAAGATTCCGCAGCGCTATGCAGGCGTTTGGATTTCAGTGATGAGCATGAGCCGCTTCGTTTCTTTCTGTGCTTCCGTTCTTTGCGCCCTGATGGCAATTGCCGCGTGCGGTCAGCTTGCGCCGGCTCCTGCTCCGCCCACTGCTACCTTTCAGAACCCGCTGCTGCCCTCCGGCCCGGACCCGTGGGTAACTACCGATAGCGGCTTCTACTATTACATGAGCACCACCGGCCGGAACCTGACGGTGCGCCGCACGCGTGACATCACGGACCTCGCCAACGCCGAGACGAAGATCGTCTGGACGCCGCCGGACACCGGCCCTTACTCCAAGCAGATTTGGGCGCCGGAGCTCCACCGGCTTGACGGCAAGTGGTACATCTACTTTGCGGCGGATGACGGGACGAACGAAAACCATCGCATCTACGTGCTTGAAAACGCGGCCGCTAACCCGCTCGACGGCGATTGGACCTTCAAGGGCAAGGTCGCGGATGCCACCGACAAGTGGGCCATTGACGCGACCGTCTTTGAGGATCGTGGTGGCAAGTACATGCTGTGGTCAGGCTGGGAGGGCGACAGCGACGGCGAGCAGCGCATCTACATCGCGCACCTGCGTGACCCTTGGACGATTGACTCGCCGCGTACCGCGCTCAGCTACCCGAAGTACCCGTGGGAGCAGGCGGGTGACACGGTGAATCGGCCGGCCCTGGTGCACGTGAACGTGAATGAAGGGCCCGAGGTCCTGCAGCATGAGGGCCGCACGTTCCTGGTGTACTCGGCTTCGGCCTGCTGGACGGATGCGTATGAACTGGGCATGCTGCAGGCTAGGCCCGGGAGTGATCTCCTTCGCGCCGACTCATGGACAAAGGTGGACCACGCCGTCTTCCGGCAGGATCCAGCAGCGGGCGTCTTTGCCACAGGGCACAACGGTTTCTTCCGGTCGCTCGACGGCAAGGAGGATTGGATCATTTATCACGCCAACAGCCAGCCCCATCTTGGTTGCGGTCGTGCGCGTTCGCCACGCATGCAGCCGTTTACGTGGAAGCCGGACGGCACGCCGGATTTCGGCACGCCACTGCCAACCTCGACGGAGCTACCAAAGCCAAGCGGCCCCTGAGCAAACGCTCTAGAAGTGGTATGCCACGCCAACGGTCGCGAGCTGCGGCTGCAGATCATGCAATGGAAAGCCGAACCAGCGCTGATATTCGTAGTCCACGCGCACGTTCACGTGTTTCTGCACGTTGATGTCGACGCCACCGCCACCCGCCGCCAGATTGTAGGCCAGGTTAGCTTCGTCGCGGGGGAAATTGAAGACTCCGCGTCCGTACGCGACCCGGATGTAGGGATTGAAGCGGTTGTAGTGCAACACGTAGCGGGGTCCCAGTTCGTACGTGCGCTCGTATTCGTGATCGTCCTTGTGCGTACTCATCTGGTGAAAGGTAAATTCCACACCCAGGTGCGGCCGAACGTCCAGCGTGGCGTACAGCATCAGGCCACTGATGCGTGTGCCGTCGCCGGCCGGCGTGAACTCGTAGTCGTGTTTTGCGTAGCTGAATCCTCCGCCCACCTGCAGGTCGGCCTGCCGGCTTGCGGTGGCGGCATGTGCCTGTGCCCGTAGGAGCGGACCCCCGGCCGTCCCGGTCAGCAGCGCAACGCCCGCGACGACAAGCCGGCGGAACGGCGTGGAGGGACGGAACCTGTTCAGAATTCGATGCATGACGCTTCCTGTGACGTGAGAGTCTCTGCCGCAGCCTACACGGAAAGCGGCAAAGCGTCACACCATCCCGCGCCGCCCTGCGAACAGCTCTCACGCAAGGACCGCGGTACTGCGTCCCCTTGCGGGTCGTCGCATCTAAAGCACCATGGAATTTCGTCAGCTTGGCAAGAGCGGTCTGCAGGTCCCGGTGCTGTGCTTCGGCACGGGAACGTTCGGCGGTACAAACGAGTTTTTCAAGACGTGGGGCTCGACTGATGTGGCTGAGGCGCGCGGCCTGGTGGATATGTGCATGGACGCGGGGGTGAACTTCTTCGATACCGCCGACGTGTACTCTGAGGGCCGGTCGGAGGAGATCCTGGGCGAGGCGATCGCACATCTGCCGCGCGAATCCGTGCTGCTGTCGACGAAGTCAACCTTCAACTTCGGCACGGGTCCCAACGACGGAGGATCGTCGCGATACCACGTCACACAGCAGCTCCACGGCAGCCTGAAGCGGCTGAAAACCGACTACATCGACGTGTACCACATGCACGCATTCGACGCGCAGACGCCCATGGAAGAGGTGCTCAGTACCCTGGACCGCTTCGTGCAGGAGGGCAAGATCCGCTACATCGCCTGCTCGAACTTCAGCGGCTGGCACCTGCAGCGATCGCTCGATCTCAGCGAAAGATACGGCTGGGCAAAGTATGTGGCGCACCAGGTGTACTACTCGCTGCTTGGCCGTGACTACGAGTGGGAGTTGATGCCGGTGGGCATGGCGGAAGTCGTGGCCGCGCTGGTGTGGAGCCCGCTGGGATGGGGCCGGCTCACCGGTAAGATCCGCCGCGGACACCCTGCTCCTGAAGGAACGCGCTTCAGTGACGGCAAGGCTGGCGGACCGGTGGTCGACGACGAGTTTGTCTACGACGTGGTGGATGCAATCGATGCAGTCGCGGCTGAGACGGGGAAGAGTGTCCCGCAAATCGCCCTGAACTGGTTGCTGTGCAAGCCGACCGTGGCTAGCGTCATCATTGGCGCACGCAATGCGGAGCAGCTCAAAGGGAACCTGGAGGCCGCCAGCTTCACGCTTACACCTGAACAGGTAACCAGGCTCGACAAGGCAAGCGAGCGTCCCGTCGCTTACCCCTATTGGCATCAGCGCCAGTTCAGCCGCAATCCCCCTCCGCCAAGCTACCGCTGAGCGTGCGGCTCGACGCGGCAAGGAAGGCATGGCTCTCGCTATGCCCTTCCAAAGCAGGTGAGCCAGCATCCCCGAAATGGGACTGCAGCACCCTGCGTGCAGGCTGGAAATCGGCACGGAATGGCGTGTTGCCTTACACTCGACTTACCGCCAATCCAATGCTCGCCCGGCGTCGCTTCAGGGATCCATCATGCCCGAACATCTTTGCCCCAAATGCGGTCGCGGAAGTCTAAACCGCTGTGGCCGCAGAGGCCTGTGGGAGAAGTTTGTCCTGCCGGTGTTCGGCGTCTTTCCCTGGCGGTGCGGCCGCTGCCGCACGCGCTACCGCTTGAGCGATCGCGGAGCAGACTTCCATCGCACCCCAGCCACTGATCACGCCAGGCTCTCCTACGACGACGATTAGCCGCGGACGGTCACGAGTCCCGCTGCAGGCCCGTGGTTCGCTGCGGTATAAGGGATTGGAAGATGCCACACGAGTCTCCAGATCCCACTCACAGCAGGCGCCTGCTACGGTTCATGGCGGCCAGCCTGCTGCTGGCGAACGTGGTGCAGTGGATCTTGTTCCGGTTGCTGCGATGGGGTAATCCGGGCGGCCTGAAGGGGCTGCTGAACAACTTCGGGCACATGCGATCGTGGACGGATTCATGGCTGCCCATGATGCAGTCGGTCGACTACTTCCTCGCGCACCCCCGCCTACCGATCTACTACGCTCCCCTGTACGACACGCTGATCTACTCGCTCGCCAGCATTCTGCCGCTATGGCTTCTGAAGCGGCTTGGCATGGGCGATCCGGCCATGCTGCGCCTGCTCGCGATCACGTCGTGGCTGGCGCTGGTGGGGATTGCGGCGGTCTCGCTCTGGATGGGGAAACGCCTCCTGGCGCGACGTGGTGTGGGCCTGGACTGGCAGACTATCGCAGCGGTCCTCGCGGCGGTGGTCTTCTGCTACCCGCTGCTGAAGGGGTACTCGCTCGGTAACGCGCAGACGTTTCTGTCGTTTGGATTTACCGTGCTGCTGCTGCTCTGGAACGAGGGACACGAGCGCGCGGGCGGCGTCGTGGGCGCCCTGCTGGCGTTCGTCAAGCCGCAGTACGTGCTGCTGCTGGTGTGGATGGCGGTGCGTCGAAGATGGGGCGCGGCAGCCGCGTTTCTGGTTACGGCGGGCGTGCTGGTGACCCTTTCGACGTTGGTCTTTGGATGGCGGAACAATCTCGATTACGTTCACGTGCTGGCGGGTCTAAGCCGTAAGGCGCAGTCACATTTTGCGAACCAGTCCATGTTCGGCACGCTGAATCGGGCGATCGGCAACGGCGAAAACATCGCCTACACCCCGCTGGTCTACACGCCGTACATCCGCTGGGTTTACCTCACCACCGTGGCTACGGCGCTGGTACTGGTGGGCGGCGTTCTGCTGTTTCCGTGGGGCCGGCTTCGCGGCTCCGCCGGCGATCTCGCGGCCATGGGCCTGATCTCCGTCGCCGCATCGCCCATGGCGTGGGAGCACCACTACGGCATCGTCCCCGGCATCCTGGCCTGGACTTGGTTTGCCTATGCGTGCTGGCAAGGCAGGCGACCGTGGCTGCTGGGTCTGGCGGCCTTCCTGACGATGAACGCTCTGCTCGGCTTCAACCGGTTGGCCGACTGGCATGGCTGGAACGTGCTGCAGTCGTACATGTACTTCGGTGCGCTGCTGCTGGTCGCGGTGCTGATGCGGACCGCCCGGGCCGTGACGCGGGGCGATGTGAATCCTGTGCCGTAGCCGGCAAACGCCGTATACTTGAGCGTGATGCAATTATCAGCTGCCGGTCGTTCTGGCCTGCCCTCGCGCTCCTCGTTGATGGATATACTATCGCCCATTCCGCCATCCTCCGCCCACCCGTATGACACGGGTCAGGGCCGTCGCATCCGCTCGACCACGGTACTGTGCGTGCGACGCAATGGTGCAGTCGTCATGGCGGCTGATGGCCAGGTGACCCTCGGCTCGGCGGTCATGAAGTCGAGCGCAAAGAAGCTGCGGCGGCTTTACAACGACAAGGTGTTGGCGGGCTTTGCAGGGTCGACTGCGGATGCGTTCTCGCTGTTTTCGCGCTTCGAAACCAAGCTCGAACAGTACGCCGGCAACCTCCCGCGTGCGGCCGTGGAGCTGGCCAAGGACTGGCGGACGGACAAGCTGCTACGCCAGCTTGAAGCGCTGCTGCTGATCGCCGACAAGGACCACATGTATCTCCTTGGTGGCAACGGTGACGTCATCGAGCCGGACAGCATTGAAGGCGGCGCGATCATGACCATCGGCAGTGGCGGCAGCTTCGCGCAAAGTGCCGCGCAGGCCCTCCTTGAAAACACGGACCTCTCCGCCCGCGCCATCGTCGAAAAGAGCATGAAGATCGCTGCAGAGATCTGTATTTACACCAATGAGAACATCACCGTGGAGGAACTCTAATGGCCATCTACCTCCCCGGAGTTGCGGAAGACCAGGCGGTCGGCCTGGAAGAGATGACGCCCCGCGAAATCGTTGCGGAACTGGACAAGTACGTCGTTGGGCAGCATGCGGCGAAGCGGGCCGTGGCCATTGCGCTGCGCAATCGCCAGCGCCGTCAGAAGCTGCCCCCCGAGATTGCCGACGAGATCATGCCGAAGAACATCATCATGATCGGCCCCACCGGCGTTGGCAAAACCGAGATCGCAAGAAGGTTAGCCAAGCTAACGAATTCACCGTTCCTGAAGGTCGAGGCGAGCAAATTTACTGAGGTCGGCTATGTCGGCCGCGATGTCGAATCGATCGTGCGCGATCTGGTGGAGACCGCCATTGAAATGGTGCGCGAAGAAAAGCTGGAAGAGGTTGAGGACAAGGCCGAACTGAGCGCGGAAGAGCGCCTGCTGGACCTGCTGCTGCCACCCCCACCGCTCGAAACGATGAAGGCCGCACAGGAAGCGAAGGCGGGTGATCAAACGCAGAGTACCGCAGTGCCCGTTGCTATCGATTTCGACGCGTCGGCCGAAGCCAAGCCGGAAGATCCTAAGCCGGAAAACCGTACCCGCGAAAAGCTGCGTCAGCAGTTCCGCGAAGGCAAGCTGGACGACCGCATCGTCGAAGTGGACGCGCGCGATCGCAACCAGCCGAACTTCGAAATCGTCGGCGTGCAGGGCGGCGAAGAGGCGGACGTCAACCTGAAAGACCTGCTGCCAGGCCTGTTCGGATCGCGCTCGCGCAAGAAGAAGATGAAGGTCTCTGAAGCCTTCGAGTATCTGATCAGCGAAGAAGAAGGCCGCCTCATCGACATGGACCAGGTCACGCGGATCGCCATCGAGCGCACGGAAGATACCGGTATCGTCTTCCTTGACGAGATCGACAAGATCGCCGGCCGCGAAGGCGGTCACGGCCCTGACATCAGCCGCGAAGGCGTGCAGCGCGACATTCTGCCCATCGTCGAGGGCACCACGGTCAACACGAAGTACGGTTTCGTCTCTACGGATCACATCCTGTTCATCGCGGCGGGCGCCTTCCACGTGTCCAAGCCGAGTGACTTGATTCCCGAATTGCAAGGCCGCTTTCCCATCCGCGTCGAGCTGCAATCGCTCACCGTCGAGGACTTCATCCGCATCCTCACCGAGCCGAAGTCGTCGCTGGTAAAGCAATCCATCGCCCTGCTCGAGACGGAAGGCCTCAAGCTCGAATTTCAGCCGGAGGCGCTGGAAGAGATGGCCAACTTCGCCTTTAGTGTGAATGAGACAACGGAAAACATCGGCGCGCGCCGCCTGCACACCATTATGGAGCGCGTGCTGGACGAGATCAGCTTCCAGGCGCCCGATTTGCTGAAGAACGCCAAGCCGGCGGTCAACGGCGTCGTCGCGCAGGTGGAGCCAAACACGGTGGAGCAGCCCAAAGGCGCAACAGCGGTCACGTCACATCCCCTGCCCGTGCTGGAACGGCAGGTTGAGGGCGGGGTTGAGCGCGTCGTCGTCATCGACCCGGAGTACGTGCGCCAGCAGGTCGCCGCCATCGTCAAGAACCAGGATTTGAGCCGGTATATTTTGTAGCCGTTATGGGTGCGACCCTGCAGCGGGAAGCGCCTGAAGCGTCATCCAGAGCGTAGTCGAAGGATCTGCTTTCTTTGAACTGCCTGGGTGCTCCGGAAGACAGCAGATCCTTCGGCTTCACTCCGTTCCGCTCAGGATGACGGTTACGCACAACTAACTGCTTGCCGGGACAACAAGCCGACGACATCACACAAGCAGCCGCTCGACCACATCGCAGGCGACGCTCGCACCATCTTCCATCGCGACCTGCTGCCCAACGGCGAGGGCACGCTCACGGTAAGACGGTTCACGCAGCAGCACTTCCAGCTCGCGCGCGGCGCGGTCGGCCGAGTAGGCTTTTCGGGCGACGACGCGCGCGATGCCGAGCCGTCGCACCCGCTCCCCGTTGTCCGGCTGGTCTACTGCGTAGGGCATCACCAGCATCGGCCGGCCCGAGCGCATGGCCTGCGCCGTGGTGCCGACGCCGCCCTGGTGCACGACCGCAGCAGAGCGCGGCAGCAGCAGGGAATAGGGTGCATAGTCGAACGCAGCAATGCTC
>CBAAAE010000097.1:0-10720 GCA_964658845.1 uncultured Novosphingobium sp. | reverse complement strand
CCTCAAGCACGCTGCCACTCACCAAGGTCGAGGACCTGGCCGACACTATCCTGGCCAACAAGATCTCGCAGCTCTCGGGCGTCGGCCTGGTGTCGATCGCCGGCGGTCAAAAGCCAGGCGTGCGTATCCAGGCAAATCCAACGGCGCTTGCCGGCTATGGCATGTCGCTCGAGGATCTGCGCACCGCGCTGGCTGGGGCCAACGTCGATCAGGCCAAGGGCAACCTGAACGGTGTTCACCAGAGCTACACCATCGGCGCGAACGACCAGTTGCTGTCAGCCGCCGATTACATGAATGTCATCGTCGCATACCGCAGCGGTTCGCCGGTGCGCATGTCCGATGTGGCAGTGGCCACGGATGCTGCTGAAAACGCCTTCCAGGCAGCATGGATGGGCCGCCGCGCTGAGGGTGACGAACCCGCCTACACCCGCCCGGCCGTCATCATCAACATCCAGCGCCAGCCCGGCGCCAACATCATCGGGGTCGTCGATCGTATCGAAGCCCTGCTGCCCAAGCTGCAGGCGACGCTGCCGACATCGGTCAAGCTGGAAACGCTCACCGACCGCACGGGCACCATCCGCGCCAGCGTCAAGGACGTGCAATTCGAGCTGTGCCTGACCATCGGCCTGGTCATTCTCGTCATCTTCCTCTTCCTGCGATCGTGGCGCGCCACCATCATCCCGTCCGTCGCCGTACCGCTGTCCATCGTGGGCACCTTCGGCGTGATGTACATCCTTGGCTACTCGTTGAATAACCTGTCGCTCATGGCCCTGACCATCTCGACGGGCTTTGTGGTCGACGACGCCATTGTGATGGTGGAAAACATCGACCGTTACCTGGCAATGGGCGATTCACCTCTCGATGCCGCCCTGAAGGGTTCCGAGCAGATCGGGTTCACGATCCTTTCGCTCACCATCTCACTCATTGCGGTTTTGATTCCGCTGCTGTTCATGGGCGACATCGTCGGCCGCCTCTTCCGCGAGTTCGCCGTGACGCTTTCGGTCACCATCCTCGTCTCGGCGGTCGTGTCGCTGACGCTGACACCGATGATGGCCGCAAAGCTGTTGAAGCACACCCCGGATAATCAGAAGGGCCGCTTCTACAAGGTTTCAGAGGACTTCTTCAACTGGGTGATCGACCGTTACGCCGTCGGCGTGCGTTGGGTGCTGCGTCACCAGACCTTCACCTTGCTGGTCACGGCAGGCACGTTCGTCCTGACGCTGCTGATGTACATGTGGGTGCCGAAGGGCTTCTTCCCGGTGCAGGATACCGGCGTCATCCTGGCCATCACCGACGCGCCGCAGGACATCAGCTTTCCGTCGATGAGCCAGCGTCAGCAGGCACTTGCGAACGCAATCCTGCTGGATCCGGACGTCGACTCGCTGTCGTCTTTCATCGGCATCGACGCGACCAACAACACGCTGAACTCCGGGCGCATCCAGATCAACCTGCGCGACCGCGAGCAGCGGAAGGACAGCGCGGAAGCCATTATTCGCCGCCTGCAGCCAAGGCTTTCGCAGATCGAAGGTATCCAGGCCTACATGCAGCCGCTGCAGGGCCTGACCGTCGAAAACCGCACGGCGCGCACGCAATACCAGTACTCGGTGGAAGACGCGAACTCGCAGGAGCTGGTTGAGTGGTCTGACCGCATCCTGCAGAAGTTCCGCACGCTGCCCCAGATCACCGACATCGCGACAGACCAGACGACCGAAGGTCTGGAAGCCGCGCTCGTCATCGATCGCGACACCGCGTCTCGGCTCGGCATCACGCCGCAGAACATCGACGACACCCTGGACGACGCGTTTGCACAGCGCCAGGTATCCACCATGTTCACCCAGCAGAATCAGTACCACGTCATTCTGGAAGTCGCTCCGAAGTACCAGCGCGATCCGTCGCAACTCAACAACATCTACGTAAAAAGCGCGAACGGCACCCAGGTACCGCTCTCTGCCTTCACGCACTTCGAGCAGCGGGATTCAACGCTTGCGATCTCGCATGAAGGTCAGTTCCCTGCCGTGAACCTGTCGTTCAACCTGGCTTCCGGCTACTCCATCGGCGACGCCGTGTCGGCTGTTCGCAAGGCGGAAAAAGAGCTTGCGATGCCGCTCTCCGTCAACGCCAACTTCCAGGGGACCGCTGCCTCGTTCGAGGCGTCGCTCTCAAATGAGCCGATCCTGATTCTGGCCGCGCTGGTTACCGTGTACATCGTGCTCGGCGTGCTGTACGAGAGCTACATCCACCCCATCACCATTCTTTCCACGCTGCCCTCAGCCGGTGTCGGAGCGATCCTTGCGCTCTTTCTTACCGGCACAAATCTCTCCGTGATCGCGCTGATAGGCATCATCCTGCTGATCGGTATCGTGAAGAAAAACGCCATCATGATGATCGACTTCGCGCTCGAAGCCGAACGGGAACACGGCAAGTCGCCGGAAGAGTCGATCTACCAGGCCTGCCTGCTGCGCTTCCGGCCCATCATGATGACCACCATGGCGGCGCTGCTGGGCGGCGTACCCTTGGCGCTCGGCACGGGCACTGGATCGGAGCTGCGCCGTCCGCTGGGTATCACCATCATTGGCGGCCTGATCGTCTCGCAGGTGCTGACGCTGTACACCACCCCGGTCGTCTACCTGTTCTTCGACCGCATCGGTCGCAAATACCTGGGCACGGACAAGGCCGACCGCGAGTTCGAAGCTCACCTGCATGACAAGGAACCGCACTACGCGGCGGGAGACTAGTCTGATGATCTACGCAGCATGCCTTCGCGTTGCACGATGCATGAACGTCCAAACAAGGGACAAGGGACCGACCCAATGAACTTCGAACCCGGCGACAAGACTCCCACCGACCATACCCGGCCAGGCGACGCCGGCAAACTCGATGGCACGAGCCTGCGTGGCGGCGATCATGATGCTCGCGACCACGCGACCCGGCAGGACGAGCAGAAAAATGCCCAGCCCGCCGAGGGCGAAAGCGACCCCCTAGGCGCGGATGGCGGTGTGCACTTCTCCGCACCGTTCATCCGACGCCCCATCGCAACGTTCCTTCTGTCGTTCGCCATCATCCTTGCCGGTGCCGTTGCGTACAAGATGCTGCCGGTAGCGTCGCTGCCGAACGTCGAGTTTCCTGTGATCTCGGTCGGTGCCAGCCTGCCCGGCGGCGACCCGGAGACCATGGCCTCCTCCGTGGCCACCCCGCTGGAACGGCAGTTCTCCCGCATTGCCGGCATCAACCAGATGACGTCGACCTCGTCCCAGGGCTCGGCGAACATCACCATGCAGTTCGACCTGAATCGCGACATCAACGGCGCCGCCCGTGATGTGCAGGCAGCCATCAGCGCGGCACGTGCACAGTTGCCGGCAAACATGCCGATGAATCCGACGTACCGCAAGATCAATCCGTCAGAAGCGCCCATCCTGATCCTGACGATGACCAGCGACACGTTGACGGTGCCGCAGCTCTACGACGCAGCAGACTCCATCCTGGCGCAGAAACTGGCGGCAGTACAGGGCGTCGGCCAGACCTTCGTCGGCGGATCGTCGAAGCCGGCAGTTCGGCTCGAGGTCAATCCAAACCAGCTCACCGCCTATAACCTGTCGCTCACCCAGCTTGCGGCAGCGGTCCAGACCATCAACGTCAACCAGCCGAAGGGCTTCCTCAACGGCGCTGAAAAGCGCTGGGCCATCAGCACTACCGATCAGCTCTTTGGGGCGGACGCGTACCGGCCCCTGGTGATTGCCACCAGCCGCGGGTCCATCACCAACGCACAGGCTGATAACGGCCTGCAGTCTAGCGTTGCGAGCGCCATTTCAAGCAATGCCGCTACCACTGCCACCTCCAAATCTGCGAACATTGACAGCGGCACCGGCTATGCCTCGGCCTCGGTCAGCACGCGACCGTCCAACACCGCCACCACCAGCACCAACGCCGCCGGCATCGTCCGGCTGGGTGACGTGGCCGACGTGGTCGATGCCAACGAGAACAACCTCAACTACGGCACCACTAACGGCAAGCCCTCCATCCTCGTCATCGTCTTCAAGTCGCCTGGCGCGAACGTCATTGAGACCGTAGACAACGTAATGAAGCAGTTGCCGCTGCTGCAGGCCTCGCTGCCGGCGGCGATCAAGCTGGACGTGGCACTCGACCGCACGCAGACCGTCCGCGCCTCCGTGTCGGACATCACCCGAACGATGGTTCTGACCATCATCCTCGTGATCCTGGTGGTGTTCTTCTTCCTGCGCGAGGTGCGGTCGACGCTGATCCCGTCGGTGTCGGTGCCGCTGTCGATCATGGGTACGTTCGGCGTGATGTACCTGCTGGGCTATACCCTGGACAACCTGTCGCTGATGGCGCTCACCATCTGCACCGGCTTCGTGGTCGACGACGCCATCGTGGTCATCGAGAACATCTCCCGGCACCTGGAAGACGGCCTTTCTCCGTACGACGCGGCGATGATCGGTTCGAAGGAGATCGGCTTTACCGTCCTCTCCATGTCGATTTCGCTGATTGCGGTTTTCATCCCGATCCTGCTGATGGGCGGCATTGTGGGACGGCTCTTCCGCGAGTTTGCCGTAACGCTGTCTGTCTCGATCTGCGTCTCGCTTGTGGTGTCGCTGACGACGACGCCGATGCTTTCCGCCAGGTTCCTGCAGGCCCATTCGACCAAGAAGCACGGCAGAATCTACAACATGGGCGAGCGCTTCTTCAACTGGATGCACTCGGAATACGATCTGGGACTGCGCTGGGTGCTGCGGCACCAGTGGCCCGTCATGATCATCTGGCTGGTCACCTTTGCGCTGAACATTTACCTGTTCATCCTGGTGCCGAAGGGCTTCTTCCCGCAGCAGGACACAGGCCGGTTGGGCGGCAGCATCCAGGGCCAGCAGGACGTCTCGTTCCTGCAGATGAAGGAAAAGACCATCGCTGTCGCGGCCATCATGAAGCGCGATCCGGACATTCAGAACGTCATGGCATCGGTCGGCGGCGGCGGCCCGGGCGGCGGCGCAGTCAACCGCGGCCAGATGTTCGTCTCACTGTTGCCGCTCAATGAGCGAAAAGACCATGCGTCCGCAGACGTGATCATCAACCGTCTGCGTCCTTCACTCTCGCGGACACCCGGGGTTCAGACCTTCCTGCAATCGCAGCAGGAGTTGAACATCGGCGGCCGGCAGAGCGCAACCCAATATCAGTACACGCTGTCCGCCGATTCCGTCGCCGACCTGAATCACTGGTCGCCGCTGATGCTGGCCGCCATGCAGAAGGCGCCCGAACTCCGCGACCTGGCCACTGATCAACAGGACCACGGCCTGGAAACCAAGCTGGTCGTCGATCGTGACACTGCCTCGCGTCTCGGTGTCACGTCCCTTGCCATCGACCAGACGCTGTCCTCTGCCTTCGGGCAGCGGCAGGTGTCCACCACCTACAAGACCCTGAACCAGTACCACGTGGTCATGGAAGTCGCGCCGCAGTTCCAGGCTTCGCCGGAGGCACTGCGCAATATCTACGTCAAGGCGTCGAACGGTGCGCAGATTCCACTTTCTGCCATCACGCACTTCGAGATGCAGCGCATCCCGTTGCAGGTCAACCACCAGGGTCTGTCGCCGGCAGCTACACTCTCGTTCAACCTGGCACCCGGTGTCTCGCTGTCACAGGCTACCGAGGCCATCAACAACGTGCGCAACGCCATCGGCATGCCTGCCAGCATCACGGGCGGATTCCAAGGCACAGCCGCTGCGTTCCAGGATTCGCTGTCGTCCGAACCTATCCTCATCCTGCTGGCGCTGACCGCGGTCTACATCGTCCTGGGCATGCTCTACGAGAGCTTCATTCACCCGCTCACCATCCTTTCCACGCTGCCCTCAGCTGGCGTCGGTGCCATCCTCGCGCTGCTGATCACGCAGATGGATCTTTCGGTCATCGCCATGATCGGCATCATTCTGCTGATCGGCATCGTGAAAAAGAACGCCATCATGATGATCGATTTCGCCATCGTCGCCGAGCGGCAGCAGGGCAAGACACCGGAAGAGGCCATCTATCAGGCGTGCATGCTGCGCTTCCGGCCCATCATGATGACCACCATGGCAGCCATGCTTGGCGGCTTTCCGCTTGCCTTCGGCAACGGCGTCGGTTCAGAACTGAGGCGTCCACTCGGCATCACTATCGTGGGCGGCCTCATCGTGTCGCAATGTCTTACGCTGTTTACCACGCCGGTCATCTATCTCGTGTTTGATCGCATGCGCGCCTGGGTCGAGCGAGTGTTGGGCAGCCGCCTCTCGCACAAGCCCGTAAACGCACACCAGCCCGACTTCCAACCCGCCGCGGGCGACTAGACGCAGCACGCAGTACAAGCGTCAATGGCGAGGCTGACCAGCCTCGCCGTTTCCGTTCGTGCGGAATCTACTTCTCGGCGACGAACTTTGTTTCGATGGCAGGCGTCCCCTTCAACTCTGCCGAACGCTTCTCCACCGCGTGCATCACGCGCAGCAGGTTCCCGCCGTAGATCTTCTTGATGTCGTCGGCGCTGTAACCCTTTTCAAGCAGTGCCTTGGTCAGCGCGGGAAACTTGGAGTACGAATCCAGGTCAGGGGGTACGCATCCGACTCCGTCAAAATCCGTTCCGATGCCGACGGTATCAATTCCACCCACCTGTACCGCGTGGTCGATCTGCGCGACCACATCCGCCAACGTCGCAGGCGGCAGTTTAGCGGCGGACTCGGCAAAGAGCTTCTCCATCGCAGCCTCGCGGGCGTCAGCGTCGGCGATCTTCTGGGCTTCGATCATCTTCGGCCGAAGCTCCGCCATGATCGGCTTTGACCCGTCGAAGTAGCGCTGCGAAAGGAAGTCGCAGCCGAAGTTGATCTGCATGATGCCGCCCTTGGCGGCGAGTGCCTTGATCATGTCGTCGCTCATGTTGCGCGTGTAATTAGAAACGGCGCGACAGCCCGAGTGCGACGCGATGATAGGCGCCGTGCTTACATTCAGAGCCGCGTAAAACGTCGGGTCCGCCGTATGCGAGATATCGACCATCATGCCCAGCCGGTTCATCTCGCGGACCACGTCTTCGCCAAAGGGCGTCAGGCCGTTGTGATGTTTTACAGTCGCATCATCCACGTCACCCTGCGAGTCAGCCCAGTGATTCGTATTGAAGTGAGTCAAGGTCATGTAACGCACGCCGAGCGCGTAGAAGTCCCGCAACGTGCGCAGGTCGTCTTCAATGGCGTGCCCACCCTCGATGCCCATGAGCGCGGCAATTTTCCTGTCCTTGTGCGCGCGCTCGATATCATCGGCCGTCGTCGCAAAGACAAAGTCATCCGGGTGTTTCATGATCACGTCGGTGCGAACCGTGTCGATCATGTCCAGGGCGCGATGCGCGCTCGCATTATCTTTGACATAGTTAGCACCGACATAGACAGCGAAGAACTCCGCACCCAAAAAGCCCTTCATTCGCGGCAGATCGGTCTGCCCCGTCTTGTTCGGCTTGGCGATGTCGTAGCCCGTCACCGTCTTCGATGTAATGTCGTCATGGGTATCGATCAGGATGGCTTCGCGCGTGATCCGGTCCACCTCAGCCTGTGTTACCGGCGTCTTGCGCGGCGTGCGTGCCTGCGAGACAGCGGCCAGAGGCAGCGCGAGTGCGAAAGCAGAAGCGGCAAAGCGGAACGGCAGGGACATGGGATGTCTCCGTAGCAAATTTGATTGTGAATTGACTTACCCAGTGTAACTGAGCGGTACGTAAGAGGCCGCGCCACATTTGCCTTTGAAGATGGACTTGAGCGATGCGACGTCGTGGCGATGCCGTCGCCGACCCGCAGCGAAGTATATTGCGACCCGCAGCAACGCGCATTCGCCTTCCTTAGTGAAGCGCTTTGTCATCCCGTAGCGAAGCGGAAGGGATCTGCATGTTAGCCGACGCCAGCTTGCTTGCCAGGCGCGAGGCATACATACAGATCCCTCCGCGGTGCTGCGGGATGACGACGCCTTTGTTAAACCCTTGAGGGTAAAGCAATCAGGCCGTGCGGAAGCGACGACGAACTGCTGCCACACCACCGACGAGGCCCGTGCCGAACAGGATAAAGGACGAAGGTTCCGGGGTAACGGCTACGCCATCGACCGAGCCTGTAAAGTCGGCGGCGCCGGGTCCGCCGGTATTCTCGGCTTCAAGTGTGATCGTGTTCTGACCAGCCTGAAAATAGCTGGGCAGGAGATTGATCGTAGTCGGAGAATTGAAGCCGCTGGAGTAATCGACCGAGGAAACCTCGATCCCGTTCACCATGAGGCCTCCGAAGTTATCCGCCATGAACGTGAACGTACCGGAGTACGCCTCATTGTCGAGCAACGTGAAGGCGGTGGTGTAGAAGACGGTTTCAACGCCTGCGGCACCGGTAGAGTTAGCAGAAACCCAATCGCTCCCGGTCAGCGGTTGTGCATAGGCCACATTCTGATAACCGACAGCAGTGCCGCTTCCCTCATTCGGCGAGGAGAACGTTGTAAGGCCTGCAGTGGACGCGAAGTTTATGGTGTCGGCGGAGGCGTTCGCAGACAAGCTGGCCGAGGCGAGGAGGAGGGAAGCAATCACTGCAATTCGCATGTATCTATCCTTGAGTTACTTACGGATTTATTGATGCTCAAGTTAGCATGCCAAGCAACGTACCACGTTGTTTTTGAAGTGTTTAAGGACGGTGTGACCAGTTCTGGAACAGCACCACTATGCATTTGACGCGTTACGCCGATGGTATGTATTTGATGTAGTCAGCCAGCAGCGACGGAGCAGGTGAAATCGCACTTACGCCTGGCGATCCTCGAAGCCCTGCCGTGAGCAGGGCTCCGAAAGAAGGGGCCAACTACGCCGTGACAAAGCGCCGACGAGCGGCTCCGAAAACACCGAGGAGGCCGGTGCCGAGTAGGACCAGGGACGAGGGTTCCGGAGTGACGGCGGCGACACCATCCACAGATCCGAAGAAATCCACAGCGCCTGGTCCAAACGTATTCACTGCTTCGAGCGTGATGGTGTTGAAGCCCACTTGAAAGTAGCCAGGCAAGAGACTGATGGTGGTTGGGGAACCGAAACCGCTGGTGGGATCGATCCCGTACACCTTAACCCCGTTGATCAAGACTCCCGCATTGTCGTCAACCATGAACGAGAGGGTACCGGAGTAGGATTCGCCGGCGAGCAACGTGAAGGAGCTGGTGTAGTTCACCGTCTCGACATTGCCACCAGCACCATCCGTCGACACCCAATCACTCCCCCTGAGCGGCGCGGTGTAGAACGGGTGCTGATAGCCGACGGCGGTGCCGTTACCTGAATAGGGTGAAACGAAGGTGGTGACGCCCGCAATGGACGCGAAGGTGACGGTATCGGCGAATGCGTTGGCAGAGAGTGTGGCCGAGGCAAGCAGGAGTGAAGCAATGACAGCGATGCGCATGAATATTCCTTGAGTTACTCAGTAGATCTTTGTTCCTCAAGGTAGCATTTGCAGGATTGATACAAACACCTTTCATCGACTTACATCGAGCCACGGGCCATTTTGGGAGAAATACGGTCTTTCCCTTTACTGCTGTGCCTGCTGCATCTGCTGCATGTGCTTGATGTGGTCGGCCACGGGCGATGGAGCAGGTGGTAATAGCTGTGCTTTTTCTACGAGCATCGACCAGTCCTCCGGCACCGGCAGTTCCTGGTCCGGCAGAGGCGAGCCCTCACTGGGCGACACGCGCACAGCCACTGTCAGATCCGTATTTGCGGACCCGCGAAAGATGCCATGCGTCGGCGGCACGTCGCTGTAATCGCGGCCGAGCGCCGTGCGAATGTGTCGATCGCCTGCCACCAGCCAGTTTGTTGGATCGAAGCCGACCCATCCAAGCTGCGGCAGATACGCCTCGACCCACGCGTGCGTTGCGGAGTTGATACTGCGATCCCGGTCGCTGTTGCCGTGATAAAGGTAGCCGCTGACATAGCGGCACGGAATCTGCAGACGCGACCGCACCAGCGCGATCATCACGTGGGCAAAGTCCTGGCAAACACCGGTCTTCTGCGTCAGCGCCACGTCGATCAACGAGTCCGCATCGGTAGACTTCGGCACATAGTCGAAATAATGAAAGAGTTTTTCATTCAGGTCATGCAGGACCATGAGCGGGTCGTCGCGGCGATGCACTTCCAGTTTGTTTCCAAGCTCCTCCAGCAGCGGCGTGGGTGTGGTGAACTCACTTGGAAAAAGGAACTCCCAGAAGTCACCCACTTGTACATCCTTGTCCAGTTCCGTCCACGCGTCGGGTGCAAGAAAGGATGGCAGCGGCAGGGTCTCTTCCATTTCGACCAGGCTTTCGGCCACGATGACTAACTGCTCGTGTGCTCCTGGTATATCGAAGTGATGGACATGATTCAACAGGTGGTCGCGATAACTGAATACGCGGCAGCGCGGTGACACGGACAGCTGAAAACTAAGACAACGCTGCAGCAGATCGGAGCGCGGATGCATGCGCGTCTCCATGATGCTTTCGCTCACCGCATTGGAGTAGACGAACTTCGTAAGGTGCCGGACTGTGTAATACATGAGTTCGCTCTCCCTGACTTACCCGGCCAGTGCTGCCTGGATGGAATAATCCACATACAGCTCGTAGATTGCGACGTGAATTTCGCGGCACTGCACCTGGATATCGCGCAGGTACATCACTACATCGCCACTCATGATCTCTTCCACGGACGAGTAACTCAGCGTCGCTCGCAGGC
>CBAAAE010000096.1:0-10868 GCA_964658845.1 uncultured Novosphingobium sp. | reverse complement strand
CACCTGTGACGTTGGCATCCCGTAGCAACGCGGAGGGAACCGCATGTCGGCCCGTAGCGGTGCAGCGGCAGGTCTTGGGCCACGAGGTCAAGGAGAAGCGGGACGATGGCTGATCCAGGCACGCATGCAGATCCCTCCGTTCCGCTGCGGGATGACAAACCGAAGTAATTTAGTGAGCGTCGGCCGGCAACTCCCGGATCTTGAGGTTGCGGAAGGACACGGGGAAGCCGTGATCCTGCAACAGGACGTAGCCGCTGTTTGCCTCGCCGAAGCCTGGATAAACGTGGAACTTGCTCTCGGCGACGATTGCCCGGAACGCCGGTGTCATTCGGTCATACGAGACGACCTTCGTGCCGTTCAGCCAGTGTTCGCCGTGCGTGCCGCGGACGACGATGCGCGCTGTATTCCACTCGCCCACGGGCTTGATCGGCTTGTTGGCCGCGGCCGGAATCATGTCGTAGAGCGAGGCGACGGTGCGGTCACCGTTCTTGCCCTTTTTTGCGTCGGGATGCAGCGCGTCGTCGAGCACCTGGTACTCGAAGCCGACGTTGGATCCATGGCCCTCGTGACCCGGCGTCAGGTCCAGATCGACGAAATACTTGATGCCGGAGTTGGCGCCGGGCGTGATGCGGAAGTCCACGGAAAGCTCGAAGTTGGTGTACTTGCGCGTCGTGATGATGTCGCCGGCATTGCCACCTTCTTCGCCTCCATGTTCGGTCACGGACAGCAGACCGTCCTTCACCTCCCAGCCGCTCGCCGGGAAGGTTGGCGATTTCGTGCTGCGCCAGCCATTAGTGGTCGACCCGTCGAACAGCAGGTGCCAGCCGGCGGCCTGCTCCTGGGTGGTGAGGGTGTTTGGGGTCTGGCCCAGCGCGGGCAGCGAGGTGAGCAGAATAGCGGCGGCGAACAGCGAGGCACGGAAGGACATGATCCAGAACGATAATGCAAACGGCATATGTCATGCGCGGCCTGCCCTTGGCGACCCGCCTGCTACCATCCTCAGAGCGCCATGAGCCTCGCTGCCGCCATCCCGAACGGCACAAAACAGACCCACTCGCTGCTTTCCATTGGGGACCTGTCGCTGGAGGCCGCATCGGCGCTGCTTGCGCTGGCGAATCAGCTGGAGCGCGAGCCACACCGGCAGCGTGTCCAGCGCCTGGAAGGCCGCCGGGTGGCGCTGCTGTTCTATGAGTCGTCGACGCGCACCCGCACCAGCTTTGAACTTGCAGCCAAGTCGCTGGGCGCGATCACAACATTGATCAGCGACAAGAGCTCCTCCATCGAGAAGGGGGAAAGCCTGCATGACACGGGCCTGACGCTGCGCGCACTGGGTGCGGAATGCATCATTCTGCGATCCAATTACAGTGGCGCGCCGGAGCTGTTGGCCCGCTTTACAGGCCTGCCCGTGCTGAACGCCGGCGACGGCATGCACGAGCATCCTTCGCAGGCATTGCTGGATCTGCGCACGATGCTAAAGCGGCTGCACATTGCTGAGGATGTGCACGGGGACACGCTGCGCGGACTCACGGTCGTCATCACGGGTGACGTGCGGCACTCGCGTGTGGCGCGATCGAACGCGATGCTGCTGCCCCGGTTGGGAGCTCGTGTGATCCTGTGCGGTCCGCCGGAACTTTGCCCCGTGGAAGCGCTCCAAGTGAACGGCGCGGCGAGCGGCACCGAGCCTGCCGTGGAGATCGAGCGCGACTTCAATAAGGCCCTGCGGCAAGCCCATGTTGCGATGATGCTGCGCATTCAGCGGGAGCGACTGGTCGGCCTGGACATCGACACGGCGGACTACATTGCGGGCTACCAGTTGAACGCGGAACGCCTTGCTGCGCACGCACCGAGTGCGCTCGTGATGCATCCCGGACCTATGGTGCGTGGCCTTGAGATCGACTCCGCCGTGGCGGACGGTCCGCAGTCGGCCATTGAAGATCAGGTGACGCATGGCCTGGCTATCCGCATGGCGCTGCTTGCACGCGCATTGGGTGCAGCACAATGACCCTCTTGCTGAGAAATGGCCGCGTGATCGATCCCGCGAGCGGTTTCGACGAGACTGCCGATGTGCTGATCGCGGGCACTATGGTTCAGCAGGTGAACCATAGCGATGCAACTCAAGACCCCGCTGGCGCGGAGGTCATCGATTGCACGGGACTCGTCGTGGCGCCCGGCCTGATCGATATGCACGTGCATCTGCGTGAGCCCGGCCAGACGCACAAGGAAACCATTGCCACAGGCACGCGCGCTGCGGTTGCGGGCGGCGTGACCACGGTGGTCGCCATGCCGAACACCGTGCCGGTCACCGACTCGGTGGAGTGGCTGCAGTTTGTGCAGTCGGCGGCCCGTCAGCCTGCGGCACGCGTGCTTGCGATGCCCGCTGCGACGGTCGGCAGCATGGGCGGCGAGCTGACGGACTACACCGCGCTCGCCGCCGCAGGTGCAGTCGGCTTTACCGATGACGGCAAACCCGTGCTGGCCGATGTCGTGATGAAGCAGGCGTTGATCGCGGCAGCACGCGTCGGTTTGCCCATTTCGCAGCATGCCGAAGAGACGCGCATGACCGTCGGCGCCAGCATGAACTTCGGACCGGTAGCGTTTCGGCTGGGTCTGCGCGGCATGCCTGTCGATGCGGAATCGAACATCGTGGAACGTGACATCGCACTGCTGGAGGAGATCGAGCGCACGGAACATCTGCGTCCGCACCTGCACGTGCAGCACGTGTCCACCGCGAAGGCACTGCATGCCATCCGGCTTGCCAGGGCGCGTGGTTTGCATGTGACCTGCGAAGTCTCGCCGCATCATCTCGCCTTCACGGACGACGCGATTGCAGGCGATCCGGCGCAGGGCTCGCGTCGCTACGACACGCACTTCAAGATGAACCCACCGCTGCGTTCCCGTGACGATCGTGACGCGTGTATTGCGGCAGTGCTCGACGGCACGGTGGATGTGATCGCGACCGATCACGCGCCGCATGCCGCACACGAAAAGAACGTCGAGTTCGAGCGCGCGCCGAACGGCATCACCGGTCTGGAGACGGCTCTGGGCACGTCCCTGCGCATCCTGCACCGGGAGCACGGCATGTCCCTGCCTGCGGTGCTTGCGTTATTGACCTCGGCACCCGCCGCGAAGTTCCGGCTGCGTGAACTGGGCCATGATGTGGGCCGCATAGCCGCAGGTGCGCTCGCCGACATCGTCGTCTTTGACGCAGGCGCGCAATGGATTTATGACGTAGCGACTACGCGTTCGAAGTCGAAGAACACGCCCTTCCATGGAGCAGCCATGCTGGGCCGGGTCCACGCGACCATCGTCGGCGGGGCGGTAAAGTTCCGCGGGCAGTAGATCAGGGCTGAGCGGCGATCCGGTCCATCGCAGCATTCAGCACGTCCGGTCCGAAGCCGGGGAGCCAATGCACGCGGGTGTCGCGGCGAAACCATGTGCCCTGGCGCTTGCTGTAGTTGCGATGGCCCTGCTGGGTCTTCGCGACGGCTTGCAGTTCGGTGAGTTCACCGCGCAGTACGGCCTGCGCCTCGGCATATCCCAGGGAATGCAGCGAGCGGCACTCGGGACCGTACTGTGCGACCAGTGCTTCTGTCTCCGCAACCAGGCCTTCGGCGAACATCGCCGCACAGCGGGTGTCGATCTGCCGGTACAGCGCGGCGCGGTCGGGCGCCAGGCCGATCTGCTCCACTCGAAAACCGGTCAGTGGTTCTGGGCGCAGCGCTTCCCAGGCGAAGCTCATGGGCCTGCCTTCCAGCACTGAAACCTCGATCGCGCGGATCAGCTTGGGCTCGTCGTTGGCGTGAATGCGCTGCGCTGCCTCGCGGTCCAGACGCCGCAGGGTGCGATGCAGAACCTGCGTGCCGCGTCGTTGAACGGCGTGGCGCAGACGCTCACGGAGCGCGTCGTCACGCTGCGGCACGGGGCTCAGACCGTCGAGCAGGGCGCGGAGATACAGACCGGTGCCACCCGTGACGATCGGCACGCAACCTCGCCCGGCGATGTCCTGAACGGCAGCACGTGCCGCACGTGCGTAGTCGCCAGCGCTGTACTCGACGTCCGGTGGGACCACGTCAATCAGGTGGTGCGGCACACACGCGCGCTCCTCACGTGACGGCTTTGCCGTGCCCAGTTCCATCTCGCGATAGACCGCGACGGAATCGCAGGACACGATCTCACCGCCAAGCCGTTCGGCAAGTTGGAGCGAGAGCGCAGTCTTGCCCGATCCGGTCGGACCGACGATGACCACGAGCAAGGGATCGGCGGAACTTACCAAAGCCGCCACCAGCCGGGCAGAAACACGTTGTGTACGCCCGCGCGCAGCACGATCGAGATCAGCACGATAAGCCCGAGCAGCAGCGCGGCACCCACCTGCAGACGCCGCTCTGCTGCCAGGCGTTCCTGTGTCTCGGCGGCGGAATCGGTATGCGGCGGCATCCCTGCAGGATACGGCAGCGAACCTCTACCTGGGCTCAGGGAGCGTTACTGTGCGTCCTGGCCGTCTTTGTTGATGCGGAACTCGATGCGCAGCTCCAGGTTGGGCCCGTGAAACTCCTTCGGCAGCGGCTGCGCGGCACCCATGGCGGTGATGCCTCCCCAGGCGGCGCGATCGATCGCAACGTCATGCGTGGAGTAGTCCAGGTGCATGGCGCTGATGGTGCCGTTGGGCTGGATAGTGAAGCGCACGCCCGTGATGCCCTGCTTGTTCAATGGCGGACGGCACTCCTCCGGGATCAGCGGCAGCCAGTTGCGGCGCACGTCCGCCAGCAGGCGCGCAAGGTACTTGGCGAAGTCCACGCCCTGGGTGTCCGAGATGATCTCGGTACCCATCTTGCCGCCACTCTTGCCTGCGCCTACCGAGCCGTAGTCGCCACCTTCACCGCCGCGAGCGTTCTTGGCGGCCTGCTGAATCTGGTCGGAAGCGCTACCCGGCTGGTTGAAGATGTTTCGACTCGGCTTGTTGGGCGAGGGCGCAGGCGCGTCGGCCAGCGGCTGGCTGCGCGATGGCGTGGGTGTCGGCGGCGTGTTGCGCGCCTGCTGTTGAGGCTGCTGCTGTGGCTGAGGCGTGGGCGGTGGTTGCTGCTGCGCCGGCTTCGGCTGTTGCTGCGCCGGTTGTGGTGCGGGTTTGGGCGCGGGCGGCGTCGGCGTGCCGGCGCGGGGCTCCGGGGCACGCGGACTCGGCTTGGGACTCTGCGCTTCGGTCGATTTGGTGCTGATGTTGGGCGTCGGCTTCGTCCGCTGCAATTGCTTCTGCAGGTTCGGCGGCACGTCGAGGTAGGTCATTTCCTTCGACGGTTTGTCGACCGCTGTGACCAGCACAGGCGCATGCCAAAGGTAACGCGGACCGTAGACCATAATCCAGCCGAGGATGAACCAGACGATGACGGAGATGTAGACGGCCTCGCGGAAGCGGGCGCGCGAACGCTCGTCATCCACCTCGTCCAGCAGCGTAATCAGCTCATGTGTGTCGAGATCCTGGTAGCGGTTGCCGCGCCGTCCGCGTCGAAGCGCTGCGTCCGTAGTCTCGAGTTCGGCGGCCGGCTCTACATCAGGAGAGCGATCCGCTCGGGGAGGTGTTTCTATCGGAGGCACGCTGGATAAGGTCTCTTTTACGTTAGGACTGCTATCGGAGCGCTTTTGTTTCGCATACCGCGAAATAGCGTCACGCGCAGACCTTCGGCTGACCTACATTCTCTCATCTGGCAGCCCCCTGGCTCACGCAGCGATAGAATGAGCCGGTGACGTACTCGCATCACCTGTTGTCGGCGCTTCTGCAAGCCATCCCGCCCAGCCCTTCCCACGCACACCCGGGCATGTGGAAGCACCTGAGTGAGAGCCTCAAGCACTTCTTCGAGCGGTTCGGCATCTGGGGACTGGCCGCGATTGCGCTGCTCGACTCTGCCGTGGTGCCCATGCCGTGGCAGGTGCTGCTGGTTTCGAACATCCATGCCAATCCTTCGAAGTACCTGATTTATCCGGTGGTTGCGGCGGTCGCTTCCGCTATCGGCAGCCTGGTGCCGTTCTACCTTGGCCGGCTGGGTGGGGAGATCTTCCTGCTGGGCAAGATCAATCGCGAACGCTACGAGCGGTTGCGCGACCGCTTCGAAGAGCAGGAGTTTCTCGCCATCTTCCTGCCCGCCATGGGGCCGCCGCCGACGCCGATCAAGCTGTTCGAGTTCTGCGCGGGCGTCTTCGAGATGAAGCCCGTCACGTTCTTCTGCGCCATCCTGCTCGGCAAACTGGTGCAGTTCACCGCCCTCGCCGTGCTGACCCACATCTACGGTCCAAGCGCCCTGGGTACCGTCACCACGGTCATGCACGAACACCTTCACAGCGTGTTGACGGTGGTGGGTCTGCTGCTCGCCATCGTGGCGGTCTGGGTGGTCCGCAAGATCTTCGACCGCCGACGGGGAACGCCCCTACCCATTGAAGAGTCGCTCGCGGAAGATGAGGGTAGGACCGTCGTGATCGAGGAGTAGCTTGCGCGCGTCGCCAGGCACAGCACGCTAACTCGGCCTTCTCCTTTCCCGCTTAGCGGGTGACGGTTCTTCTCCGGGCGAGGGACTGTCGGGAATCGAAGTACCTCTCAGCGCTCGAAGAATCTCTCCACATCCGCGATGTCCTGGGTCAGGCGGTAGGGCGGCAGACTATCGAGGAAGATTTTGCCGTAGCTCTGGCGCTGCACGCGGTTGTCGAGAAGCACGAGCACGCCTCGATCGGTGACGGAGCGGATGAGGCGGCCGAAACCTTGTTTCAGGGTGATGACGGCTTGTGGGATTTGCAGGTCGTGGAAGGGTTTGCCGCCGGCGTGTTCGATGGCCTCCATGCGTGCCTGCATCACCGGGTCGCTGGGTACGCCGAAAGGGAGGCGGTCAATAATGACGCAGCTTAGCTGCTCGCCCTGCACGTCGACGCCCTGCCAGAACGACGATGTGCCGAACAGCACGGCGTTTGGCGTGTCGCGGAACTCGTCGAGCAGCGCCTTGCGTGGCGCCTGGCCTTGAAGGAGTAGCGGGAAGGGCAGTTGCACCAGCATGCGCTCATACATGGCGCGCATCTGGGCGTAGCTGGTGAACAGGCAAAAGGCGCGCCCGCGCGACAGCTCCAGGACGCGGCGCATGCGTTCCGTCGCGACAGGCAGGAACTCAGGGTCGCGCGGATCAGGCAGGTAGGGCGGCAGGTACAGCAAGGCCTGCCTGCCGTAGTCGAAATGCGACGGCACCGTAAGCTCGCGCGCGCCCACCAGGCCCAGCCGCTTGGCGATGTGCTCGAATCCGCCCTGCACGGTGAGGGTCGCCGAAGTGAGAACGACGGTGCCGAAGCCGCTGAAAAGCGTGGTGGAAAGTATTTCCGAGACATCGATCGGCGTGGCCTGCAGGTAGGTGTGAAAGGCCGCGGGTGTGCCCGTCTGCGTGCGGGAGAAGTTCTTGACACCGCCGGCGGCACGGCGTTCGATCCAGAAGACGGTGTTCGGATCCTGCGCTTCCATCAGGAAGGACGAACTGGTGCGCAGGTCGGTGACGCGCCGCTTCAGGCCGTTCACCTCTTCCACGTCCTTGATGCGTTCCAGCTCGTCGCGGAGCCGGTCTAAAGCGGTTAAGTAGCTTAAGTAAGCATCGCCGCGTTCTTCGAGGAAACCCGGCCGGTCGTGAAAGGGCTGGCGGCCGAGCTGAAAGCCGTCCATGGGCAGTGACGCGAAGAAGGCACGGCTGCGGTCGCGCAGGGTTGCCGTGGCGCTCTCGATGGAGGATGACGAGACGTGTTTCGCGCGAAGCATGATCTCGGTGTCTCGCGCGAGTTCCTCGCACCTTTGCTGCGAGATGACGACGCCGAAGTAGTCGCTTGCGACCGACTCCATGTCGTGCGCTTCGTCGAAGATGACGGCTGCAGCTTCGGGCAGCACGCCTGCGTCCGGCGCGCCGGCAGCCTGCTGCTTGATGTTCAGATCCGCGAAAAACAGGTGGTGATTGACGATGATCAGGTCGCTCTCAAGCGCCTTCTTCCGCATCGCCGTGATGTAGCAGGGCTCGAAGTTGGGGCAGCTCTGGCCCAGGCAGGCTTCACTTCGCGCGTCCATCTTGCTGAATAGCGGAGACGATTCCGGTATGCCGACGATCTCCGCGCGGTCGCCCGTTTGCGTCGTCTGTTCCCAAGCCTGGATGATGTGGAAGTGGCCGATCTCTTCCGGCTGGCTGAGCAGCGGCGACTGAGCCAGCGCGTACAGTTTCTGCTTGCAGACGTAGTTCGCGCGGCCTTTCATGGTGCAGACCTTCAGCGGTCCCAGCATGGACTCGAGAAAGGGAATGTCCTTGAAAAAGATCTGCTCCTGCAGATTCTTGGTGCCGGTAGAGACAATGACACGCTGGCCACGATCGCGAGCCATCCGCAGTGCCGGCAGCAGGTAGGCGAGTGTTTTGCCGGTGCCGGTGCCGGCTTCGACGATCAGGTGGCGCTTGTCCTCCAGCGCTTTTTCCACCGCGCGCGCCATCTCGTACTGGCCCTTGCGATGCTCGTACTGCAGAGAAGACTGGGCCAGCAAGCCGCCCGGCGCGAAGAACTCGTGCAGCGTCGGCAAGGCGTGTGTGGTGTCAAGAGTCGGCAAGCGCGAAGAGGAGGCGAACACCTCCATGATATGCGCCCCTTGGATTATCAAGACATGCGCCCTGGGATTGTGACGACAGGCGCCTTCCGCTACGAACTTCCCGGTACGCCCAGCAGCGTCACTAGAAGTAACGTGCAGACCGACAGCAGCACCATGCCGGATGACACGGCACGCTCATACCCGCGTGCGTAAGACAGCAGTGCGGCGAGTGCGAACAGCGCGATCAAGAGGCCGAAGCACGGCAGGAGGAACCAGAGGTACATACCGGGCTCGCCCGTGCGGTAGCGAATAAAGCTGGCAAGCATCTGCACCGGGGGGAGGACCGAGCAGAGGATGCCGCCTACCCGCGCCAGGACGACGGCCTCGGAGTCCGGCAACTGGCCGGGTTTGAGCCGGCTGCGGCGACGTACGGACGCCCGCCAGAAGCCTGCAATGACGGCCGGCGGTGCCAGCAGAAGAACCGTTGCGAGAATGGAAAGCATGGTCATAGGTTGCTCTAAGCCGCCTGGCAACGTCCCCCGGGATACTAAACTAATCGGCTGTTTACGGCATACCTTCGCGGCGCATCAGATCTTTTCGCTGGCACGCAGCTTCACCAAGCCAAATTCATCACGGTACTGCTGAAAACTAAGGCTGCTGAAAGAGGCGCAGGTCGATACTGTCGGCCATCGCCTTATAGCCGGCGTCGTTGGGGTGGAGGTGGTCGCCACTGTCGAACTGTGGTGCGAATCGAGCGGGATGCGATGGATCGGCGACGGATCGCGCAAAATCGATCACCCCGTCCGCTTCATGGCTCGTCAGGATCCACTGGTTGACCGCGGCTCGCATCGCTTCGCGCGCGGGCTGCACGTCCGGCTTGTTGGTGCCTTCGAAGGGCGTGATGGTGCCAAGGATGACGCGCAGCCCATGCTCATGCGCGCGTGCAATCAACTGGCGATCGCCCGCGATCAAGTCTTCGGCAGTAATCGTTTCAGACAGGGGCGCGACCGTGCCGGGATGGTTGATGTCGTTCCCGCCTTCGAACAGCACAACGTAACGGACGCCCGCCTGCGCCAGCACATCGCGGTCAAATCGCGAACTCGCGCTGGGACCATACGCCAGGTTGCCGGGGCGGCTGTCGTGCAGTACGCGGTTGCCGCCGATGCCTTCATTCAGTACGGCAAGCTGCCGCAACTTGGGATCGCGCTGCAACCGCTCGGCAAGCACGTCAGGCCAGCGGTGATTCGTGTCTTTGGTCGAATGCGCGCCGTCCGTCGTGGATGACCCAAGTGTCACAATCGCAGCCTGCTCGCCGCGAGACGACACCTCGAGCGCCGTCAGCAGGGGCCATCGCTCGAGCGTGCGCGCGCCCGTCAGGTCCGGTGCTGCGGTCTGGTCTCCCGGCGCGGCATACGACGTCTGCAGGGCGCTGTAGTGCAGGGCTCCGGGTACGGTTTCCTCCGGCAGGAAGAGGCTGACCGCCACGTCCGACAGTGCGGGTACGGCCTGCGTCATCGGGTCACTCAGCACGGATGCACCGCCGGGAATGACGACGGAGGCACGTCCGCTAAAGGTCAGTGCATGGTCCGTACCGCCCCGAATCTGGCTGTTTGTCCCACGCAGGCCAAGGTGTGCCGAGCCGACCGTGAGCGGCTCCGTCGAAAAGGTGTTTGAGAGCCGGATGCGCACGGCATCGCCCCCGGCAGAGGTGTGTACCACCAGCCGCAGCGTTTCATTGTGGAATGCCAGCGGTGATTTGTCGGGTTCCGCCGGTGGCGCGCAAGGGCTTGCCGCCCAGGTGCCGGTCCAGTGTTCGCGCACGTGCGAGACGCTCGCAGTCTGCGCCCCCAGGGAAAATGCCGCGAGTAGTACAGGCAACAACGTGCCTTGCAACCGAGTCATCATCAGGTGTTCTCCGGGCCTGTCAGCAGGCTTCCCTGCGACGCGCGCACGCCAGGTGCGGCACAGCAAGGGTGACAGCATGCGAGCCGCTTTGTACAGGCGTGGCCGTTCCGTACGTCCTTGCACTGCTACCCTAAAGAGTGGAAGCAGGTATGCGCGATGGCACCCCCCAAGAAGCGGCTCGGCAAGAAGCATAGATTGGCGCAGACGCGTCCGCACAAGGGCGCCACGCCAAAGGGTGCGAAGGGCTCCACGTCGTCGGTGGGTGGAGCTTCGCCGAAGGGCCGCAAGACCATTTCCGCGAAGAAGTCTGCTGCCTTCACGAAGAGCAAGGTGCGCACGCAGTCGCCCGAGCGCCAGAAGGGCCGCGCCGTGACCGGTGCGCAGA
>CBAAAE010000095.1:6475-10978 GCA_964658845.1 uncultured Novosphingobium sp. | reverse complement strand
AGATGCCGTGAAAGCCGGTGCGCCCGGCTTCGCTGCGCGGTGGGCCGTAGAGCAGCAGCTTCTGGTGCGGTTCGGGCAGATCTTCGAACGGCCGCTTCAGATCGATCTTGTACTTGTCTGCAGCCAGCTTGATCAGCCGCAGCAGGTAAGCCGATCCTGAACCTGGCCCCATGGCGCCATCCAACAGCGGCTTTGACCAGTCTGTGATGGTTTTACCTGGGTCGAAATCGTAAATACTGCCCAGCCCGTTGCAGCCAGTGCAAGCACCGTATGTGGAGTTGAATGAGAACGAGCGCGGCTCGAGCTTCGGCACGTTAATCCCGCAATCCGGGCATGCCATCGACGAGGAGTACAGCGTCTCATCCATTCCATGAATGGCGATGACGACGAGGCCGTTGGCCATTTGCAGGGCCTTCTGCACGCTGGCTTCGAGCCGTCTTGTGTCGGGCTTGCCATGCTCATCCAGCTTCAGGATCACGCGATCCACGACCGCCTCAAGCGTGTGATTCTTGCGCTTTTCCAGGCGCATGCCTTCGGTGATCTCGATCATTGCACCATCGACGCGCGCCCGGAAACCCTGCTGGTCCAGCGCCTCGAGTTCTTCGCGAAACTCGCCCTTACGCCCGCGCACGAGCGGTGCAAGAACGGTGATCCGCTCGCCCGGCTTCAGCGCGACGATGCGCTCGACGATCTGATCGGCCGTCTGCCGGGAGATCTCGTGTCCACACTGCGGGCAGTGCGGCTTGCCCACACTGGCCCACAGCAGGCGCAGGTAATCGTAGATCTCGGTGATGGTGCCGACGGTCGAACGGGGCGATCGCGAAGTCGTCTTCTGCTCGATGGAAATGGCAGGGCTCAGGCCGTCGATGGCGTCGACGTCAGGCCGTTCCATCTGATCGAGGAACTGACGCGCGTAGGCAGACAGCGTCTCGACGTAGCGCCGCTGGCCCTCCGCGTAGATCGTGTCAAAGGCGAGCGAGCTCTTGCCCGAACCAGACAGCCCCGTCACCACCGTCAGCGAGTTCCGTGGAATGCTGACATTGATATTCTTCAGGTTGTGATGGCGTGCGCCGCGAACTGTGATGTGCGTAATGCTCATGGATGGTCGCGGAGGCTTTACACCGCAGTCTCTAAGGGTACGGCATTGGACGCGCGAAGGGTACGGCCAGCTTTGCGGTCAGCCAGTTACACTTGGTGGTATACGAGTCAGTGGGCGGTATCCGGTTCGTCACTGCCCTGCGGAAGAGAATCCGGGCAAACTGGAACTACATCATGCGCGGGAAGCTTCCGTTGCGGAACTCGAAAGTCGAGAGGTCATGTTGTGACAAGCGTTGTTCTGCTCTGCGCCGTTCTTGCAAGTCTGGCTGGCGGTGTCCTGCTGGCGTACGGCATCTGCGATGCCATGTTCCATCTCTTTCGGATCCACTCCATTCAGGTAGCGCAGCAGCGCGCCATCGAGCGCGAAGCGCAGCAGCTTGCGGCTGCTGCTCCTGTCGACGCTGCCATCTAGCGGAAACTTACTGCGTCACAGTGCCGGCCTGGCGTCTGCGTAGCTCATCAAAAATCTGCTCGGGCGTTCGTACGCCATTGGGCGACTGCGGCTGACCGCTGACGTCGGCAGCGGCGGGTCTACCAGTAGAATTCGCGCCTACAGGCGGCGGAACTCCGGCGGTTTGATCCCCCGGCTGAGCCGGCCCAAAGCTCCCCGGGGACAGACCGGGACCCGGCTGCCGCACCTCTGCGGTGGGCAGATCCTGCGCATCCAGCGGCTGAGCCGGCGATGGTGGAGTGGGGCCGCCGAGGCGAGCGGTCAGCACCAGCTCTTTTGGTTTGGCAGCGCTGCTGTTCACCAGCATCATGTTCACGTTCAGACCATTGAAAAGGGAACCCAGCACCCCTTGCACAGGCCCTGGTCCATAGCTGCCAAACACCCGTTCGTCGGGCACGCCTCCCGTCACCTTCATGCCCGTTGCGCGCACAACCTGCAGCATGATGTTGCGCAGGCTGTCGCCTCCTGCGTCCACGGAAAGGGACACGCCGTCCCAGGCGACGTGACTTCCGCCGCGAGCAGCGCTCGAAACCGCGGGGCGGGCAGACGGCAGGTCCGACACCGACTGGGTTGGAGCCGTTGAAGGTACCGCCGCAGAGGGCTTTACCTGCGCAGACAAGGTCCCCGGCAGGCAAAGCGTAACGCCGAACATCACGTAGGTCATGCCGCGCATGTCTGCTCCTGAAGTGTCTTGTGTGTAAGACGTTCGCTGCCGCCACAATGCGCGACAACCTGCCAGCAACGTGGCCCATGTACTAGACTAGCAACCGCACGGCGGAGTCTTACGCCGTTGTCAGGAAGGTAATGTTGCCGATGCGTGCTCTACGTTTTCTGCTGCTGGCTGGCCTGGCGCTTCCCGTGGCGCAATGCATGGCAGAACCGTGCACGACGCAATCGCAGATCGCACCGGCAGAACGAGACAAGCTGGTAAGCACAGGCATCGCACTCGCCACGATGACGGCGGGCAGCAATGCAGAGGGCGTACGTGCCCAGACGATGCCGCAGTTTGCGAAGGAGTTCGGCGGCATTCAGGACGCCATCCGCCTGGCCGCGCCGCATCTGCAGGGTGCGAGCTTTGTGCCGGATACGCTCTGGATCCTGGATGCCTCCGCAGCCAAGCCGGGAGCGGATGGCAGCGCTCAGGACGCGCAGTTCTTCTGCACGTTGAATCGCAGCGCCTCGCAGACCAGTTTCCTGATTCCAGCACTGCCCGCGGGCCGCTATGCGCTCGTGGTGTTCGATACGGCCGGCACGTCTGAGCCGTGGCAGATTTCCATGCTGCTGCGTCAGAGTGCGGCAGGCGCATGGCAACTTGGCGGATTGTTTCCACGTGCGACCGCAGCGGGCGGGCATGATGGGCTTTGGTACTGGCGCGCCGCCCGCGACTACGCAGCGAAGAAGCAGGCGTGGAATGCCTTCGTCTACTACAACGAAGCAGAGCAGCTGTTGAAACCCGTCGCCTTCGTCAGCAGCACGCATCTTGAAGCACTGGAGGGCGAGCGCACCAAGGCCGCGCCAGCCGCGCTTTCCACGGGGATCGGCAGTGCGCAGCCACTCGTGATCGCTCCTGCAAAGGGTCCCGAGGTGCGCGTCACCAGCCTGGGTGCGGAAAATGCGCCGGACCGCAGCGGCGGCATCGATCTGCTGGCCCACGTCCATGTGGAAGAAGCGCTCACGGATCCGGTCGCCTCCCGCGCCCGCAATGCGGCTGCAGCCAAGGCCCTGGTTACCGCCTACCCTGAGTTGCGCAGCGCCTTTCACGGCGTGTGGATCGTTGCCGATCTGCCGGGTGGTGGCACCTACATCAGCGAAGAGCCAATGACGTCGCTATAAGAATAAGAGCAGACAGACTCCAGACCCACTGGATCTGCAGGCCCACAGCCCACAGGTTCGCGGTTGATTGGGTATACACGGCGTCGCCCCCGCCGAGCAATCTTAAGTTGCCGATAACGTGACTTTTCGAGAGTCGGGACGATCAGTCAACACAAGCGTCTCACGAGACTTGCTTGTGCCGCGCGATGCAGAGATCTCCTGCTAATGCAGCGTGACTGACACGTCTTTCTGGATTCTCTCCATGAGAGTCTCTTTGAGAGCGGGCCACTTCTCAGCCTTCTTCCCACCGGGAAGAAGATCCTTCCATGACCCAACACTCGAGAGAGAAGCGTCTTCCATGTAGATAATCATCAGTTCGCGCCTCTTCTTATCATCCAGCAGATGGACCAGCCTTACGTTTAGGATTGCGGCGGGCATCGTGTAGCCGGCCGCCGTGACAAGCTGAGAGACATGTTCGGCATCAGAACCTGCCTTGACAACCTCGTTCGTTGGACCGAAATCAGCTCGAACGTAAAAATCCGTTCCCCATATCGTTCTCACGCCATCATGGTACGCATGCGTTAAGCGCGGCATTTCGGGCAGAAATCCCTCAAACTGAACCCAGTAGAGATGCTGTATCACCCTGTGAGCATCGGCTTGAGCGAACACGTGGACTTCGCAGTCTGCGATGCCAAAGAGAGGCCATCGAACGCCACCGAGATATTGCGCATCTTCAGGCAGACGAATCGTTGCTTTTGGATCGTGAGAGGAAGCTATCTCCGAGCCGCTTACAACGCGCTCCGGTGTCAGTTGCTGCGCCTGCGATGTGCACGGTATAAGGCAAGTGAGCACAACGCTTAGCCAACGTGACATTACGCCCCCAAGTTAGTCACTGATGCTCTCACAGCGAGAATCTTCTTGGCTAAGTTCACGCACCGCAGAGAAAAGTGATCGGCGCTCGAAGTTAAGGAACGCTATGTCCCATTTTCGTGAGTGAGCGGCTCTTCGCGAGAAGCGGCGTTTTCGGCAACTCCAGACCAGGAAGTCCTGACCGCGGCAAAGCTCAGGTATTGAACCAGCGGGAACCTGCGGGCTGAAGGCCCCGCGCTCCCCAGCCCAGGGCAACGCCCTGGATCACGAGC
>CBAAAE010000095.1:0-6375 GCA_964658845.1 uncultured Novosphingobium sp. | reverse complement strand
GCAGGCTGAAGGTCCGCGCTAGAAGCTCGCATCACCTCACCACCTCTTCCACCAACGGCAAACCCAATCGCCGCCAACAGGCCGCCGCAAACAAGCCTCCCATTCCCAAATGCGCACGGAAACTTCATCCGGCACCGAAACCCATCTCCTGGGAGCCCGCCTAATGTCATACCCACCAGATTTCGTTAAACTGAATCTTAATGTCGTCTTCACCAAAGTCTCTGGAAAACGCAATTCGCGAACGGCGCAGTACGCCCTCTTTTGACGGGAGCGACATCCCCGCAGAGGACATCCGCACCATCCTTGAAGCCGGCCTCGCTGCACCCTCTGGTTACAACGTGCAGCCCTGGCGCTTCGTCGTGGTCCAGTCAGCCGAGCAGAAAAAGCGCCTTCGCGCCGCCTGTTTCAACCAGGCAAAGGTGGAAGAGGCGTCCGTGGTCATTGCCTGTTGCGGCGATGCGGATAGCTGGCGGCGCGACGCCGATGAGATCGTTCGCATGGGTCTCGCCGGTGGCATGTCAGAGAGTTACGCCGCCCAACTGAAAAGCTATGTGGAAAGTTACCTCCTGTCGCTGAACACAGACCAGATGCATGGCTGGCTCAGCAAACAGGTGACCTACGCCGCGACCTACATGCTGCTGACCGCCGAGGTGATGGGCTATGACACGGCCGCCATGGAAGGCTTCGAGGAAGATAAGGTGCGGGAAGCACTCCGGCTGCCGCTGAGTTACTGGGTGGTTTCGCTGCTGGCGATTGGGCACCTGAAGGGCAGCGACAAGTACTACGGCGGCCGGTTTGACGTGAACCACACCTGCTTCTCAGAAGAATTTGGGAAGCCGCTGAAGTGAAACGGCGCTTCCTCCAGGAACGCCGCCGCCGCTGGCCCTGGATCCTGGCAACCCTCGGGATCGTCGCGGTTGTTCTCGCAGTCGCGCTCTACCTAAATCCCTTCCTGCTGATCGACGCCATCTCGGGCGTCTACCTGCGTGCTCACGCCGTGCAGCATCGCCATATCACCATCGATGGACATAGCATCCACTACCTGGAAGCGACGCCGCCGGCAGGCGCGGCAGAGCGGCCGATCCTGCTGGTCCACGGCCTCGGAGCCCGTGCTACTGATTGGGCGCCCATGATCCCGGCGCTTGCCGCGCACGGCTACCATGTCTACGCCATCGACCTGCTCGGCTATGGCGAGTCAGAGAAGCCCGCGAACGGTGATTTCACCCTCACCGGCGAGGAGCGCCTGGTCGTCGATTTTCTAAGCGCGCTGCACATCCCGAAGGCAGATGTTGCGGGATGGTCGATGGGTGGCTGGGTCAGCATGCTGGTCGCGCTCGATCATCCTGAAGTGGTGCACCGCCTGCTGCTGTACGACAGCGCCGGTCTCTACTTCAAGATCGACTTTCCCATGACGTTGTTTTCCCCTCGGGACCGCGCGGGACTCGACGCACTCGTCGCACGCATCGAGCCGGACAAGCCGCACTTCAAAATTCCGGGCTTCGCCGTGCACGGGATGCTGCAGCGTTTCCGGGCAAACCGCTGGATTCTCGACAAATCGTTCCACAGCATGCTCACCGGGCGGAGCGTTCTCGACTTTCGCGTCTCCCAGCTTCAAATGCCGGTGTTGATCATCTGGGGAACTGAGGACCATCTGACCCGCTTCGATCAGGCGCTACGCCTGCACGAACTGATATCGCAGTCCCTGCTGGTTGGCGTGCCAGGATGTGGGCATCTGGCGCTCGCAGAGTGCACAGAGCAGGTGCTGCCACCCACATTGCGCTTTCTCGATGCCGATCCGCCGCTGCCTGCCTCCTCCACCATTCTGGCCGGACCTGCACAGCGGTAGTTACTCGTTCGCCTTCCAGCGATACGCATCCGGCTGCGGCAGACCCACATGGGCCAGCACCCGGAAGCAGAACTGCCGCACCATGTCATCAATGCTGCCCGGCCGAAAATACATGGCGGGGATTACCGGGAAGATGGTCGCGCCAGCCTCCGCCGCCAGGGTCATATTGCGCAGGTGAATGCGGTTGAACGGCGTCTCCCGCACGCACAGGATCAGTGGCCGGCGCTCCTTCAGGCTAACGTCGGCGGCCCGATCGATCAGGCGCGCCGCCAGCCCGTTGGCGATCGACGCCAGTGTTCCCATCGAGCATGGCAGCACGATCATGCCGTCGCTGGGATAGCTCCCGCTGGCGATGCCGGCGCCCACATCGTCGTTACGCAGCAGGTGGATCTTGTCGTGTTGCTCGCCGGCGAGGGTCTCCATCACGCCACTCCGGCCGGCAAGACCAAGCTCCTCGGCAGCAACGCGCAGCGCATGGTCGGACACTACAAACTGCACCTGTCCCACGCGTTCATCGTTCTGCAGCAACCGCAACATGGTGGAGGTAAAGAGCGCTCCGCTGGCGCCGGTCATCGCAAGTGTCACATTCGCAAGGTCGTGTTTCATCTGCATCGCTGACCTCATTATCGCCACCTTGCGGGCAGCGTGCGCAACACCACCGAATGCATGTGCGCCGCACCCAACCCACCACTGATTTCTTCAGTAGCCGAGCGCAAAGGCCACAATGGTGTCCCCGCCAAGACCACCCTCACGCATCAGCCGAGCTTCCAACTCATCCGGCGGCAGCATCATCTCCGCCGCCGCAACCACGTCCACAGGAGCTCCCACAAAGCACAACTCACACACCCCGAACCCACCCTCACCAGTCCGCACCGGAGGTCCAAAGGTCCGGCACGTCAGCGGCCGATGCGCATACATCGTGCAGGTCCCGGTCACAGGATCCAGAACGGGACAGACCTCCTCATTCGCAAACTCCTCAAACCGCTCAACCGAGTCCTCGTCATCAGAAAGCAGCCCCGTCACAGCGTCCCCAGGGTAGTCAAAGGCAAGCCGCTCCACCGACTCCCGAACCCGCTGCTCCAAAGCCGAAGCGGCCTCCGGCTGCGTTGTCCGCAGCACGTTTCTACCAGCACGCAACCGAGCCGCATCCAGGCCGGACACGCGGAAAACACCAGTGCAACACTGGTTGCAACCGGGCCGGCACGCCAGCCAATCACCGCTCCGCGCAGCCGCATCCGCCAGCGCTGCGTCCACGATCTGGACCAGTTCCGCGTCACCTGAGGGCAGCATGAAGTTACTTCACCGTCTGCTGTAAGGCGCTGAGTGGCTGACCGAGCACCCGCTCGAAGATGGCCGGCACATTGCCCAGGCGCCGGTTTACATCGAACGCCCGCGCGATCTGCTCCGGCGGCAGCATTGACGTAAGCTGCGGGTCTGCGGTGACCAGGTCACGGAAGATCAGGTCCTCTTTCCACGCACGCATCGCCAGCGTCTGCACGATGCGGTACGCATCCTCGCGCAGCATGCCCGCTTCGGCAAGGTCCAGCAGCAACTGTCCGCTGAAGACCAGACCACCCGTAAGGTTCAGGTTCCGCAGCATACGTTCGGGATACACCATGAGCTTGTCGATGAGGCTCGCCGTCTTGGAGAGCAGGTAATCGGCAAGGGTCGTCTGATCCGGCAGGATTACGCGCTCCGCAGAAGAATGTGAAATATCGCGTTCGTGCCAGAGCGCAATATCTTCAAGTGCTACTTGAGAGTTTGCCCGCATCACCCTCGCAAGACCGCAGATATTCTCGGCAGTGATGGGGTTGCGTTTGTGCGGCATGGCGCTGGAACCCTTCTGCTTTTCGCTGAAGAACTCTTCTGCCTCGCGCACCTCCGTGCGCTGCAAGTGCCGCACTTCAGTAGCGATCCGGTCGAGCGAAGAGGCCATGACGGCGAGCGTTCCCACATAGGCCGCATGCCGGTCCCGCTGCAGCACCTGTGTGCTGACAGGCGCGGTGTTGAGGCCGAGGCGACGGCAGATTTCGTCTTCGAGCGCTGGCGTGACGGTGCCGTAGCTGCCCACTGCGCCTGACAGCTTGCCGACCCGCATGTCCTCAGCGGCGGCCTTGAAGCGGGCGATATTGCGCTCGCATTCCGTGTACCAGAGCAGCAGCTTCAGGCCAAACGTGGTGGGTTCTGCATGAACGCCATGGGTCCGCCCGATGCACGGTGTCAGCGCGAACTCGATGGCCCGGCGCCGCAGCACGGCAGCAAGCGCTCGTAAACCTTCGAGGATCATTGCAGAAGCTTGCCTGAGTTGAAGCGCCTGCGCGGTATCGACGACGTCGGTCGAAGTCAGGCCGAAGTGCAGCCAGCGTGAGTCGGGGCCGACCTTCTCCGCAACCGCCGTTGTGAAGGCAATCACGTCGTGGCGCGTCTCAAGTTCGATTTCGCGGATGCGTTCGACGTCGAAGTCACCCCGCCCGCGGATCGCCCTGGCGGCGTCGTGCGGCACAATGCCGGCGTCTGCCAGCACCTCGCTCGCGGTTGCTTCGACTTCAAGCCAGCAGCGAAACTTCGACTCGTCAGACCAGAGCTTGCGCATGGCTGGCCGTGTGTAGCGATCGATCAAAGCGCTTCTTCCTTCCTGGTTCAAACTTTATTCAAGAGTAGCGGAGGCCCTAGCAATCACTCCATGACCCCACTAGGCCGTCGCATCTTCCGTTTCGGCACCGTGGAGAATGTCCGGACGCGGCGGATATTCCGGCGGAGGCTGGGTCTTAGTTCGGTGCGGCAGATGGATGCCGTCCTGCGCCAGTAGAGCCTCGTAAACCGCTACGGGACGCCAATAACGCGCAAGCGCAAAGGCACTCATGTTGGCGATCATCAGAGGCAGCACCAGGCCGTAGCCGCCGGTCATCTCGAACACAATCAGGATCGACGTCATGGGCGCACGGACGATCCCGGCAAACACCGCACCCATCCCCACCACGGCAAACGCACCGATTGCGTCCGTGGAGTGGTGGAAGATGATCACGTCAAGATACCCGACGGACCCGCCCAGCATTGCCCCCATAAACAGCGATGGTGCAAAGATGCCGCCTGAGCCTCCACTGGAATACGAACAGACCGTAGCCAGCAGCTTGAGCACGCAGAACAGGGCCATGAACATCACTGGCATGGTGCCGGTGAGCGCCAGTTCCAGGGTCTTGTAGGGGTCGCCGGCGATGCCGTTCAGATGGAACAACTCAAACCCCACCACCGCCAGGGCACCGGTCGCTAAGCCTCCCAGGGCTGGATGAGCCCACCTGGGGAAGGCGGTGAATGCTTTGAATCGCGCACGCAACCAGAGCAGCGAATCGGTAAACGTCACCGAAACCACCGCGGCCAACACTCCCAGCAGGGCATACCAGATCAACGAAGATGCGTTTGTGAGGACGTACGGCCGCGATACGTGGAAGACGGGATTGTTACCCAGGATCGAGTGCTCCACCACGGCTGCCAGGGCTGCTGCGACGATGACGCCTGAGAGCATCGTCTGGTCGAGATCGCCAATCAATTCTTCCAGGGTGAACGTGATGGCGGCAATGGGCGCATTGAATGCCGCTGCAATGCCCGCTGCCATGCCGACCGAAGTCATGCGCCGACTGGATTCCGGCGAGAGCCGCGCCACCCGGGCCAGCATGCTGCTGACGCCTGCGCAGATCTGAACCGTGGGACCCTCCAGTCCGAGCGAAGCGCCTGAGCCGATTTGCAGGGAGCATAGCACAAATTTGCCGATCGTCTCTTTCACCGACACCAGCCCGGAGCGCAGCTCGAACGCAACCTTGACCTGCGGAATACCGCTGCCGGCAGACGCCGGAGACCAGTACGTCAGCCCAAGACCGACCAGCAATCCGCCAAGACCAGGGGTGAAGATCGTCCAGAAGATCCAGCTGTGCCCGGGTGCAGCGTTGGCGTGATTGATCAGAAGCTTTTCGAGCCAGCCGATAGTGAGATGAAATGCCACCGCCGATAGGCCACACAGGCCGCCCGCAAGTATTGTGAGAGCCAGCAGGCGCTGCTGTTCGTTCGGCAATCGCCGAATGAACCATGTCAACAAGCTCGACCAGACATTAGCGATCTGTTCCCAGCGGGTCAAAATTGTGCGGAACCTTGAGGGGAACACCCCAATACCCAGTATAGAAGCGGCACAATGCCGTGCGCACACCAGCGAGTGTCAGGTGTCTGAGGCAAAGGTGCACCGCGGACGTGAGGTGGTACACGTCCCGCAGCTTCACGGACGGCCGTGGCGAGGCTCAGGGTCTGCCCCGGCCACTTACCCCGGCTGCTGCACGCCGAGCAACGTCGACATCTCGTCGTAGAGAAAGCCTTGCCCAGGGCGGTAGGGCTGTACCCACCTGCCGTCGATTACGAACTGCGGAATCGCCTTTTTGCCGACGTTCTGCAGCAGGGCGTCGACTGCGCCGGGCGTGCGCTCGATGTCGACTTCGGTGTAAGAGATGCTGTGCTTGTCCAGGAAGCGCTTTGCTTCGCGGCAG
>CBAAAE010000094.1:0-11058 GCA_964658845.1 uncultured Novosphingobium sp. | reverse complement strand
CCTTCGAATATTGCCGTGCGGAACGATGGAAGGCTTGAGCCGGCGCCCACGCTGCGTCCCATCGCGACCACGTCTGCAACCTTCCTGTGGTCGCTCGCTGCCAGTGGAACCGACCTCTATGCCGGCACCGGGGCGGCGTCGGGCGGCTCGCAGCTGCTGCGCATCGACGCCAAAGGCGCGGTAACAACGGCCGCTGCCTTCAAGGAATTGAACGTACAAGCCATTCTGCCGTTGCCCGGCGGCGGCGTGATCGCAGCCACTTCGCCTGATGGCAAGGTCTATCGCGTGAACGGGAGCGGAACGCCGCAGGTCATCTTCGACAGCTCGGCGACAAACGAGAAGCCGAAGTACATCTGGGCTCTCGCGATGCAGCCGAACGGCGATCTGCTGGTCGCAGCAGGTGGCCCGGCCACCATCTTCCGCGTCTCACTCAAGAATCCCGCTGCGAAACCCGAGGTCCTCTTCCGATCGGGCGATCAGCACATCCGGTCGCTGCTGGTGGCGCCGGACGGAACGATTTATGCGGGCTCTGATGGCGCGGGCATCATCTATCGCATCGCCCCGGATGGTAAGGCCTTTGCGCTGTACGCCGCGCCGCGGCATGAGATCACCGCGCTTGCCCTGGACCCTGCAGGAAACCTGTACGCGGCTGGCGTGGGCGACCGCAAGTCGCCGGCTTTGCCGCCCCTGCCGGCATCAGGGCAGCAAACCGTTTCCATCACGCTGCTGCAGCCCGGTTCGTCACTTTCTGCGACCAGCAACAACATCGTTCCGGAAGGGTCGGAGATCTATCGCATCGCACCGGACGGCACACCGCTCCGGCTGGTAGCCCTGCGAGAAGATGTTGTCTACGCGTTGACCTTCCGCAACGGGCAGTTACTCGCCGGCACCGGCAATCGCGGCCGAATCTACCGCGTGGACACCGCGTCCGCCGGCAACTACACCGACATTGCACACACCGAGAGCAGCCAGGTTATTGCCATGGCGCAGACGCCGTCCGGCATCGCCCTCGCTACCGCGAACAGCGGCAAGGTACTGCAGCTCTCTGACATCGCGGCTGCCAACGCCACCTTCGTGTCGGACGTCTTTGACGGCGAAAGCTCCACGCAATGGGGTCGCGCAGAGGTGCTCGGCAGCCCTTCTGGTGTGGACTTCTTCGTGCGCTCCGGCAACGTGGAAAACCCGCGGGACAGCCTTTCCAAGCTCTGGTCCGACTGGGTTGCCGTAAAGGCAGGACAGACGCCGCTACCCATACCATCCACACGGTACCTGCAGTGGAAAGCGGTTCTGCATCCTGGCGCGCAGCTTCGTTCTGTCTCGGTGAACTACCTGCAGCGCAACCTGCCGCCGCAGGTAGACGACCTCGTAGTGCAGCCGGGCGCGCGGGTTCCGCCGCCGCCTCCGACGTCTGGTCCGGGCGCCGTAGCCATTACCTTCCGTGGCGCGCCGGCGTCGGCGCCACCGCTGGCATTTGCAGAGGCCGGACCACCCCCGCTGATCGCCCAGCGCGACCGCAACGCCGTCACCGCGCGCTGGCTTGCCCACGACCCGAACAACGACGACCTGATGTTTACGCTCGACGTCCGCGACGTGCACGAGCAGACCTGGCACCGTATCAAGGACAAAATCAGCGAGCGCGCTTACACCTTCGACTCGGCCCTGCTGCCGGACGGCGAATATGAACTGCGGGTCACGGCAAGCGACGGCCCGGTCCACGCCGACGCGGATACGCTCACGGCCGAGCGCATCTCGCCTCCCTTCATTATCGACACAACGCCGCCTGTTCCCGGAGCGCTGGTGGCAGCCGTGCGAAACGGGCAGATGCATGCCACCTTCGACGCGACCGACGCGACCAGCGCCATCGCGCACGCGGAGTACTCGCTCGACGCGGGTCCGTGGCAGTACCTTGAGCCGGCGGGCCACCTGAGTGACTCGCTCGCCGAGCACTACGACTGGACCCTGCCCGTGACGGGCACGGCCGAGCACACCCTGGCGGTGCGTGTTTTCGACCGCAACGAGAACGCCGTCAGCGTCAAGGCCATCGCTCGATGAGCGCGGGAGCCCGATAGTGCGCTTCGAACTCTTTATCGCCGCGCGCTACCTGCGGGCCAAGCGCCGCCAGGCGGTCATCGGCATCATCACCGGCATTTCGGTTGCAGGTGTGGCCGCGGGCGTAGCATCCCTGATCATCGCGCTCGCCATCACTAACGGCATGCGGCGCGACCTGCAATCGCGCCTCCTGGGGTCCACGGCACATGTCGACCTGATGAGGGTGGCAGGCGACGGCATCCGCAACTGGCGGCCCCTGCTGGACCGGCTGATCGCCCTGCCGCACGTCACCGCTGCCTCGCCCGGCCTGTACGGTCAGGTGCTGATCTCGCGCGGTGCACGCTCCGGCGGCGGTCTGTTGAAGGGCATCCAGCCCACCCGGGAGCGCACCGTCTCAGATCTCCTGCAGGCGGTAAACAAAGGCTCCGCAGCGGCTCTTGAGAGCAGGGTGCAGACGGTTTTGCCTCCGGTCGTTCTCGGGTCCGACATGGCCGAGACCATCGGCGCGAGTGTCGGCGACAGCGTGCTTGTGACCAGTCCGCAGGGTGAATTGACGCCGCTGGGACTCGTTCCCAAGTACCAGCGATTTCAGCTCACCGGCATCTTCCACTCAGGCTTTTACCAATACGATTCGTCCTACGGATTCATACGTCTTACCGACGCACAACGGCTGTTTTCCGAGCCGGACCTGATCTCCGTGGTGAGTTTCAAGGTCGACGACCTGTACCACGCAGATACCATTGGGCACGCCATCGAGCAGGCCGCGGGCCCCGGCTTCCAGGCCACGAACTGGATGGATCAGAATCGCGAACTCTTCCGCGCCCTGCAACTTGAGCAGGTGGTCACCTTTATCGTGATCGCGCTGATTGTTTGCATCGCCGCACTCAACATTCTGATCGCGCTCACCATGCTGGTCATGGAAAAGACCCGCGACATCGCCGTTCTGATGAGTTTCGGCGTGCGCCCCGACCAGGTGCGGCGCATCTTCCTGACCCAGGGCCTGCTCATCTCGCTCAGCGGCACCGTGCTTGGATTGATCCTCGGCTACGGCCTGTCATGGCTGGGCGGGCACTACCATTTTCCATTGTCGGCCGCGGTCTACTCGATCGACTACCTGCCCTTCGCGCCACGGCTCATGGATGGCGTACTGGTCGCGATCCTTTCGCTTGCTGTGTCGATGCTGGCAACCCTGTATCCAAGCGCATCCGCTGCGCGCATCCTGCCTGCTGAGGCCTTACGGTACGAGTGACTTCAGACCGGCAAGCTGCCTACTGAGCCCACCCGTTTTCGTTCATCCAGTGATACAGCAGATCAGGCCATCCGCTAAGCTCGGGGTTGGCCTGCGCCAAGCCGACTCCGTGTGGTCCATGCCGAAAGATGTGCAGTTCTGCTGGAACCTTGTTCTTCTGCAACGCCTCGAAGAAGCGGATAGAGTTCGCCACCGGCACAACCGGATCGTCTGCAGTGTGGAAGAGGAACGTGGGCGGCGTTTGGGCACTGACCTGCGTTTCGTTTGACAGAGAACCGACCAGCGCAGGATCGGGATTATCGCCCAGCAGGTACTTGCGCGATCCCGCATGCTGCACTGCCGGATCGAACGAGATGACGGGATATGCCAGGATAAGGAAGTCAGGCTTGCTCGAAGGCCGATCCCAGGCGTCGGTCGCCGAGGCATTGCCGCTGTCGTAGTGCGTTCCAGCGGTTGCCGTAAGGTGGCCGCCGGCGGAAAAGCCCCACATCCCGACGTGATCCGGTCGGATATCCCACTCGGTCGCGTGGGCGCGTGCAAATCGGATCGCCCGCTGTGCGTCGCCGATCTCGATGGGGTGGTGGTAGGTCGGTCCCAGGCGATAGCGCAGCACCACCGCGGCAACGCCGTGAGCGTTGAGCCACTGGGCCACCTGCAGGCCCTCGTGGTCCAGCGCGAGATGCTGATATCCGCCGCCGGGTGCAACGATCACCACCGTTTTCGTCGGGTTTGCGGCGGGAAGGTAGATGCTGACCGCCGGCGTGTCCACCTCCGCTTTGCCAAGAGCACCAGGAGCGCCATTGGGCCATAGCGGAACCCATGCGTGCAGGTTGAGACTCTGGTCCATGGAGATCCTTTGCGGTGGCGGCACGGGCATACCGGTCGCTGCGGTTGGAGCGGGTATCTGTGCAAGAAGGACGGAACTAAAGGCAAAAGCAAGGCCGGCAAACGAAGGTTTCAAGGGGTGTCTCACGATAGCAGCGTACACCGGACGCAAGACGCCACGAAAGCGGCAGGCTGCAACGTAACTGGTATGCTCCCCTTGTGACCCAAGTTGATGTGACCTACCGGTACGCCACGCCGCCCCGCGAAAGCTCTGTCCTTGCACTTGCCAACATTCGCGAGGTTTACGGCATCCGCCGTGTTGATCTCGACGAGAGAGCAAGCACCATCCACATCGAGTATGACGCGACGCGCCTCTCTGAGCCGATCGTGCGGCAACTGCTGCGGCGCGCCGGTCTGATGCTGGTGGATGCAGCCGCTGCGCCTACGTCCATCGTTGATGCAGCCGAACAAGCGGCCAGCGCGTAGCTTCAGCGGGTTGCGTCGCCGATGCTCTCTTGGTATCTTGAGTAAGTGCGTTACGCCGCCTGGCGAGACACACCGTGTGCACCCGTAGCTCAGCTGGATAGAGCGATTGGCTACGAACCAATAGGCCGGAGGTTCGAATCCTTCCGGGTGCACCATTTCTTCCCTTATCGAGTCATCTAAGTCAAGCTAGCTCGTGCGAGCGGTGGGTCAGCGCTTAGCGCTCGCCCCATTTCAGCTTGGATCGCAGCACGTTGAACAGGCCGTGTTCCCCCAGTCGTACCAGGCGAACGCGATGGCTCGAGCGCCGGCAGCGCAACTGGTCGTTCAATTGCAACTCCACGGCTTCCTGCCCGTCCACTGTGAGATAAGTCTGGTCCGCGATGCCCGCGACGCGAACGCGGATCTCCGTGTCACCAGGTGTCACGATGGGCCGGATCGTCAGCAGGTGCGGACAGATCGGCGTGACAATCATGGCGTTGACGCTGCCCATGACGATGGGGCCGTTCGCCGCAAGGTTGTAAGCGGTTGATCCAGTCGGCGTCGAGACGATGATGCCGTCGGCGCGGAAACTCGCGACCAGTTGCCCGTCAAGATCGATGACGTAATCGCCCATGCGCGCGATGGCGCCCTTTGAAATCACGACGTCGTTCAGCGCGTCCCAGGCCTTGAAAGGAACGCCGTTGCGCAGCAGTTCCGCGTGCATCATACTTCGCTCATCCACGCTGCACGAGCCTTCGCGCCAGGCATCCAGGGTGCGGTACAACTCTGACAGCGGCACCTCGGTTAGGAAGCCTAACGAACCAAGGTTTGCGCTGAGGATGGGCGTATCGGTCCGCGCGAAACATCGTGCCGCAGAGAGCAGCGTACCATCGCCACCGAGCACGATGACCAGTTCTGGACGCAGCTCCGGCATCGCCCATCGCGCCATGCCTTTCTGTCCCATGTACGCGGCGCTTGTCTCGTCCAGCGCCGGTGTATAGCCGTGCCGATCCAGCCACAGCACCAATTCCGGCAGCAAGGTCGCAAGTTCCTGCTTCTGCGGCTTGGAGATGACGGCGATATACGGCATGGCCCTAGTGTACCTAGCCGCTTATGCTGAAGCGTGCGAATAGCAGAAACTCGTGATTGCCCTCGGCACCCGTGATGGGAGACTCGATGACGTCCACGACCTCGCCGCCGATCTCGCCTACGGCTGTGCGCACTCGTTCCACAGCGACGGCATGCCCCGCGGGATCGCGCACAATACCACCCTTGCCGACCCATTCCCTGCCCGCCTCGAACTGCGGTTTCACCAGCACCACGGCCTCGCCTGTCCAAGGCTCATCGGTGTCTGCAAGCGCCAGAACCACCGGCGGCAGCACCAGTGTCGCGGAGATGAAGGACACGTCCATGCAGAAGAAGGAAGGCATCACTTCCAGCGAATGTTCGCGTGCAAGCACGGATGCCTCATGCCGCAGCGATCCGTCTGGGAGCAGACGTGCGTTCGTTCGCTCCATCAGGCGCACCAGCGGATTGCTGCGCACCGACATCGCCATCTGTCCATAGCCGGTATCCACCGCAAGCACCGCCGCGGCGCCCGCCTGCAACATGCAATCGGTGAAACCACCCGTAGAGGCGCCAATATCGACGCAGAACCTGCCGGCAAGATCGATCCCCCAATGATCGAGAGCTCCCCGCAGCTTCAGCCCGCCACGGCTCACGTAGGGCAACTCCACGCCAAGCACCCGCAGGGCAGCTTCGCTGTCGACGGCTGCGCCTGCCTTGGTCAGCTTTTGTTCCTCCACAAGGACGCGACCGGCAAGGATCAGGCTGATGGCCCGCTCGCGCGAAGGCACCAGGCCTCGTTCGAGCATCAACTTATCCAGCCGCTGCTTTGCCATCAAACGCCTCCCCGAACGGACACGCCGCACATGGCTAACCCTAAACGAATGAACCGGGGTACACTCTTCCGGTACCTTCGGAAGGGTAACGGTACGGTCGTTACCGGCATTGAAAACGGCGTTTGACACAGCGAACATTATGGCCTCTTCGAACACTTCGTTCGGTTCTGGCGAACCAAACTCCAATCCGCGCGAGTCCTTCTCACGTTCCTTTAGCAGGGAAGGCGACGCAGTGCCATTGAGCGATGATGGCCTGTTACTCGGCAGGATTCAGCGGGGCGACGAGGACGCGATGGCGGCCATTTTCGACCGCTACTCGAAGGTTATCTATTCGGTCGCATTGCGCGTGCTGCGTGATCCGTCTGCGGCCGAGGACGTTCTGCAGGACATTTTCATGCAAGTGTGGCGCAAACCCGAAAGCTTCCTGCCCAGCCGGGGTTCTCTCGGCGGTTGGCTGGCCGTGATTGCGCGGAACCGTTCCATCGACGCATTGCGCCGGCGCAGGCCAGCCGACGAAGTTGAGGAAATGACACTGGCATCGCCGTTCAACCTTGAAGAAGAGTCCGTGCGCACGCTGATGATGGAGCGTGCACGCGGCGTCATCGTCGAGCTACCAGCGGAACAACGCAGAGTCATCGAAATGGCCTTCTTCGACGGCCTGACCCATACCGAGATTGCAGAGCTTACAGGCGACCCCCTCGGAACCGTAAAGACACGGATTCGTGCCGGCTTGCTGGTGCTCAGAAAGGCGATGCAATCGTGAGCAACAGCCCCGTGAACGCCGAAGACCTGTACCTCTATGCCATGCACCTGCTTGAGCCCGGTGAGATGGCGCGTCTGGAGGCCTTCCTGAGCAGTTCGCCAGAAGCACGCGCAGAGCTAGCCGCCGTGCAGAGTGATCTTTCTTTCCTGGCCCTCGCCGTCGAGCAGCAGACCGTTCCTGCTGCGTCGCGTCAGCGTTTGATGAACGAGGTCGCGCGTGAACATAAGGGCGCAGTAGCGGCTGAAACGCAGGCTGTAGGGGCGACGCCGACTCCGCAAAGATCAGCAGGTCTTTTCGTTTCCAGTGCGCAGGACAGCGATACAGCCGCGACGGCAGCCCCAGTTCGTATTGCAGTTCAGGATGCACCACGACGCGGTGGCATCTTCTCCGCCTTGCTGCCGTGGGCGGGCTGGGCCGTCGCAGCCGGACTAGCGATCAGCACCTGGAACTTTCACCAGCAGGTGGTGTCGATCGGCGGCCAGGTAGCCCTCGCAAATCAGACCGCGGCGCGAGCCACGGCGAACTCCGCTCGCGCACAGATTGTTCTGGAGACATTGCGCTCGAGTTCCTCGCAGCGCTTCCTGCTGACGAAGCAGAACACGCCGCCCGCACCGTCTGCCCGCGTCACCTATCTTGCCTCCACCGGGTCGCTCGTCTTCCAGGGCAACAACCTGGAAGCGCTGCCCGCGGACAAGACCTACGAGCTCTGGCTGATTCCCGCGGAGAAGGGCAGCAAGCCCATACCCGCAGGCACCTTCAAGCCGGACGCGCGAGGGTCTGCCAGCGTGATCCTGCCCGAACTGCCCAAAGGGACAGCGGCCAAGACGTTTGGTGTCACCATGGAAGACGATGGCGGGTCCCAGGCGCCGACTCTGCCCATCCTGATGATCGGCGCTTAATTGTTCGAGAAGAGAACACAAGAGGGGAGAGCACATAGGCTCTCCCCTCCATGTGCCTGACAGCATGCCTTACTGGGCGATGCGAACCGAGATGCCCTTGCCCTGGAGCGGGATCGTGGCGGTGATAATGTCAGTATCCGTGCGGATGATGGTGAGTGTCTGCGTATCGCTTGCAGTGACCAGCACCTTGCCCGTCGGTGAGCCGGCAACAGCGCCAATCCAGTTCAGGTGACCGCCGATCGCGATCGTCTTCGTCGCGATCATGGTCGTCATATCGATCACGGTGATGGTACCGTCCGTCGCGTTCGCCACATACGCCTTGCTCAGGTCAGAGAGCACTGCAACCTGAACCGCGCCGAAACCTACGGGGACAGTCCCCAGGACCTTCCCGAAGTTGATCGAGTCTGTTGGATTATTTGGATCGCAGGCAGCGTTGCCGACCAGCGCGACCTGTGAGCACAGCGCGATATTGATGATGCTGAGCGATCCGGGCGAAGTCCCGTTGCCGGCATTCAGCACCGCAAGCTCGTTTACGGCAGGTGCCACGTCAGCCCATACTGGATTGACCCCGACGTTCAGCGTCGTGTCGATCACATTGCCCTGTACGTTGATCACGCTGACCGTTCCATTCGTACCGCCGTTGCCCTTGGCGTTCACCACAAACGCGCGGCGGCTGTCCGCGGTGCTGACGCCGTAGATCGGGCTGATACCGACCGGGATAGTGGCGGATATTGGATTGTTCACGCCGCCTTCGATCGCCGTGGCGGTACCGACGGAAGTGCCCGGCGAAGCTCCCTGGCTGAGCGTATAGAAGCGTGGGGCGGATGGTAGGCCGATCGTGTACACAGGGTTTGCCGGCACAGGCAGATCCTGCCTGGCTGTCGGGGGCGCGCCGCCGGTCAGCACGGAAACCCGGCTCAGGGCTGGCTCTGTGATGAAAATCGGGTTGGTCCCGGAGGTCGGATTGATCTGTGTCGGATTACTGCCGGCGGCAAGCGACGATTGACGTACCGTGCTGGTCAACAGGCCTGAAGTCGCCGTAAACGACTCCACAAGCGCGCTGTTGCTGTGCAGCACGTACGCCTGTCCCAGCGGATCGACCGCCAGGTACAGCGGCAACGGTGCGACCGACGCATTCGCGATGACCGTGTCGCCGAAGACATCAATAACCGTGATCAGGCCGTTCTGGCCGTTACCCGGGTCGGAGAGCGCCGTGGCATACACGGTCGGCTGCGAGGACGGACCAACGGGGTTGATCGCGCTGACGACCGGACGGTAGTTGTTGCCGCAACCCGTGAGGGAAAGAACGCCCGCTGCACCCATGCAGCACGCTGCCGCGCGGGCAGCTACCTGAAATACCTGACGTGGAACTGAATACAAAAGCTGCTCCTGCAATGCTCCGCGATCGTCGCGGACTGGGGTGCACTTAGGCAGCCCCGCCATGGCTGATTGTAACGGAACCGGGGCGACCTACGCGCACTCACAACGAGGTCATGTGCCGGTTCACAGTTCTTCCCTGCCCTCCATCCATCGTTGTGCCCAGCCCGCCTCAAGGTGCAGACGAAGGAAGGTGTAGCTCAGCATTTCGTGTGCTACACGTCTGAAATGCCCCCATTTGGACAGATTCCCAAAGCGGGTGCGAGGCGAGGTCAGCACGTCTAGTCCCTGCCGTTCGCAGAGCGCACGAATGCGGAACAGGTGGGTTCCGTCGCTGACCACAATGATTCGCTTCAGATCCCGGTCGCTGGCAATGTCGGCCAGCGCCTCCACCTGCTGCTCGGTGTCGGAGGAGTTCGTCTCTGCGATGATGCGGTCGAACGGAACGCCTTCCGCCAGCAGGTAATCGCGTCCAACGCCACCTTCGCTGTGGCCGGTTCGGTCATCCGCGGTACCACCCAGCGTGATGATGAGCGGCGCCATCCCCCTGCGGTACAACGAAACCACGTGGTCAAGCCGTGCATGAAATACCGGCGATGGATGCCCCACGTACTGCGCGGCGCCGAAGACGGCGATCGCATCGGAGGGTTCTGCGTGCTCTTCCCTTGCTACGCGGTCAATACGCAGGTAAAGACTGACGAACCACACCACCGCCACCAGCAGAACAGCGATCAACAGTGTCCGCAGCGGATGCCCACCATCATTGCGCCGCCGCTTTTTCCGAGGGGTTATGGACATGTGCTTGTGAACCGTTCAGTACTGCAGCGCAAGCGCGATCTCGTGGGTTGGGATCGCACCTTCACGGAGAATCATCCACGAGTTGCCGCCGCCGCTCAGGTCGACGATGGTAGTAGGCATCGTCCTGGAGGTGGGTCCGCCGTCCACGATCAGCGGGATCTGGCTGCCCAGCTGCTCACGTACACAGCGCGCGTGGGTGCATTCCGGCAGCCCCGCCAAATTAGCGGAGGTCGCCGTAATGGGCAGGCCCAGTTGCTCCACAACGGCGCGTGCGATGGGTGCTTCCGGCACGCGCAGCGCTACGTTGCCGGTGTGCGCGGTCACGCGCAGCGGCAAACGCGACCCCGCTTTGACGATGATGGTCAGCGGTCCCGGCCAGAACTTCTCTGCAAGCCGGTCGAAAGCCCCGTCGACGTCACGCGCCAGTTCGTACCCCTGCACTGTGCTCGCAATCAGCAGCGACAGCGGCTTGTGCTTGGCTCGTGACTTCAGATCGTAGATCTGTTCCACCGCGTGCAGATTCACGGGATCGACAGCCAGGCCGTAGAACGTATCCGTCGGCAGCGCCACGACCATACCGCTTTCCAGGCAGCGGGCCACGTGCCGCACCAACTCCGGCTCCGGCTCGTCCGGATTAATCCTCAACATCTCTGCGGTCATGCACACTCCCAAAAAACGCTGCAACGCTCAAAACAGCACGGTAGCACAACCGTTGCGAAGCCTCTGACCATG
>CBAAAE010000093.1:0-11085 GCA_964658845.1 uncultured Novosphingobium sp. | reverse complement strand
GGATGTGCGCCGTTTCTTACATGCCGTGTAAAGATGTCACGCGGCTGGGTTCTCTGCGTCACCGTCGCCGCCACCCTGCTCGGCAAGTTGCTTCTGCAACTCTTCCTGCTTCTTGGCCTTGGCTTCGGCGCGCTTCTGCTGCTTCTCGCCAAGCTCCTGCTCAGCCCCCAGCAGTTCGAGTACAGCCTTCTCGCCGCCGTCGCCCTTGCGGAAGCCGGTGTGAATAATGCGCAGGTAGCCACCATTGCGATCGCCGTAGCGCGGCGCAACCGTTGCGAACAGGCGTGACACCGAGTCCGGCGTCATGAGGAAGGCAGCAGCCTGGCGGCGGCTGTGCACATCGCCGCGCTTGCCTAGGGTGATCATCTTCTCGATGAGCGGACGCACGGCCTTTGCCTTTGCGAGCGTCGTCTCCACGCGATCTTCAATGACGACGGAGGTGACCAGGTTGCGCAGAAGTGCGCGGCGGTGGCTGGGATTACGTCCGAGTTTATTTCCTGCTTTACGATGCCGCATGACTCTTGCCTCTTCAAATAGGGATCAGGGAACAGGGATCAGGGAACAACTCCCTGCCGCAATCTCCCGTGTTACTTGCTGCGGCATTGCTGTCCGCTAGCACTTACTTAATCTTTGCCTCCACTTACATCGTTCGAGGTAAGTGGAGGCCACAGAGTGGAAGATCAGCGAAGAGGCATTCCTTTTCCCTGATCCCTGTTCCCTGCTTAGAAGTTCTCCGTCTCCGGCAGAACCAGATCGTCCTCATCCTCTTCTTCGTCTTCTTCATCATCGAAGTTACCGAAGGAGGCTGCAAGCGTTGCTGCCGGCAGAACCGAGGTTGGGCCGGGCTGCGGGTTACCCTGATCGTCGATCTTCATGCCGAGCGAGAGGCCCATCTGAGCAAGGATTTCCTTGATCTCGTTGAGGCTCTTGCGGCCGAAGTTCTTGGTCTTCAGCATCTCGGCTTCGGTCTTCTGAATCAACTCGCCGATGGTGGCGATGTTGGCATTCTTCAGGCAGTTATAGCTGCGGACCGAAAGCTCAAGCTCTTCGACGGAGCGGTTCAAGTTATCGTTGCGCATGGCCGGACCGTCGTGCAGACCGTCGACGCCAGCTTCCATCTCCTCTTCAAAGTTAATGAAGATCGTCATGTGATCTTTCATCAGCTTCGCCGAAAGACCCAGGGCGTCGGCGGGCAGGATCGTGCCATTCGTCCAGATCTCGAGGGTGAGCTTGTCGTAGTCGGTGATCTGGCCGAGACGAGCTGCTTCGACCGCATAGTTGACCTTACGAACGGGCGAATGAACCGAGTCGACCGGGATGAAACCGATGCCAAGATCCGGATCGAAATTCTTGTCTGCAGAAACATAGCCGCGGCCGCGCTTCAGACGCATTTCCATGTCGAGCTTGCCGCCCTCGGACACGGTCGCGATGTAAACGTCCTTATCGAGAATCTCGACATCGCCGTCGGCTTCGATCATGCCGCTGGTGATGACGCCCGGCTCGTCCGCGCGGAGGTACAGCGCCTTGGGGCCATCGCCGTTCAGCTTGAATGGGATCTGCTTCAGGTTCAGGATGATGTCGGTCGCGTCTTCCACCACACCGGTGATCGACTGGAATTCGTGCAGGACGCCCTCAATCTTGACGGCGGTGACGGCAGCGCCTTCGATCGAGCTCAGCAGGGTGCGCCGAAGGCTGTTGCCGATCGTCGTACCGAAGCCACGCTCAAAGGGCTGCGCGCTGAACTTGCCGAACTTTTCAGTCAGTGTTTCCTGTTCGACTGCGAGACGCTTGGGCTTTTGAAAACCTCTCCACAACATGGGTACTCTCCTCATTTCCTGGCTCTACACACACCGCGAAGCACTCTGCGGCTGGTAAAGGTCGGCTCCTTCGGTTGAGTGACACCCGCACAGGGCGGGTATAACTAGCGGCCATAACATCGAGTGGCCGCGTCTCGCTTCGAAGTAGTGTTTGAGTGAGTGCGCCTGCAGATGCAGACGCACTCATCCGGTAACTGCTTACTTCGAGTAAAGTTCGACGATCAACTGCTCGTTTACCGGCAGCTGAATCTCTTCCCGCTTCGGCAGGGCGATGACTTTGCCGGTGAGGGCCACGCGATCGATCTGGAGCCATGACGGCTGCATCAGGCCGGCGGCAAACTGCTCGGAACTCTCTAGAATCGCCATCTTCTTCGACTTCTCGCGAATTTCGATCACATCACCGATTTTCACCTGGAACGAAGGGATATTCACTTTACGGCCGTTGACCGCGACGTGGCCATGACGAACGATCTGACGAGCCTGACGGCGTGAAATCGCGTAGCCAAGGCGGTAGGCTACGTTGTCCAGGCGACGCTCGAGCTGCTGCAGCAGCAGTTCGCCGGTCACACCGGTCCGGTTCGAGGCCTTCTCGTAGTACGAACGGAACTGGCTCTCAAGCGTGAAGTAGATGCGCTTGGCCTTCTGCTTCTCACGGAGCTGCAGACCGTAACCGACGATCTTCTTCGCGCGGGCCTGGCCGTGCTGGCCCGGTGGGAAGTTACGCTTGTCGATGGCGCACTTCTCTGAGAAGCAACGTGAACCCTTGAGGAATAACTTGACGCCATCGCGCCGGCAAAGACGGCAGACAGCTCCTGTATAACGTGCCATTGAACTTACTCACTTTCGAACTTTGGGTGACGATCGGTTTACACGCTGGCTGCGCTTCTTCCCGATCCTGAATAGTGTTGTTCGTTGTTGGTTAATCGTGCGTAAGTAATGCACGAACAACCAACAACGGGTACTTATACGCGACGGCGCTTGGGCGGACGGCAACCGTTGTGCGGAATCGGCGTAACGTCGCGGATGCTGCGAACGTCGATCCCGGCGGCTGCCAGTGCACGTACCGCCGACTCGCGGCCTGAGCCGGGACCAGAGACGCGTACGTCGACCGAGCGAAGACCGTGATCGCGTGCCGCGGTTGCCGCGTTCATGGCTGCCTGCTGTGCCGCGAAGGGCGTGCCCTTGCGCGATCCACGGAAGCCCAGCGAACCCGAACTCTTCCAGCTGAGCGTGTTGCCCTGCTGGTCCGTGACCGTGACGATGGTGTTGTTGAACGTCGCCTGGATAAAGACGAGGCCGTACGGGACATTCTTGCGTTCCCGCTTCTTGAACTTCTTGCCCTTGCCGGTCTTGCCGGCTGCACTCTGCTGTTTGGCCATTACTTGGTCGCTTTCTTCTTACCGGCAACCGTGCCCTTACGAGGGCCCTTCCGTGTGCGGGCGTTCGTGTGGGTGCGCTGGCCGCGCACAGGCAGGCTGCGGCGATGACGCAGGCCGCGGTAGCTCTGGATCTCAATCAGGCGCTTGATGTTCAGGCCGACTTCCTTGCGGAGATCACCCTCAATGCCGCCTTCCTGATCGATCACGCTACGAACCTGGTTCAACTCGTCTTCGTCCAGCGTCTGGATCTTGCGGAGAGGGTCGATGCCCGCCTTTGCAAGGATGCGCAGAGCGCGAGACTCGCCGATCCCGAAAATATAGGTGAGGCCGATTCGTGCCTGCTTGTTATTGGGCACATCGACACCAGCAATACGTGCCATGTTGTCTTCCTCTTACTTCCTTTGCCGCGGCGCTGTCGCCATGACGGCAGGTTAGGCGGAGATCCCAGGGGTTCATCGCAAGCCTTGACTTCGGCTAACTCGCCCAGAAGACCGCTCCTCAAACTGTTGAGGGGCTTTGGGTTCCGCTATGGTTACTACTCAAACAAGCCGTGACCCGGGATTAACCCTGGCGCTGCTTGTGCTTCGCGACCTCGCAGATGACCCGGACAACACCCTTCCGGTGAACAATCTGGCACTTGTCGCAAATCCGCTTCACTGATGCACGTACTTTCATTTGCTTCCTCGTAACTTCAGCTTGCCGGATGTTACGGCTGACTGATTTGCCTGCAGCGTGACGTACCGCTGCATGAACTCTGTCCGCTTACTTGTAGCGGTACACAATGCGCCCGCGGTTTAGATCGTACGGGCTTAATTCAATGGCAACACGATCGCCGGGGAGGATCCGAATGAAGTTCTTGCGCATGCGTCCGGAGACATGGGCCAGCACCTGGTGCTTATTCTCCATCTCCACCTTGAACATGGCGTTTGGCAGGGTTTCAACAACCACCGCCATCACTTCAATCGCGTCTTCCTTCGGCAAACTGTCTCCTTGTAACTTCTACTGCTACTACCTGCCTACACTCACGCTTGCCTACCGCGTCAGAACCAGCGGCCCGTCCTTGGTTACAGCCACCGTGTGTTCAAAGTGGGCGCTCATGCTGCCGTCCACTGTGACTGCGGTCCAGCCGTCCTTCAACACTCTCACGTCCGCCGAGCCGGCATTGATCATCGGCTCGATCGCGAGCACCATGCCCGCCTTCAACTTCGTACCCTTGCCGCGCCTGCCGAAGTTCGGTACCTGCGGATCTTCGTGCATGCTCTTGCCGATGCCATGTCCCACAAAATCCCGCACCACGCCGAAACCCTCGGCCTCGCACATCTCCTGCACGGTCGCGCCGATGTCACCCACTGTACTGCCGACCTGCACAGCCTTGATTGCCTGCTCGAGTGACGCCTTAGTCACGTCCAGCAGCTTGCGCGTCTCGGGGCTGAGACGGCCCACGGGGTAAGTTTCCGCCGCGTCCGAGTAGTACCCATCCAGAATCACGCCACAGTCCACCGACACAATGTCGCCTTCCTGCAGAACCTTTTTCGCCGAGGGGATGCCGTGGATCACCTCGTTGTTCACCGACGTACACAGGCACGCCGGGTAGTCGTTGTACCCCTTGAACGCCGCCTTGGCGCCAAGTTCCTTGATCTTCGCCTCGGCGACACGTTCTAGGTCCATCGTGGTGGCGCCGGGCTTGACCGCCTGCCCCACTGCCTGATGCACCTGCCGCAGGATGACGCCACTGGCGCGCATCTTGTCAATCTCCCGGGGTGTTTTTATTGCAATCGCCATCGGTCCTGCTTACGCTGCCTCGCGCCGCAAGCGCTCCAGCGCCGCGACGATGCTCCCCGTCACAGTCTCGACGGTCTGCTCTCCATCCACTACCTCAAACCTGCCGAGGCCACGGTAGTGCTCGATGACCGGCGCGGTAAGTTCGCCGAACGCTTTCATGCGCTCCTCAAACACCACCTCGGTATCGTCGGGCCGCTGCACCAGCGGCTCACCATCTTCATCGCACACGCCTGGAGTTGCCGGCGGATTCGTGTAGACGTTATAGATCCTTTTCGAGACGGGACCCGTGCGTCGCCCCGTGATGCGACGCAACAATTCATCATACCGGACTTCGATGGACACTGCAATCACCGGAAGATCAAGCGGCCTCGGCGAGCCACTAAATACACTCTCGATGAACTCATGTTCTCCGCTTGCTGTGATTGCTTCCCTTTGAGAGAGATGGTGGTCCAGCCAAATCGCCTGTGGCAGGGTTCGTGGGAAGCCGTCCAGAATAAAGCCGCGGCTTACGTCGGGATGGGTAAGACGATCGGCAACCATCCGGTTGACCAGATCATCTGGAACAAGAATGCCCTTCGCAACGGTTTCCTGGAAGGCTCGCCCAACGTCTGTGCCGAGGCGGATGTTTTCCCGAATCAGGTCGCCGGTGGAAATCTGAGGAATGCCCCAGAGCTCCATAAGGATCTGAGCTTGTGTACCCTTGCCTACACCCGGCGCGCCTAAGAGGAGGATCGGTCCGGGTAGGAAACTCTGTTCACTGGGCGGCGCGGGACGCATCTGTTGCTGAGGCACGATCGCTTACCAGCTCCGCCGGCCGCGCGTGCGTCCGCTCTTCGGCGTGAAGCCATCGTAGTGCCGCATGATGAGTTGAGACTCGACCTGCTGGACCGTATCCATGGCGACGCCGACCACGATCAGCAGCGAGGTGCCGCCGAAGTAGAAGTTGACACCCAGGCCATTCGTCAGCCAGCTTGGCAGGCGGTCGAAGACCGGCCCGATCAGCCAGAGGTGGTTCAAGTGGATACCCGAAATCAGCATTTGCGGGATGAGCTGAATGATGATCAGGTACACCGCGCCGACCAGCGTGATGCGGGTTAGGATGTCGTTGATAAAGTCGCTGGTGCGGCGGCCCGGGCGGATGCCGGGGATGAAGCCGCCATATTTGCGCAGGTTGTCGGCAATGTCATCTGGACGGAATACGATCGAGATGTAGAAGTAGGCGAAGAAGATGATGGCACCCGCTGAGAGCAGCTGGTACCAGGGTTCGCCAGGCTTCAGGCCGTCCGCGATGGTGCGCAGAAACAGGTGATTCTGCACAAACTGCGTGTTCGCAAAGAGCAGCGGCGCGGACAGAATCGAGCTTGCAAAGATGACCGGCATTACGCCGCCTGAGTTGACCTTCAGTGGCAGGTGCGTTGACTGCCCACCCATCATCTTGCGGCCCACGATGCGCTTAGCGTACTGCACCGGAATGCGGCGCTCGGAGCGCTCGACGTAGACGATGAATGCGACAACCGCGACCATGGCAATGATCAGGATGGCGATGGCAACGGGCGTAAATCCGCCCCAGGCACCGTCGCGCGCCTTCTGGAAGAGGTCATTGATGCCGTTTGGCAGGCCTGCCACGATACCCGTGAAAATCAGCAGCGACATACCGTTGCCGATGCCGCGCTCGGTGATCTGCTCACCCAGCCACATGATGAAGGCCGTGCCGGTGGTCAGCGTCAGCACGCACATCGCGATGAACGACTTGGTACCGATGGTCACCATAGGCTGCGTTGAATTCACCAGTGTCATGGCGATGGCGAAGGATTGCACGATGGCCAGCAGGACCGTGACATAGCGGGTCCACTGGGTGATCTTGCGGCGGCCGACCTCGCCTTCTTTCTGCAGCTTGGCCAGCGGCTCGTAGATGACCGTCAGCAGCTGAAAGATGATCGATGCGGTGATGTACGGCATGATGCCGAGGGCAAACACCGTCAGCTTGCGTAACGATCCGCCAGTGAACAGATCCACCAGGCCCAGAGACGAGCCGGCGTTCTGCGCGAAGTACTGCGTCAGCAGCTCGGCGTTGATGCCGGGCGTGGGAATGTGGCCGCCAAGACGGTAGATGGCAAGCATGCCGAGGGTGAAAAGCACCCGCGTACGGAGTTCGGGAATGCGGAAGATGTTGGCGATCTTGTCGAACATCAGGCTTAGTAAACCAATCCCTGCCGCTGGCATCGTTGCTCTGCGGCAGATCTACCTCAAGGGCGTCGCGCCCAGTTTCTTACCTGCGGCCAATGACGCCGGGCGCAGGGTGTGACATACGGGGAAAGGCCGAGCCTTGTGGCTCGACCTTGCCGATCAAAGGTGTTTCCTGATTCTACGCCGCATGCGCGATTTACGCCGCGACTTCCGGTTCCGGCGCAGTGCCCAAAACGATGGCCTTACCGCCGGCTGCTTCGATTTTCTGCTGTGCAGTCTTCGAGAACTTGTGTGCGTAAACAGTGACCGGGGTGTTGATCTCACCGTTCGCCAGGACCTTGATGAGGCCGTTCTTCGTCTTCAGCAGGCCGAGCGACTTCATGGTGTCGATCGTCATCTCGGTTAGCTTGCGGGCGGTGGCAAAGAGCTCGATCGTATCGAGACTCAGTACCTGGTATTCCTGGCGGAAGATGTTGGTAAAGCCACGCTTTGGCAGGCGGCGGTGCAGCGGCATCTGGCCACCTTCGAAACCACGCATGCTGCGCGATCCCGAGCGAGAACGCTGACCGTCGTGGCCGCGCGTCGATGTCTTACCCATGCCTGAGCCCATACCGCGACCCACACGCTTTTTGTTGCTGTTCGCTCCCTTGGGCGCGCCAAGGTTCGATAGATTCAGTGCCATGTTATTGCCTCGCTTACGCCAGGACTTAGGGGTCCTGACTCGCATGCTCACGCCTGGTGTCGTGAGTGACCTGGCATGTTACCGCCGGCCCAAGTTATAGCCCGGGAAAGTCCGGGCAAAAAGAAGTTAATCGAGAATACGCACAAGGTGCGGTATAACCGCCACCATGCCGCGAATCGAGGGCGTATCTTCGCGCTCGACGATCTGGTTCAGCCGTGTGAAGCCGAGACCCTTTACCACCAGCTTGTGCTTCACCGGTGTCGCGATCTTCGAACGGAAGTACTGGATCCTGATCTTGCCCACTGCCTCTGCCATTGCTCTTCTCCTCGTTGTTCGTCTCTCGCCGCAGCGCTAACGAACAACGACTTACAACTCTGAAATATCCTTGCCACGCAACGCGGCAACCTGGGCCTTGTCGCGAAGCTGTGCCAGTGCATCGAACGTGGCCTTGATCACGTTGTGCGGGTTCGCCGAGCCGAGTGACTTGGTCAGCACGTTCTGGACGCCGACCGAGGTCATGACTGCGCGAACCGCGCCACCAGCGATGACGCCCGTACCTTCAGGAGCGGGCTTCAGCAGCACCTGGCCCGAACCATAACGGCCCAGCACCTGGTGCGGGATGGTGGTCGAGGTAAGGTTCACGCGGTGCAGATTCTTCTTGGCCGACTCTATGCCCTTACGGATTGCCTGGGGCACTTCCTTGGCCTTTCCGCTGCCGTAACCGACAATGCCCTGGTCCGCATCGCCAAGCACGACCAGTGCTGCGAACGACATGTTCTTGCCGCCCTTGACCACCTTGGTCACGCGATTGATCGCGACGACCTGGTCTTTCAGGTTCAGCTTATTCGCATCAATCTTCTTTTGCATTGCCATCTATCATCCTCTCGGGCCGCAGCCCGTGCTCAACCTAAGTTAGAACTCGAGACCAGCTTCACGAGCGGCGTCGGCAAGTGCCTTGACGCGACCGTGGTACAGGTAACCACCGCGATCGAAGACCACGCGTTTCACGCCCTTGTCGATGGCGCGCTCTGCGATCAGCTTGCCGACTACGGCGGCCGCACTGACATTACCGCCGGGCGTCTTCTCATCGCCCTTCTTGGCAATGGTGGAGGCCGAAGCAAGCGTTGTGGCGGAGGCGTCGTCGATAATCTGCGCATAGATGTGGTTGAGTGAGCGGAAGACGTTGAGGCGAGGACGCTCCGCGGTGCCGGAAACCTTGGCCCGGACACGCGCGTGGACCCGCTGGCGAATGACGTTGCGCTGTGTTGCTGTGATCATGTTTCTATCCTTCCCTATCGGCGCAGCCGGTTGGTGGCCGCGTTCGGTTCGGTGGGTGCCGGCATCCTGTCCGGCACCTCAGGGTTTTGGTGCTTTGGTGAATTGCGGTAGCTACATGCGCAAAGCGCGCCGAGCACCGCACGAAGTACTTACTTGGAGCCGGTCTTACCGACCTTCTTCTTGAGCTTCTCGTCCGAGTAACGAACGCCCTTGTTTTTGTATGGGTCGGGCTTGCGCAGTGACCGCATGTCTGCGGCCACCTGGCCGACCTTCTGGCGATCGATACCATTGATCGTCAAGTGCGTCTGCTTGGGATCGATCACGACGTCGATGCCGAAGGGCAGCGGAAACTCGATCGGGTGCGAGTAGCCGAGGGTGAACACGACCATCTCCTTGCCCTTCAACTCCGCGCGGTAGCCGATGCCGACGATGTCGAGATCCTTCTTCCAGCCGTTGGTTACGCCCTCGACTGCATTGAATACGAGAGCGCGGGCAAGGCCGTGAATGGCCTTCTGCGAATCGTTGTCGCGCATCGCGAGTAACTGGCCGTCTTTCTGCTCCAGGCGAATGCCTGTCGGCAGAAGGGCGTTGACCTTGCCCTTGGGTCCGGTAACTTCCACGATATTGCCGTTAACCGTGTACTTGACGGTCGCGGGCATCGGGATCGGTTTCATACCAACACGTGACATTTAATTTTCCTATGGCTTGCGAGTCCCGGGTTGCGTGATGTTACTCGCATACCGTTCCACTGCAGCCAGCGCGATTTACATCGCACTTACAACTAACTGCTTACTTAGGTTGATCGAGGCTCGCCCGAAGCGAACCCACCCCGTACACCCTGCATCAGCGAGTCTCACGCGCAAACCGCGTCAAGAACGGTGCGAAGCACTACCAGACGTGGGCGAGGACTTCGCCGCCGAGGTTTTCGCGACGTGCCGAACGGCCGGTCATGACTCCCTTGGGCGTGGTCAGGATCGAGATACCAAGACCGCCCTGCACCCGACGAATCTCGTCACGGCCGATGTACACGCGCGAGCCCGGCTTCGAGATGCGCTTCAGGTCGAGGATGGCGCACTCGCCTTCCGCGCCGTACTTGAGATACACGCGCAGAATGCGGCGACCCTCTTCCTCGGTGGCCTTGTAGTTCGAGATGTAACCCTCTTCCTTGAGGATGCGGGCAATCTCGATCTTCAGGTTCGAGGCGGGCACATCCATCTTCTGGTGGCGGGCGCGGATCGCATTACGAACGCGGGTAAGGAAGTCGGCTACGGGATCGGTCAGGTTCATGTTTTCTCTTCTCTCTTATCCCCCGTTTGCTGCGTGCCCTGACGGCCGGCAGAACTGGCGGAGATCGTTGTTACTTCTTCGTTGTTAGTTCTTCGTTGTTAGCGTTTGTTCTTCACGTGCCTTACACGTACGAAGCACGGCAAGAACGCCACGAAGTGGCTACCAGGAGCTTTTTACGACGCCGGGAATTTCGCCCTTGAGTGCGAGGCTGCGGAAGCACAGGCGGCACACGCCGAACTTGCGGAGGAACGCGCGGGGACGTCCGCAAAGCTGGCAGCGATTGTGCTGGCGGCACTTGAACTTCGGCTTCTTCGCATCCTTGACTGCTTTTGCTGTAGTGGACATGTCTTCCTTTACTTAGAATTCGTGTGGGCTATGCGCGGAACGGCATGCCGAAATGCTTGAGGAGAACGCGCGCGGAGTTGTCGTCCTTCGCCGTCGTCACGATGGTCACGTTCATGCCCTTGAGCTTCTCCACCTTGGAGTAATCGATCTCAGGGAAGATGAGCTGGTCGCGCAGGCCAAGCGTGTAGTTGCCGCGGCCGTCGAAGCTCTTGCTGGAGACGCCCTTGAAGTCGCGCACGCGCGGCAGCGCCACGCTGATCAGGCGATCAAGGAACTCAAACATCGACTCGCCGCGCAGGGTGACCATGGCGCCGATCGACTGGCCCTC
>CBAAAE010000092.1:0-11195 GCA_964658845.1 uncultured Novosphingobium sp. | reverse complement strand
GAAGGCCTCGCCTTCCTCAACGCCGACGACCCCCGCGTCGCCGCCTTCGCCAACCGCCACGCGCCACCAGAAAACACCATCCTCTACGGAACCGCCGAAACCGCCATCGTCCGCGCCGTGGAGATCGAAGAACTCGGCCTCGCCGGAACCCAGTTCCTCGTACAGGCCGGACGAAACGGCCAGTTCGAGCAGCACTCCGTTCAACTCTCCCTCCTCGGCCGCCACAACATCCTCAACGCTCTCGCCGCCATCAGCGTCGGCCTCGCCAGCGGCATCTCGCTCCGCACCTGCTGCGAAGCCCTCGAGACCCTGCGCCCCACCGAGAAGCGAGGCAGCCTTCTAGAACACAACGGCGCGCGCCTCATCAACGACTGCTACAACAGCAACCCGCACGCCCTCAACGCCATGGTCGCCACCCTCGCCGCGACGCCAGCCCAACGCCGCATCCTCATCGCCGGCGAAATGCTCGAGCTCGGCCCCGAAGCCGCCTTCCTCCACGCCGAATGTGGCCGTGCCGCCGCCCAATCCGGCATCGACCTCATTCTCGGCGTCCGCGGCCTCGCCCGCAGCCTCACCGAGGCCGCGACTGCCGCCGGAACCGAAGCCCTCTTCCTCAACACCCCCGAAGAAGCCGGAACCTGGCTCCGCAACCACCTCCAGCCCGGAGACCTCGTCCTCCTCAAAGCCTCCCGCTGCGTCCGCCTCGAACGAGCCCTGGAAGCCCTCTCTGCAGAGGAACCCGCAGCCGCTGGTATCCGCCTCAGCAACCCACCTGCGTAGTATTACGCTCCGCGGCGATAGACTAACCCCTAACGCCCATCCCAAGGGCACAGTGCCTCAGCTCAACTCCACCGGCGAGCCGAACCTCCCGGCCCTGGGCTCTGGCGCCTGTACCCTGACCTGAGGCAAACGTTGCTTTACTGGCTGCTCTACCGCAAGCTCTTCCCCTACTTCAGCTTCTTCCGCATCTTCCGCTACGTCACCTTCCGCGTAGCCTTCGCTAGCCTCACGGCCCTGCTCATCGGCCTGCTCATCGGTCCCTTTGTCATCGGCCGTCTCCGCGAGTTCCAGATCGGCCAGTACATCCGCGAAGAAGGCCCCCAAACCCACCAGAAGAAGGGCGGCACCCCCACCATGGGTGGCGTTCTCATCTGCATTTCCATCCTCGTCCCGACACTTTTGTGGTCCGATCTCTCTAATCCTTTCGTTTGGCTGGCAATGTTCTCGACGCTGGCTTTCGCCGCTATCGGCTTCGCCGACGACTACATAAAAGTCGTCCACAAACGCAATCTGGGCCTCACCTCACGCCAGAAGCTTTTCTTCCAGGTCCTCGCCAGCACCGCAGTCGCCGTCTCCCTGATCGTTCTTCGCGGCCAGGGCTTCTATTCCACCCGCTTGGTCGTCCCGTTCCTCAAGCGCCTCCGCCCTGACCTGCTCATCGGCGTCCTCCTGCACACCCACTTCTGGCCGCTCGCCTTTCTGCCATTTGTCATCTTCGTCGTCCTCGTCATCACCGGCTCGTCCAACGCGGTCAACCTCACCGACGGCCTTGACGGCCTCGCCATTGGCTGCACCATCATCGCCGCCAGCGCCCTTGCCGTCCTCACCTACGTCAGCGGCCACATCGTCTTCGCGGACTACCTTGAAATACAACGCATGCCCGCCGTCAGCGAGCTGACCATCTTCTGTGGCGCCATGGTCGGCGCCTCCGTAGGCTTCCTCTGGTACAACGCCCACCCTGCGGAGATCTTCATGGGCGATGTTGGCTCCCTCGCCCTCGGCGGCGCCATCGCCACCGTCGCCGTCATCATCAAGCAGGAACTCCTGCTTCCCTTCATCGGCGGAGTGTTTCTTCTTGAAGCCCTCTCGGTCATCCTCCAGGTCGGCAGCTACAAGCTCCGCAACGGCAAACGCATCTTCCGCATGGCCCCGCTGCACCACCATTTCGAACTCGGCGGCTGGTCCGAGAGCAAGGTGATCGCCCGCTTCTGGATCCTTGCGCTGGTCTTTGCTCTCTTCGCCCTCACCAGCCTGAAGCTACGCTAGCTACACCATCTTCTTGCCGTCCCAACGCACAGGACGCTTCTGAAAGTACGACGCATTCGCCATGTGGCAAGCTCCAGCCGCATGGTGCCCAAACACCACGTCCTCCGGAACCGTCCCACGCGTTCGCACCGCCGTGAAGAACGCACTCAGATGCGGCGCATGATCATCCCAGCTCGTGCCCTTCCACGTGCTCACCTCGCTGCCAGGATGTGCGGCCAGTTCGGCATCGTGCTCCGCATGCCACTGCTTCAGGTACTCCGCCTTCATCTCGGCAGGGAAGCCGTTCAGCCCATAGTTCGGCGAGCCATCCGTGCCCGTCTCCTTCGTCAACGTCACTGTATTCGCAGACACCTCAATCACGCCGCCAGGCCCCAGCACCCGAGTTATCTCCGGCGTTTCCGTCCCCTGCGTCAGCCGAACCGTCACTGGAACCTCGCCGTACATGAAGGTCGTCACCTGCAGGTCAGGCATGTTCCGTCCATCCTTCCAGCGGTGAATGCCGCCCACAGAAAGCGCCATGTCCGGCATCTGATTGATCCCGGTAACGAACTGCGTTCCGCTCAGCAGGTGCACCATCAGATCGCCGGCCATGCCCGTCCCGTATTCCTTCCAGCACCGCCAACGCGCAAACGTCAGCGGATCAAATGTCTTCTTCGGCGCGCTGCCCAGCCACGCATTCCAGTCCAGATTGGCCGGCGATAAATCCAGCGGCGGCGGGTATTCCCAGGCTCCCTGCGGCGAGTTACGCCCCAGCATCAACTCGACTTGCCGCACCGGCCCGATCGCACCACTTTGGCAAAGCTCTCGCGCCTTGACGAACACAGCCGAGCTCACCCGCTGCGATCCAACCTCCATTACGCGACCGGATCCCTGCGCCGCCTGCACCATCGCCTCTCCCTCGGCAATCGTGTGCGACATCGGCTTTTCGCAGTACACATCCTTGCCCGCATGCAACGCCGCGATCACGATCGGCGCATGCTGATGGTCAGGCGTCGCGACCACCACGGCCTCCACCTGTGGATTTGCCAGAATCTGCCTGTAGTCGCGCGTAACGGCAATATCCTGTCCGGCGATCTCTCGGGCGAGCTTGTGCCGACCGTCATAAACATCGCAAGCCGCAATGCATTTCGCATGTTGCAGCCCCATGCAAGCCCGCAACAGCACCCCACCTTCGATACCGACACCAATGCTGGCAAATCGAACCGGCTCGCCGCCGGGCCCTGCTGTCGACGCCGGTGAAAGCGTGCTCTGCAATGCCGCGGAACTCTTCGTCAGCGCCGCAACCGCGGCACCTCCACCTACCTGCAAAAATCCTCGACGCGAAACTCGCAAACGCGGCCCCCTAAGGTCTGATCAGCGCGGCAAGTATACCCAACCGCAACGTCGTCTGGTCCCGCAATCCACATGCGGGCTCAGCTACGATGGAGTGAGAGCACCCAAGGGGCTGGAGCAGCATTGGATCTTCAAAACAAGCGCGTCCTCGTCGTCGGCATCGGTAAAAGCGGCATCGCGGCGGCGCATTTCCTTAAAAGTCGCGGAGCGCGTGTCACCCTCTCCGACAGCCGCCCTGCGACTACCATTACCGAACTCAACCAGCTTCTCGACGACGGCATCATGGTGGAAACAGGCTCGCACGGCCTGCTTACCTTCCGCCGCCAGGACCTGATCGTCGTCTCTCCCGGTGTTCCGCTCTCGGTCCCCGAGCTGAAGCAGGTCCGTGCGCTCGGCATGCGCATCATCGGCGAGCTTGAGCTCGGCACACAGTATCTGCAGGGCGAGATCCTCGCCATCACCGGCTCGAACGGCAAGACCACAACGACCAGCCTGTTGGGGGAGATCCTCCAGCGCTCCGGGCGTCCTACCCTCGTCGGCGGCAACATTGGTCTACCCGTCGTGGACATGATTCCCGCGAGCGCGCCCGAGACCGCGAACGTTCTCGAAGTGTCAAGCTTTCAGCTCGAAACTGTAGAAGCCTTCCACCCGCACATCGCGCTTGTGCTCAACATCACGCCAGACCATCTGGATCGCCACGGCAACTTCGAAACCTACGCCGCCGCGAAGGCACGCATCACCGAAAACCAGACCGGCAACGACTTCCTCATCCTCAACGCAGAGGACAAGCCTACCCAGAGGATCGCGGCGCAGACCAAAGCCCGGATCTTCTGGTTTAGTCCACTCCGGCAGGTAAAGCAGGGCAGCTTCGTTCATGGCGAAACCCTGTTCTTTCGCGCGGCTGAAGGCCAGCAACCCGAACCCATTCTTTCCATCGCCGAAATTCCTCTCGCCGGCGCTCACAACGTCGAGAACGTACTTGCCGCCGTCTGCGCCGCACGCCTTGCCGGTGTCTCTCCCGAAATGATCCGCGCCGCCGTCGCCGCCTTTAAGGCCGTAGAACATCGCCTTGAGTTCGTTCGCGAGTTGGCCGGTGTGCGTTACTTCAACGACTCCAAAGCCACCAACGTGGACGCAACCGCCAAGGCCATTGCAGCCTTCCCGCGTGGTGTCCACCTCATCCTCGGTGGCAAGGACAAGGATTCTGACTACACCCTTCTCGCGCCGCTACTCCACGACCGGGTCAAGACGGTACTCACCATTGGTTCCGCCGCCGAAAAGATCCGCTCCCAACTCGTAGGTGCTGCCCCGATACTGTCAGCAGGCACCCTCGATCAGGCCGTTGCTCTCGCGCACGAGAAGGCGGAACCCGGGGATGTTGTGCTTCTTGCTCCCGCGTGCGCCAGCTTCGATCAGTTCGAGAACTATGAGCATCGCGGCCGCACCTTCAAGCAGCTGGTAGCCAAACTGGAGACTTCCGCCACGAAGCAGCAGGCTGTAGGTTCTACCTTGTAGGTCCCAAGTGTTACTGACTGGTCGTTACTCCGGCTCTCAACGCAATTCAACTGAAACCTACAACCACGAAACTAGAATCACAATGGCAAAGCGCGTCGGCGTTGATAAATGGCTCTTCGGCACGGTGCTCCTGCTCGTGCTCTTCGGGCTGGTAATGATCTTTTCCGCCTCTGCCGTGATGGCGAAGGCCACCGTCGGCTCGCCCTACGCTTACGTTCGCAGCCAGTTGGTCTTCGTCGTTCTCGGCATGGTCGCGTTGTTCGTGCTGATGCGCGTACCCTATACGAAGTACAACAATCCTAAGCTCATCTTCCCGGTGATGGCGATCACTGCCTTGCTGCTGATCGTTGTCTTTGCAATGCCCGGGATGAATGGCGCGCATCGCTGGGTGCGCATTCCCGGCATCACCCTGCAGGCGTCCGAACTTGCTAAGCCCGTCATCGTTATCTTTCTCGCCTGGTTTCTGCAAACACGCGTTCACCAGATCGACGACATCAAGCAGACGATTCTGCCTGCCGCGCTTCCGCCCCTCGTCTATATCGCTTTGATCCTGAAAGAGCCTGACCTGGGCACGGCTATGGTCTGCGCGGCCATCCTGCTGATGATGCTGTACCTCGCCGGCATGCAGATGAAGTGGATCACCCTGGCGCTCCTGGCCGCCTCGCCGGTCATGTACTACATGCTATTTCACGTGAAATTCCGTGCGGCGCGCATGAAGGTCTTCCTCGACCCCGAAGCCGATCCGAAGGGAGCCGGCTTCCATATCCTGCAGTCTCTCATTGCCGTCGGCACCGGCGGGCTGCATGGCAAAGGGCTCATGGAAGGCGTACAGAAACTCTTCTTTCTCCCCGAGCCGCACACCGACTTCATCTTCGCCAACATCTGCGAAGAACTCGGCCTGATTGGCGCCCTCTGCGTGCTGACTGCCTTCTGCATCCTCGGCTACCGCGGCCTCCGTACCGCCTTTCTCTCCACCGACCCCTTCGCCCGCTTCCTTGCCTTTGGTCTGACGACTGCGATTCTCGTGCAGGCCTTCTTCAACATGAGCGTGGTGCTCGCGCTGCTGCCGACCAAAGGCATCCCGCTGCCTTTCATCAGTTCCGGCGGTACCAGCGTCTTCGTCACGCTCGCCTGCATGGGCATCCTGTTGAACGTCACGCGTGAGATCGATTGAGCAGCAAGTGAGAAGTGAGAGGACGTCGCCGGGTTATGGGGGAGCGCTGCGATGAGGATTGTCATCGCAGGCGGCGGAACAGGCGGCCATGTCATCCCGGCCCTCGCCATTGGCCGCGAACTGCGCGACCAGCACAGCGCTGAACTCCTCTATATCGGTACAAGCCGTGGGCTTGAAACGAAGCTTGTTCCCGCTGCAGACTTCCGGCTTGAGCTCGTTCGATCGGGGCAGCTGAAGAATGTTTCGCTGGAGACGCGCCTGAAGACTTTTACGGATCTTCCACGCGGCGTCTTGCGCTCTGTGCAGCTCCTGCGCACCTTCAACCCTCAAGTCGTCATAGGTGTCGGTGGCTATGCTTCCGGCCCGGCCATTCTCGCCGCAGCAATGCTCCGCATTCCCACGCTCGCCTATGAACCCAACGCCGTCCCCGGCCTCACCAACCGCATTGCCGGACGCTTTACCTCCGCTGCCGCTGTGAATTTCCCGAAGACGACCACCTTCTTCCGAAATGCCGAGGTCACCGGCGTTCCCGTTCGACCGGAGATCTTCGACATTGCTCCAAAGCCCGCTGTGCGCGATCCCCGGGCGCCACTGCGGCTACTGGTTACAGCGGGCTCGCAAGGGGCTGCGATCTTCAACGATCTTCTTCCTCGCATCGCGCACCGTCTTCTTCGCGACTTCACGACTCTGACGATTGTTCACCAATCAGGGGAGCGGCATCTGGAAAGTACCCGCGCAGCTATTGACCAGGTTCTATCCGGCGCTGATCTGGATCCCGCACGCGTCCAGGTGGAGTCTTTTCTCAACGACATGCCCGCCCAGTACGCCGCGGCCGATCTGATCCTGGCCCGGTCGGGCAGCACAGTAGCTGAGATCTGCGCCGCAGGCCGTGCCTCGCTGCTCATCCCTTTTCCGCAGGCAGCCGACGATCATCAGCGCAGGAATGCCGAGGTGCTAGTGGATGCCGGCGCAGCGGAGATGTTGTTGCAGGCCGACGCCGACGAATATACCCTGCTGTACGCTTTGCAGGCACTGCTTACAGACGATCATCGGCGCGCGAAGATGGCTACCCGGGCGCGCGCTCTTGCACGTCCCGGCGCTTTGCAGCGCATCGCGGCGATGGCGCTCCGGCTTGCGGGCCACAGCGCCATCGTCTCTTGAAAGAGGGCTACAGGTGGGCGATTACGGCATCGCCGAAGGCCTTCGTGCCGGCGGAGCCGCCCACGTCGCGGGTGAGTGTTTTGCCTTCCGCATAAACCTTCTCCAGGGCAGTCTGGACTTTCTGCGCCGTGGTGGGCTCGTCGATGTGATGAAGCATCAGGATGGCCGACTGCAGCAGGGCAGTGGGGTTCGCCTTGTCCTGCCCGGCGATGTCCGGCGCCGATCCATGGACGGCTTCGAAGATGGCGCTGTTGGCACCGAGGTTAGCGCCGGGGACCAGACCGAGGCCACCCACGAAAGCCGAGCAGAGGTCGGAGAGGATGTCGCCATAGAGGTTCTCGGTGAGGATGATGTCGTACTGGTAAGGGTTGAGCACAAGCTGCATGCAGGTGTTGTCCACGATGTGTTCGGCGTAGGTGACTTCGGGGAACTCCGCGGCAACTGCTTTGCAGCAACGCAGGAACAGGCCGTCCGAGAGCTTCATAATGTTGGCCTTGTGAATGGCATGGATCTTCTTGCGGCCATGCTTACGGGCGTATTCAAAGGCCGCGCGTGCAATGCGGGTGGAACCCTTCGAGGTGATGATCTTCACGCTCTGGGCGACGTCCGGCGTGGCCATGAACTCGACGCCGGCGTAGAGATCTTCGGTGTTCTCGCGGAAGATGACGAGGTCGACGCTCGGGTAATTGGACTTGAGACCGGGAAGAGACTTCACCGGGCGGAAGTTCGCGTAGAGGTCAAACTTCTTGCGAAGCTGGACATTGATGGAGCTGAAGCCGCCGCCGATCGGGGTTGTCACAGGGCCTTTTAGTGCGACCTTGTTGGTGGCGATGGAATCCATGAGCGCTTGCGGAATGTACTCGCCGGTCTTGGCGTAGGCATCTGCGCCGGCATCGTAGCGATGCCAGTCGAAGCTGCAGCCGGTTTGCTGACCGGCAGCTTCAAGAATGGCGACGACTTGCGCGGTGACTTCGGGGCCGATTCCGTCGCCGGGGATGAGGGTGATGACGTGGTTGCGGGTTTCTGCAGTGCTGGGCATGTCGGTTCGGAATCTGCTTTCTTGGAATTAACGGATGAACGTTCGGCGCTTGGGATCTTTACCGCGCAGCAGGCCTTCGAGTTCAAGCTTGAATTCATTGACGTCTTTAAAGTCGCGGTAGACCGAAGCAAAGCGGATGTAGGCGACAGAGTCGATATCTTTGAGGCGGTTCATGATGAGTTCGCCGATGGCGGCGGTGGAGCGTTCGCGGTCGGGCGCGTCAATAACGGAAGCTTCGACCTCATCGACGATCGCCTGCATCTGCATGGTTGAGACAGTACGCTTTTGGCAGGAGTGCAGCAGCCCCTGGAGGACCTTCTGGCGATCGAACTTTTCTCGCCGACCGTCTTTCTTCACGACCATGTAGGGAATTTCGTCCAAGCGCTCATAGGTGGTGAAGCGCTTGGTGCAGCGCTCACATTCGCGACGGCGGCGGATGGAGTCGGCGTCCTTGCTCTCGCGGGAGTCGATCACCTTGTCCTGGGTAAAGCCGCAATACGGACACTTCATCGGTGAGGTGATTTTAGCAAGTTGCGAAGAGAGTGGGTTCTCTTATCTGGCTTTGACAAAGCCGCTCACCCTAAAGGGCGCGAAGGCTTCGCAAAGGACTCGACGGAGTCGCAGAGATTCAGCGGGAGGCTTGGAGGGTTGGTTTTACGCGCTGTTCTAGGGCGAGTTTCCTTCGTTTGAACTCTGTCATCACGCGGGCGACGTAGGCGCGGGTCTCGCGGAAAGGCGGGATGCCGTGGAAGCGGTCGACTGCGCCAGGACCGGCGTTATAGGCCGCCAGCGCAAGGGCAAGATTGTCTTTATAGCGCGTCAGCAGCCAGTCAAGATAAGTTGTGCCGCCATTGATGTTCTGGTCGGGTTGAAAGGCGTCCGTCACACCGACAGACTTCGCGGTACCGGGCATGAGCTGCATCAGGCCTTGAGCGCCGGTGCGGGAGACGGCCTTGGCGTGGCCGCTGCTCTCGGCATGGACGATGCTGGCAAGGAGATCTACATCGATGTTGTGGGTCGTACCAGCGGTGGTAAGCAGAGAGTGCACGTCCGGTGTGGTTGTTTTGGCTGCCGGGGTCTTTTTCAGGGGCGACTCGGGCTGCGGCGGGAGAGCTTCAACAGCTGCGACCTCGGCGGAGGGGATATCGATGAAGCTACCTTCATCGGAGGTGACGGGATAGAGCCGCAGGTGAGCGGCGTCGACCTTCTCCCAGCGCGCGCAGTCGTAGGAGAAGCCGTTGCGCAGGGTGATGCGATCAAGCGCGTGCGCCGGCGAGGCAGCGGCGCAGAGCAAAGCCGATGGGACCAGGAGAAACAGGCACTGGCGGGTGCTGCGGAGCATTGGGTATGAGACTAGCACTGCAGGGAAGGGGTAAGCGTTAGGGGAGACCCAATATGGCACAGAAGTGGCAGGGAGCTACCCAAGCACAGCCTCAAGAGCGAAGGCGACGCCATCCTCATCGTTGGTAGGGCCAATACTCCACTCATTTTGTCGGGCCAGACGGTGGAGTTCCTCGGGGGCGTTGCCCATCAGAATCGCTTTGCCGGCGGCCTGCAGCATGGGCAGGTCGTTCCAATTGTCACCAATCGCCATCACCTCGGCGAGCGTACATCCACGGAGTGCAGCCAGATGCTCCAGCGCAGAAGCCTTTGAACAGCCGGCGGGGAGGATGTCGAGAATAGCGAGATCACGGTCGGGGTAGGCGGTGCGGTGCAGGATGATCTCGCAGCCCGGGAACTCCGGCTGGCCTACGCCGGCGATGGAGGGGTGCTGGGTAAGAAGGGCTTCGGCCTCCGCCATGCGGGCAACGGTGCCGCAGAGCATGGCTTGGATGGGACCGGCTTGCACGTCATCGGTCGCTTCGTCGGCGTCCGCGACGGCGACTGCGGTTGTGCTCTGCGAGCGCTGGGAAGGGCGCAGTGCATGCTCAATGCGCTCCACGTGGGCGATGTAGGGTTCGTTAGACCGCATCCAGGCTCCGATGCTGTCGTGAAGAACGTTGCCGTACTCGCAGACCAGGGAGCCGCGGCGGTCGTCGCCATCGGGGCCGACTTTGTCGAAGGTGAAGACGAGGGTGTCGCGGAAGGGGCCGGCCTGGTTGCAGAGCCAGCGGGCTGTTTCGACCGGAAGGTGCGTCCGCTCAATTAGGTCGGCGCCGACGGTCCGGAGTACCGTGCCGTTGGAACTGACCAGGGCGTTGGTCTCGCACAGGTTCAGGTCGCGGATAACGCGCATGGCATAGGCATGGCGGCGGCCCGTGGCTATGACGATTTCGATGCCCGCGTCATGGGCGGCTTGGAGGGCGGCGCGGTTTCGCGGGCTCACCTGGCCCTCGCTATTCAGGAGAGTGCCGTCAATGTCGATGGCAATGATGCGAGGTAGAACCATCTTTTCAGGCTACAGGACGATGTTTGGGCGGACAGGCGCGACGGGGCTTCCCTTCGATAGCATGGAACCTTATGCCGAAGATTGCTTTTCTCGAATGTGCGCGTTGTGGCAACAGGATTTCTGCAGACATCCCGCAGACGCTTTGCCCGGTCGATGCAGGGTCCCTGTATGTGCGGTATGACATGGAAGCTCTAAAACGGACGGCGCGCCGGGAGCGTCCAGCCGAACTGGCTGCGGCGGCGGGCGCGAGCCTGGGAATGTGGCGCTATCGCGATGTGCTGCCGGAAGCAGAGCCGGTGACGCTGGGCGAAGGATGGACCCCGATGATTCAGTCCCGACGCTACCCAGGGCTGTTCATCAAGGAAGAAGGTACAAATCCGACAGGGACCTTCAAGGCTCGCGGGCTGGGGCTTGCGGTCACGATGGCGCGCAAGTACGGATTGCGGCACCTGGCGGTGCCCTCGGCTGGCAACGCGGCGGGTGCCCTTGCGGCCTACGCGGCGGCGGCGGGCATTGCGGCGCACATCTACATGCCCCAG
>CBAAAE010000091.1:3942-11380 GCA_964658845.1 uncultured Novosphingobium sp. | reverse complement strand
AGACCAGAGACCGGCAGACCAGAGCGCGCTCCAAAGCGTTCGCGCCGAGGACCTTCGCGATCCGTACCTGCAGCCGGCGTTTTCGCGCAGAAACCGTGGATTGCGGTGGCTATGGCGCGTCGCCCATGTCCTGCTTTACCGCACCTCGCCCACACCGATGCACGGCTGGCGCAGCTTTCTACTTCGCTGCTTTGGAGCGACGATGGGACCAAATTGCCACTTCTATCCGGCATCGAAGGTGTGGGCACCGTGGAACCTCGACTGCGCCGACCAGGTGACGGCGGCGAACGGGGCAGAGATTTACAATCCCGCGCCGATGCATTTTGCCTCGCATGCCATTGTGTCGCAGGACGCGTACGTGTGCGGTGCCACCCACGATTACGACGACCCGAAGTTCCCGCTGCTGGCCTTTGAGATGAGTCTCGGAGCGCATAGCTGGGTGTGCGCTCGGGCGATTGTCGCGCCGGGCGTGAGCCTTGGTGACGGCGCCGTGCTGGGGCTGGGCTCCATTGCAACGCATGACCTGGCGCCCTGGACCGTCAACGCAGGCGTACCCGCAAGGCAGGTGAAGCAGCGGGCACGACCCGGGGGATCAACGGCAGCATGATCTCCGTCCTGATCCTGACGCGAAACGAAGAGCGCGATCTGCCGGGCTGCCTGCGGTCCGTTCAGTGGTCCGACGACGTCTGGGTTCTCGACTCTCTTTCAACCGACCGCACACGCGCCATCGCAGAGGCTGCCGCGGCGAAGGTGGTGGAGCGGGCCTTCGACAACTGGGCCTCGCACCAGAACTGGGCACTTCAGAACATCCCGTTTCGGTACCCCTGGGTCTTTTACCTGGACGCGGACGAGCGCGTGAGCGAGGGGCTTGGACTATGCCTGAGGGAGGTGGCTGCGGACCCCGGAGCGCACGTGGCCTTTGAAGTGCGGCGGCGTGACTTTCTGTACGGCACATGGCTGCGTCACGTGCAGCTTTCTGCCTGGTACACGCGCCTGTTCCAGCCATCGAAGATGCGCTACGAGCGGCTGGTGAATCCCGTCTCCATCGTGGACGGCAGCACCGGCCGGGTCTCGGGCGCGCTCGACCATTTCCCCTTCAGCAAGGGCATGGCGCACTGGATTGACCGGCACAACGACTACAGCTCCAGGGAAGCGCAGCAACTGCTGCTGAACCGCGCGTCGGCTCCGCCCTTCCGTCTGCGCGATGCCTTCTTCCAGAAAGACTTTCAGGCGCGCCGCAAACAGCAGAAGCAGTTCTTCTACCGGCTTCCGGCACGCCCGCTGTTGAAGTTTCTGCTGATCTACGTGGCCAAACGTGGGTTTCTGGATGGGCGAGCGGGTCTGACCTATGCTCTGCTGCAAAGTATCTACGAGTACTTCATCGTTCTGAAGACGCGTGAGTTGGAGCGAAGTGCGGCAGGTCCTGCAACCAGTTCCGAACGCTGAAAAAGCCCGGCGGTCGCGCCGGGCTTTCGTCCTTGTTCGCGAGAGTGTTAGCTGCGCAGCTTGGCCAGAAGATCAGTGGGGTGTACGGGCTTGGCCAGGATCTCGAACTCGTGACCCTGTGCTCGAGCCTTCTCCAGCAGGTCGGCTGTGGCGGCCTGTCCGCTGAACAGGAGAATCTTGCAATTCGGCAGCTTGGCGCGCACCTTGATGGCGGCCTCGATGCCGGTCATGCCGGTCATGATGACGTCTGAGATCAGCATGTCGGGCGTAAATTCGTCCAGGCTCTCAATAGCACCTTCGCCGGAATACACCGCCCGTGCTTCGAAACCGGCTTGATTCAGAATGATCGCGAGCGTGTTTGCAATGACCTGTTCATCGTCGGCAACCAGGACTCGGGACTTATTGGAATTGGATGTCATGTCTATCTAAGTTCTAACCTAGCGAGTCGGCTATGTGCAAGCTTACAGGGACGTAAGAGCATTCAAGCGAAGATGATAGGCTGCACATACGCCCGGTACGTGCCCACTTTGGGCCGGCCATCCGAGCGTCTGCCGCACAACGCGATCGCATCCTGATTAGTGAGAGAGCATGCCCCAGGCAATCATTCGCGCGGAGCGCGTCGAGAAGTATTACGCGCAGCCAAGCGAGAACCGTATCCAGGTGATATCGCCGACAGACCTGGCCATTGTCCCGGGCGAAATTGTTGCGCTATTGGGTCCCTCCGGTTCCGGCAAGTCGACCCTGCTGCGCATGCTCACGGGTCTGTCGATGCCCTCTGCCGGACAGGTGTACTGGCATGAAAAACCCATCGGGCAGGCCGAGATCAACGTCTCCATCGTCTTTCAGAGCTTTGCGCTTTTTCCCTGGCTGACCGTGCTTGAAAATGTCGAGGCACCGCTGCAGGCGCGCGGCACCGAACCCGCGGAGCGCCGGCGGCGTGCCCTGAAGATGCTGGACACGGTGGGACTCGACGGCTTCCAGCAGGCTTACCCGAAGGAACTGTCAGGTGGCATGCGGCAGCGCGTTGGGTTCGCTCGAGCCCTGGTTGTCGAGCCGGAAGTGCTGTTCATGGACGAGCCCTTTTCCGCGCTCGATGTGCTGACCGCCGAGAACCTTCGATCGGAATTGCTGGAGCTCTGGCAGAAGAAGACCATGCCCACACAGGCCATCTTCATCGTGACCCACAACATCGAGGAGGCGGTACTGCTGGCAGACCGCATCATCGTGCTGGGGCGCAATCCCGGGCACGTGCGGACGGATTTCCGGGTAGCCCTGCAGCATCCGCGCGACCGCAAGGCCGGTGCCTTTACCCAGCTGGTCGATTACATCTACAAGGTGCTGACCCAGCCGGATGCGCAGCCGCCCGCGCTGCCACGCACAGTCGATGGCAAGCGCGTGCGCGACCAGCGCCTGATGAGCTACCAGATGCTGCCACATGCGCGGCCCGGCGGTATCGCAGGCCTGCTGGAACTGATGCTCGACCACAGCGGGAAGGCCGACATCTATCGCCTGGCGGATGATCTTGCCTTTGAGATCGACGACCTGCTGCCCATTGTCGACGCGGCTTCGCTGCTTGGCTTCCTGTCCGTCAACGAGGGTGATGCCGTCCTGACCCCTATCGGCGCAGAGTTCGCGGATGCGGAAATCCTGCGGCAGAAAGAGATTTTCCGCGAGGTGGCCGTGGCCAACGTGCTGCTGCTGCGGCAGATTGTGCGGGCTCTGGAGGCCAAGAGCGACGGCAGCGTGCCCGAGGAGTTTTTCCACGACATGCTGGACGAACAGTTCAGCGAAGAAGAGACCCTGCGCCAGATGGAGACCGCCGTGAACTGGGGCCGGTACGCCGAGCTGTTCGACTTCGACGCGAGCCGCCGCCGCTTCATCCTGGCCAGCAGCCAGTTGTCGGAAGCGACGACAGAGGCTGCAAGGTGAGTGCGTCGCTGCAGGCGGTTGCGGCATGAAGATGCTGCCGGATCGCTTCGCCGGCCTGCGTTCCCGCAGCGTCTTTGCAGACCCCCAGACGCTCGCACGCAGCCAGGCGGTTCGCCGCACGTGGCCGGTAGTGCTCGACCTGGTGGTTGCATGCATCGGCCTTGCCGCGTTCTACGGCGTGGTACAGATCGCGCGGCTTTGGATGGGCCAGCCGCAACCCAGCGTGGTGCTTTCGCTGTCGCCACGCTCGCTGCCGCGTTACGCGCTCTACTCCATTGTGCGCATGGGACTGGCCTATGCCCTGAGCCTTGTTTTCGCGATCGGCTATGGCTACGTGGCCGCCTACAGCCGGCGGCTTGAAGCGCTCATGATCGCGGCGCTCGACATCCTGCAGTCGATCCCTGTGCTCAGCTTCCTGCCGGGCGTGATGCTTGCCAGCATGGGCCTGTTCCATACCCGCCAGCTTGGGCTTGAACTTGGCGCGATCATCCTGATCTTCACGGGCCAGGTGTGGAACATGGCGTTCTCGTTCTACTCGTCGTTGAAGAGCCTGCCGCCAGAGCTGATGGAGGCCAGCACCATCTACGGCTTTTCGCGTCCGCAGCGATTGCTGCAGCTTGAGTTGCCTTACGCTGCAATAGGGCTGATCTGGAACTCGATGGTCTCGGTCGCGGGTGGCTGGTTTTTCCTGATGGCGTGCGAGATGTTTGTGCTCGGCTCCCGCGACTTTCGCCTGCCGGGCCTGGGCAGCTACCTGCAGACGGCGGCCAGCGAGGGCAACACGGCGGCCATCCTCTGGGGATTGGCCACGATGATCTTCATCATCGTCGCGACCGACCAGTTGCTGTGGCGGCCCATCATCGCATGGAGCGACCGCTTCAAGTTCGAGCAGGTGGAGAGCGGCCGCCGCGTGCGTTCGCCGCTGCTGCACATGCTGCAGCAGTCGAACGTGGCGCGTGCGCTTGGCCGCGTAACGCTGCAGCCGCTTACGGAGCGGCTCTACCGGCGCGAGGCCCGGCAGTACTCAACCCATCCTGAGTACGACGCGGCTGGCAGGAAGGCACCCTCACGCGTGCTGCGCGGGCTGGTGTACGCCATTGTGCTGGTGGTGGTCGGCTACGCTGCTTTGCAGGCGTTGCACCTGCTGCGATCGATTGACGGGCATGAGTTCGGGCACATCCTGGGTGGCGCCGGCGCGACGCTGCTCCGGGTGATGGCAGCCCTATTGCTGGCAACTCTCTGGACGGTGCCTGCGGGCGTTGCCATCGGGTCCAATCCGAAGCTTGCGCGCTTCGCCCAGCCGCTGGCACAGATCGCCGCCAGCGTGCCTGCGACCGCGCTGTTCCCTGTTCTGCTGCTGCTGCTGATCCAAAGCGGAGCGGGCATGGGCACCGCCGCCATCCTGCTGATGCTGCTGGGTACGCAGTGGTACATCCTGTTCAACGTGATCGCGGGCGCCATGGCCATCCCGGGCGACCTGAAGGAGGTCGCGCGCGTCTTCCACTTCGGCACCCTGCAGCGCTGGCGGACCATCATTCTGCCGGGCATCTTTCCGTTCCTGCTGACGGGCCTGATCACGGCGTCAGGTGGCGCATGGAACGCGAGCATCATCGCCGAGTACTTTCGCCTGAGAAATCACACCATGACGACTTACGGCCTGGGCGAACAGATCAGCGCCGCTACGGATGCCGGCCAGTTTGCCGTGCTGCTGATGGCGACGATCGTCATGGCGATGATGGTGGTGACCATCAACCGGCTGGTGTGGCGACCGCTCTTCCGGCTGGCAGAATCGAAGTACAAGCTGGGCGGCTAAGGTCGGACACCTCTGCTGCGCAGGGCGAACACCACGGCCAGCAGCGGTGGAGCCAGCAGGGCTCCCCACGGCGGCAGCAGCACGCCTCCAACGATCGGTCCGAGCATCGCCGCCCACCACGGCACCAGCGTCTGCCGCTTCAACAGTAGTGGCTGGATCAGCAGACCATCCACAATCGCGATGACGGCGTAGAGGCCGAGCGTCCACCACAGCTTATCCAGCCCGGTGTTTACGCTGGCAAAGAACGCCGCAACCGCAGGTCCGCAGACCGCCAGGGCCGTTCCAATGCCGGGGACGAACTGGCAGACGGCCGCGACGACCGCCCACAGCGGCGCCCACGGCACGTGAATGAAGTAGAGTCCCACGAACCACATCGCACCCACGATCAGCGCGTCCAGCGTGGTTGCGCGCCACCAGCCGAGCAGCGCTCCGCCCGCGGTGCGAAGCTGTCCCGACAACTCGTCCCGTCCGTCCCCGTTCATGCTCCCCGATCCCTCACGTCAAACCGCGACGCCTGTTGGATGCATCTGAGCGGTTGGCAAGCGCAAAATGCCAAGTCTTCAAGGCGCCCTTACAGGACGTCATGCAGGTGGCTGCGCGTCACGGAGCGATCAAACACATGGCAGTCATGATGCAGGGCTTTTACTGGGATTGCGCGAAAGAAGAAGACAAACTGGGCGAGTGGTGGAACTACCTTGCCGGCGAGATCCCGAAGCTCGGTAAGCAGGGCGTCGGCTTCGACTCCATCTGGTTGCCGCCGATCTCCAAGGGAGCAGACAAGGGTACGGTCGGCTACGATCCGTATGACTATTTCGACCTGGGAGATTTCGAGCAGAAGGGGCAGCTCAAGACAAGTTATGGCAATCGCGCAGAGCTCGAAAATCTCATCGGCATCATTCATGAGAACGGCATGGGCGCCATCGCCGACATGGTCATCAATCACAACAGCGGCGCGGACGAGGAAGAGGAAAACCCCCTCGACGGCGAGAAGCGCTGGACCAAGTTCGCGCCAAAGAGTGGGAAGTTTCCCCGTAACTGGGACTGCTTCCATCCCTCGCGTTACGAGAAGGTCATGCTGGAAGGCGAGCGGTTCGCGGGCTTCCCTCACCTGTGCCATCGCAATCCCAAGGTATACGCGGCAATGTATGACTATGCCCGCATGATCATTGAAGATCTGGACTTTGACGGCTTCCGCTTCGACTTTGTCAAAGGCTTCGGTGCGTGGATGATCGGCTTGCTGGCCAAATACGAGTACCAGAAGAAGGACAATCCAACGTTCTCGCCGTTTGTTGTCGGCGAGTTCTGGTCCGGCCCGGAGGACATCGGTGACTGGCTGGATTCGGTAAGCAAGTTAACCGATTCGCAGATCGCCGCCTTCGACTTCCCTCTTCGTTACAAGCTGAAGGACCTTTGCGACACGCCTAACTATGACTTGCGTAAGTTGACGGACGGCCACTCCGTCTCTGCCGCGCGCCCGTTCAATGCGGTCACATTCACTGAGAATCACGACATGGGCGGGAACGAAGTGGTGAATGACAAGATGCTCGGTTACTCCTTCATCCTGACGCAGGATGGCTACCCGTGCGTCTTCTGGCACGACTACTACAACTTCGGCCTGGCACGGCCCGGCTCGCCGAACGGCATCGATGCACTGGTCGACGCGCATCACCGACACGCAGGCGGTGAGAGCCAGATTCTGCACGCTGACCCGGATCTTTATATCTCCCAACGCGGCGGCACCGAGGCCCAGTCCGGACTAATCTATGTGCTGAACAACCTGGGTAACCAGTGGAGCGGCACCAGCATACAGACCAAGTGGAAGAATCAGAAATTCAAGCCGGTCGCATGGGACGGCAAGGACGAAGCCCACCCGGATGAGCGAACCACCGACGAGGATGGGTTTTCGGAGTTTCCGGCGCCGCCCCGTGGGTACTGCGTCTACGTACCCGTTATGGAGTAGCAGTATCTCTCAGAACGATCGTCATCCTGAGTTGCAGCCGCCATGTGAGTAGCTGTTATTTTGAGTATCCGTCAGCCTGAGCAGCTGTCATCCTGAACGAAGCGGTCATCCTGAGCGAGGCGAAGGATCCCTGCACAGCACGCACAGGTAAACGTCTACACCCTATCTCGCAAGGCAGCCGCCGGTTGACGCAAGGTAACCGTCGACAGTCGCGAGCGGAAGGATCAGCTGCTGAGGCAGGACCAGCATCAGCGGGATCCTTCGCTCCGCTCAGGATGACGGCTACTCAA
>CBAAAE010000091.1:0-3932 GCA_964658845.1 uncultured Novosphingobium sp. | reverse complement strand
GGTCGTCCTGGCAACGTTCCGGGCGGCGCCTGATCAGGACGGCGGCCAGCTCAGGATGATGGTCAGCTCAGGATGACGGCTTCGCAGCTGGCAGCAGTTCAGTCTTGGCGACATGCGCTCGCCGTTCGCGGTACCCTGTTTCTATGAAGATTGGCATTCTCGTCTTCCCCGGTTCGAACTGCGACCACGACGCCTTTCACGTGATCGACGCGATTGCCCAGCAGCCTGTGACGTTCCTGTGGCACGCCTCAGAAGACCTGCAGGGCTGCGACGCGATCCTTGTGCCCGGCGGCTTTGCCTATGGCGATTACCTCCGCACCGGGGCGCTTGCCCGCTTTGCGCCGGTGATGGGTTCCGTGAAGAAGTTCGCCGCAGCGGGCGGGCCCGTCATGGGCATCTGCAACGGCTTCCAGATTCTGTGTGAGGCAGGCCTGCTGCCGGGCGCGCTGATGCGTAACGCCGGCCTGCGGTACATCTGCAAACAGATCCACCTGCGCACCGAGACGAACGATTCGCCCTTTACCCAGACGCTGGCTCGCGGCGAGGTTCTGCGCATGCCGATCGGCCACATGGAGGGCAACTACTTCTGCGATGAGGCGACGCTGGCCGAACTCAAACGCGGCGACCGCATTGCCTTTCGTTACAGCACGCCCTCAGGCGAGGTCACGACGGCGGCTAATCCCAACGGATCGCTCGAGAACATCGCCGGCATCCTGAACGAGGGACGCAATGTGCTCGGCATGATGCCGCACCCGGACCGTTCCAGCGAGGCGCTGCTCGGCTCGGCCGACGGCTTCAAGCTGTTTCAGGGCCTGATCGTCAGTCTTACCAGCGCATGATCGACATTCATCATCACCTGCTGCCTGGCATCGACGACGGATCGAGGGATCTGGCGACCAGCGTGGCCATGGTGCAGATTGCGGTCGAAGATGGCATCACGCACATCGTCGCGACGCCGCATGCCAACCACACCTATGCGTACGATCGCGCCCGCAACGAGGTGTTGCTGCAGCAGGTGCGCGATGCCTTGCCGGCAGAGACCGCGGCGCGGGTACAGCTTGGGCTGGGCTGCGATTTTCACATCAACTTCGACAACGTCGAGGATGCGCTGGCGAACCTGACGCGGTTCAGCATCAACAGCACGGAATACCTACTCATCGAGCTGCCGGACTTCAACATACCCACCCGCCTGGACGAGGTGCTGTATAGCATGCGCGTCGCCGGTCTGACGCCGATCCTGACCCACCCGGAACGGAATGCAACGCTGCAGCGAACCCCCGGGCGCATCCGCGAATGGCTTGCCAGCGGCCTACTGGTGCAGGTGACCGCCGGTTCCGTCACCGGCAACTTCGGCGGGAAGGCGAAATCGATGGCGTGGGACCTGCTGCGTTCCGGATCGGTACATTTTCTGGCAACGGACGCGCACGACACCGTCCACAGGCCACCAAAGATGCAGGCCGCGCGCCTGCTGGTTCAGAAGCGGCTTGGTGCGGACTTTGCCAATGCGCTTTGCGTGGACAATCCGCTGGCCGTGTTTGAAGGCCGGCCGCTACCGCCGCAGAATGCTCTCCGCCAGCCCGACGAGGACGACGAGAACTCGAAGCCACCGCTCTGGAAGCGTCTCTTCACCCGCGCATAATTGCCAGCCCCTGGGCTTATCCCTCTCAGGTCAGTGAGGCGAGAGTTCCTCCAGTTCACGAGGAATGCGCGAACGAGGACCATTGCAGTCCGAGATGCGTTACGATGGTGAGAACACTTCCCTTTGCGAGGTCGGCTTCGGGAGAAGGACCTCTTCTTGCATCTTGCTGAGTTGAATCGTGGCGAACGGGCGACCGTGATCGGTGTGGCGCAAGGCGAGGCGTTCTGCCAGCTCTGCTCGCTTGGCCTGAACTCCGGCGCTGAGGTCGAGGTGGTACGCCACCTGTCCGGCAGGTCCGTCCTGATCGTCCGAGTCGACGGCTTCGACATCGCCCTGCGTGGCGAGACCGCCTCCACCGTGAAGATCCGCCGCCCGGAGCGCAACTGATGAGTTCCCTAGCAGCACCTTCGCCGGACTTGCTCGGGTTTGCCCCCTCGGATGAGGCGGGCCTGCCGCGCGGCGCCAGGCGCTTCACCACGGTCGGCCTGATCGGCCCCCCGAACGTCGGCAAGACCACGCTTTTCAACCGGCTCACCGGGATGCGGCAGAAGGTCAGCAACTACTCCGGTGTCACGGTCGAGCACCGCATCGGCCGCCTGAAATCCGGCCAGACGGTCGTCGACCTCCCCGGCGTCTGGAGCCTTACCCCCGAGTCCGAAGACCAGAAGATCGCCGTCAGCGTTCTGCACGGCGTGCAGCCCGGCGTCGCCCGTCTGGACGCGGTCCTGCTGGTGGTGGACGGGACGCAGTTGCACCGGTACATGACCCTGATCGGCGAGGTGCTGGCGTGCAAGCTGCCAACCCTGGTGCTGATCAACATGGCCGACGAACTGACGGCGCGCAAGGGCTTCATCGATCCCCTGGCCGTGGCTCGCGAGATCGGTACACCGACGGCGCTGATCAGTGCGTCGCGCGGTACCGGCATGGAAGCAATCCTGCATTTCCTGAACGGCGAGCACGCTGCCGCACAGCTACTTCCAGTGCTGCAGGCGGGCGGCAACGCGGCGACAGGCTGCGCGACCGACTGTAATAGCCTCACAAAATCGGGGGCCTACCTCCGTCCGCATCACTCGCGTTTTACACGGGCGTTCGACCAGTGGGCGCTGCATCCAGTCGTCGGTCCCATCCTCTGCGTGCTGTTCATCGCGGCAGCCTTCCAGGTGATCTTCCGGCTGGCACAGCCGGCGGGAACGGCGCTCACGAACTGGCTCAGCAACACGGGCGTCGCGCTCGGCAACCACCTGCCCGACACCATCCTGCGCGCAGTCCTGGTGGATGGCGTGTGGAACGGTCTGGCGTCCATCGTTGGTTTTCTGCCGGCGATCCTCTGCATGTTCCTCGTCATCACGCTGCTTGAGGATTCCGGCTACATGGCGCGCGCGGCCGTCATCGCGGATCGCACCATGGGCCGGGTCGGGCTGAATGGGCGATCGTTTCTGCCACTCCTGTCGGCCTACGCGTGCGCGGTGCCGGCGATCATGGCGACCCGCGCCATCCCCTCCAAGCGGGACCGGCTGGCAACGATCCTGATCGCGCCTTTCATGACCTGCTCCGCGCGGCTGCCCGTCTATGCCCTGCTGATCGCCGCGTTCATTCCCGCACGCAAGCTGCTGGGCGACGCTCTGGGACTGCAGGCCGCGACCATGATGCTGCTGTACGTTGTTGGCCTGCTGGCGGCGCTGCTGACCGCCAAGCTGTTGCATTCAAGCATTCTGAAGGGGCGCGCCTCGCTCTTTGCCATCGAACTCCCAAACTACCGCCTGCCCCGCCTGCGTACCGTCGCACTTGCCGTCTTCGACCGCAGCAAGGTTTTTCTGAAGCAGGTCGGAACGGTCATCCTCGTGCTGAACCTGGTCATATGGTTCCTGGCGCACATGCCGTTCCACAACGGGCACGCGGGCGATGTTGGCTCCAGCTACCTGGCACACGTTGGAGCCTGGATCGAGCCGGCGCTGAAGCCACTCGGACTGAACCGGACCGTCGGCATCGCCCTGCTGACGGCCTTTGTCGCGCGCGAGAGTGTCGTCAGCACACTCGCGACGCTGTACGGCAGCGTCAACACGGGCGCCGCGCTGCGCAGCGAGGTTGGTCTGGCCGGCGCGCTTGCGCTGCTGGTGTTCTTCGCGCTGGCCATGCAGTGCACGGCGACCCTGGCTGTAGTCCGCCGCGAGACCAACAGCTGGAAGTGGCCGCTCGGTCAGCTCGCCTACATGACGGTACTGGCGTACGCGGCATCGTTCCTGACGTACCGCATCGCCACTGCATTCCACGTCTGAAGACGAGCGTGCTTGCC